>CAZSOQ010000229.1:0-8445 GCA_964608495.1 uncultured Armatimonadia bacterium | reverse complement strand
CGGCGGGGGAAGCGGCTTCGGCAGATCGGCTTGGATGTTGTACCACTGGCGCGGCATCTCGCTGATCGGCAGGTCAATGCGGATGGGGTCCATGCGGATCGCCTCCCTATGTGGGTACACTTCCTGAGCTGGCAGTATGGCCCTTTGTGACAGCTAGTGACGCGTGGTATGATACGCGGCACACTGGGCCGCGAATGGCCTGCAGTTTACTACCTGGAGGAGTTGGGATGCAAGGCCCCTTTGCCGACCTCGAAGAGAGCGCGATTACCCGCGCGATAATCGGTAGCTTCGTTCAGGACTTCACAGCCAGCCTGGAGCTGGACTGCGCCATAGTGGGCGCCGGGCCCTCGGGGCTCACGGCCGCCCGGCTGATAGCGGAGAAAGGGTACCAAGTGGCCGTCTTCGAGCGGCAGCTCCACGTAGGCGGCGGGATGTGGGCGGGAGGCATGCTCTTCCCGCGCGTCGTCATCGAGCCGGAGGCCCGCCGCCTCTTCGACGACATCGGCATCAGGATGCGGGAGTGGGAGGAGGGGTACCTGGTGGCCGACCCCGTGGAGGCCGTATCCAAGTCCGCCGCGGCCGCCCTGGACCTGGGCGCCAGGATCTGGGTGGGGCTGAACGTGGAGGACGTCGTGATCCGCGGGGACGACCGGGTGGCCGGTGTCGTGATCAACTGGCACGCCGTCGAGCAGGCGCGGCTGCACGTGGACCCCATGGCTCTGCGGGCCAAGGTGGTAATAGACGCCAGCGGGCACGACGCCTCTGTGTGCCGCACCGTGATCCGCAAGATACCGGGAGCCAGGATGTGCTCCCCCGAGGGCGACGTGCCCGGCGAGAAGCCCATGTGGGCGGCCGTCGGCGAGAGAGTACTGGTCGAGAACACCCGGGAGGTCTATCCCGGGCTGTTGGTAGCGGGCATGGCGGCCAACGCCGTGGCGGCGGGCCCTCGCATGGGCGCCGCCTTCGGCGGCATGCTCCTGTCGGGCGAGCGAGCCGCGGAGCTGGCCTGCCAGTTGGCCGATGCGGTGACGCTGTAGCCCGTGCGAACCCGCCCCCGACGCAAGCCGGGGGCCATGATGGAGGGAAGACCAATGAGTCGAGGGATGCACAGAGTCCTGTGGCTGCTTGCCGTGGCCACACTGGTCGCAGGCGCCTACTGGGCCGGCCAGCTTCTGCGCGCGCGTGGCTGGGCCGGCGCCACGGCCTGGGCCGATGAGGAGGAGGAAGCCGCGGTCACCGTCTCGGCGCGGGCCGAGAGGGTCATCGAGGGGGGAGAGGAGAAGGGGATGGTGTACCTCAACGACAAGGCGCTGTTCACCGTGGAGACGACGGCCGGTGGCCTGACTGGGTATGAGCGGTCCATCGTCGTGGCCAAGAGAGTAAACGATGCCCTGGCCGCGGGGGCCATGCCCGAGGACTTCACGGCGGGCGTGGTCCAGGGGCTGAACGTGGTGCTCTGGAAGGACCGGCCACTGATCACGGTGGACGACGCCCAGGCTCAGGCCCTGGGCAAGCCGCGGCCCGAGGTGGCCGAGGAGTGGGCGGCGTCCCTTCGCACGGCCCTGCGCCAGGTCCTGGGCCTTCCCGAGCCTGCGCCGCCCGAGCCCACCCAGCCGACCGAAGGCGGCGAGCCGGCCACGCCGTCCGAGGCCGCCGAGTAGCAGCCCCCCGAGCCCTACACCGAGAAGGACGTCCTCATCGTGAGCCTCGGCGAGGGCAAGCAACTGGGGATGGCGCGGGTGAAGGGCCCCAAGAGCCGAGTGGATATGGTGCAGGCGGTGGCCGCCCTTGAGACCCACTACGAGAAGACGCTCGAGATCGAGCTGTACGTGCCCGTGTCCACCAAGGTGCCGGGTCAGACCCTGCAGCGGATCCAGGGCGTGGGCGTAGTGGGCCTGGCCAAGTACCGCTTCTAGGGCGCCGCGAGCCGGCGATACCTACTGCACGTCAGGAGGGGAAGATAGATGCTATCAGGCAAGGCAAGCATAATCGGAGTGGCGACCCTGGTCGTCTGGGCCTTCGTGCTGGGCCTCGGCGTGCCACCGGCTCAAGTCAGCGCCCTGGACCTGGGTGGCGCGGTGGGAGACCTCGTGAAGATCTTCGGCATCGGCTGGGTCGTCACCAGGTTCGGGCCCGACATAGACAAGTTCATCAACACGACCTTGAGCCAACATGACGCCGCCATCGAGGGCGCGACCAAGGTGGTTCCCGTGGTGCGAGTGGGCAAGGGAGGCACCGCGGTGGGCGCCGTGCAGGTAATGGGGCCGCCCACCCAGGTCGCCAAGGTCCAGGCCTGCGCCGAGGTGGAGCTCGGCATCGGCAGGCTGCGCGGCGTGGCCCTGATCCCCATCACGGCCAGCAAGGCCGAGACCGACACGGTCAAGGGTGTCGGCGGAGTGGGCGTGTCGGCCAACATCAAGTTCCCAATCTAAGCGCCGAGAGAGAGCCAGTGGCAATCCGGACAGTACACGTGGGTCTGGGACCTGTAGGGGTGGAGATTCTGCGAAGAGCAGCAAGCACCGGCCGAGCCGAGCCGGTGCTTCTGCTTGACTCGGCCGAGCACCTGGCGGGACGCTTCGCCGGGGAGTTCGCCGACGGCCTGCCCCCGAGCGTCGCCGAGCAGCCGGTCATCGCGAGCCTGGACGAGGCGTGGGACTACGTGGCTGCGTCGGCCTGCAATCCGACGGTCGCTGTGCTGGCGACAGGCTCGCAGACGGTCGCCGTGGCCGGCCAGGTCAAGCGCCTCGTCGAGCGCGGGCTGAACGTCGTCTCGACCTGCGAGGAGCTGAGCTTCCCGTGGCTGCGCGCGCCCCAGGTGGCCGACGAGCTGGACGAACTCGCCAAGGCCCATGGCGTCTCCGTGCTCGGCACGGGCGTCAACCCGGGCTTCGTGATGGACATGCTCCCCGTGGTCGCGTCCCGCGCGGTCGTGGACATCAGGTCGGTGTTCGTCGAGCGCGTGGTCAACGCCTCGCGCCGGCGCGGGTCGCTCCAGCGGAAGATCGGCTGCGGCATGGCCGTCGAGGCCTTCAACGAGCTGGCGGCCAAGGGGCAGGTGGGCCACGTGGGACTGGCGGAGTCGGTGTGCCTCATCGCCGAGGGCCTCGGGCTGTCCTGGGACGCCGGCGGGATCCGTGAGGAGCTGAGGCCGGTCGTGGCCGACCGGCCCATCGAGACCGAGCACGTGCGGGCGGGTCCCGGGCAGGTGCGAGGCGTCCAGCACCACGCCTTCCTCGCCGTGGATGGCGTCGCTATCGAGATGCGGCTGCGCATGGCCCTGGAGGAGGACGACGAGCACGACAGCCTGGTCATGGAGAGCCTGCCGCCCGTGCGTATGACGGTCTCGCCTGGATTCCACGGGGACCTGGCGACGGCCGCGGTCGTTGCCAACACGATCCCTCTCGTCGAGAAGGCGCGCCCCGGGCTGGTGACCGTCCTCGACCTGCCGGCGGCGGTCACGATGAGGAGCTGACGCCCTTGCAGCTGAGCGGGCTGCTCGAGAGCGCGAGCCTCAAGCCGGCGCGGCTTGTGCGGCAGGCCCTGAGCGATCTGGGCCTGGAGCCCCGTCCCCTGGCCGTGCTTGCCGCGGCGAGCGGTCAGTGCCCCCTGGTCTACTTCAGCCCGGCGCTGTCGGCGCAGGAGCTGGTGCCCCTGGCGCCCGAGGGCGATCCCCTCGCTGCCCTGGCCGAGGCGGGCGGCGCGACGACGGCCTGGACCGCGGATACGCAGGAGGCCCGGCAGGCGCTGGAGAGCGGCGCACAGGTCCTGTGTCCCTGGAGCTCGGTGGAGCGGCTGCTGGTCGTCCGCGCGGCGGAGCAACCACAGCCCGAACCGAAGCCCGGTGAGATCCTGAGGAGGATCGTGGCGGCTAGCGAGGGAAGGACCGTAGCGGGACGCGAGGGCCCCCTGGACGCCGGCCCGGCAGCCGTCCAGAGTCTGCGCCGGGCGCTGGCCAGGGCCTCGCAGGGGGATGTCGCGCTCCGGCCGCGGGCGGCAGGATGGCTGGGGAGCTTCGCCGAACATGTGGCGGCCCAGCTCTTCCTGGCGGGCCAGGCCGTGGGATGCCTCCACGGCGAGGCGCCGGGCGACCGAGGGGCGAAGGAGCGCCTGGCTGCGGCGGCCGGGAACTTTGACTGCGCGGCGGCCTACGTGATGACGGCGCATCTGGTGGCGGGGGCGCCCGGTGGGCAGAGCCCGGCGCTCGACGCGTCCCACTGGGGTGTCATCTACGACGCCCTGCGCCAGGCGGAGCACCACTGGCGGTGGGCCGGGACGCGCCTGAGGCAGTACCTGGAGTTGCCGCAAAGCGCGTGCTAGCGCTGCGATCCTGAGCGAACACGGAGATGCTCCCAATGCCTAACCTGAAGATTGCGATCATGCTCGGCAGCTTGCGGATGGAGCCCTATGCGGGCATGGAGAAGGCCAAGGAGATGGGGGCCGATGGCCTGCACATCGGCATCAGTGGCGGGATCTTCTCGCCCGAGAACTGCCAGGGGGCGGCGCGCCAGGACTTGGTGAACCACGTTCGCAGCCTGGGGCTCGAGATCTCGGCCGTGTCCGGATGGGGCGGCGAGGTGGACCTGGGCGACGAGGACGTGGCCGGACACCTCGAGCGCGGCGAGCGCTTCCTCGAGATGGCCGCGGACCTGGAGTGCGGCATCTGGCAGGCCCACATCGGCGTCATGCCCGAGGACACAAGCCATCCGCACTGGGAGCGCTTCGTGCGTCACTGTGAGCAGATCGCGCGGCACGGCGAGAAGGTCGGGGCTTGCCTGGCAATCGAGACCGGGCCCGAGCCGCCCCTCGTGGTCCAGCGTCTCATCGAGACGGTGGGCAGCGAGGCCATCCGCGTCAACTATGACCCGGCAAACCTGATCCTGTGGCCGCCGGCGCTGGCCCAGCGGACCGGCGTCGAGTACGACCGGCAGGCCGCCTGGGACAAGTTCATGCCGGTCGAGGGCGCGGACCTGCTCGGGCCCTACGTGGTTCACGTACACGCCAAGGACGCGCGAGCCTGGGACGACGGCACGCGGAAGGAAGTCCCGCTGGGCGAGGGGCAGGTGGAGTGGGAGAGGTTCGCTGCGAACCTGAGCAAGCACGGCTTCGACGGCTACTACGCCATCGAGCGCGAGGTCGGCGACGACCCGGTCAGGGACATCCAGACGGCGGTGGATTTCCTGCGCACTCTCTGAGGCGGCCGGCCGCGCCCTCGGCGCTTGGGCCGATGCCGCCCTCGGGAGACGTCGGCCACGGCGCGGGCAGCTTACGGGTCCGCCCAGGGGCGGGCTTTGGGGCCCGGTGGATGCGCGGCCTGGCCCTGCGCGCCGTCCGCATCACCACGCCACGGGAGGGTTCGCCATGCACGCGCGCTGGGTGGCCCTGCTCAGTCTTCTGTTCGCGGCCCTGTGCCCCACCGGCTCCTGTGCACCGATCAGGCTTGCCGGCGGCAGCCGGCCCTCGGCGCTGGAGACCTATGCCCTGTCAGAGCTTCGCGCTTACCTGCCTCGGCTGACCGAGGAGCCCATCGCGTCCGGCGACGGGGACGGCGCGAGGGTCCTCGTGGGCACGACGGCGTCCAACTCGGCCCTGCGGACCTTCACCCCACGACTGCCCGGCGACCTCGAGGAGCAGGAGATCCTCGTCTGGAGTGGCAGGGCCGGCGGCGCGCCGGCCGTGGCCGTGACCGGCGGATCGCCGCAAGCCGTGCTGTGGGCGACCTACGAGCTGCTGGAGCGGCTCGGTGTGATCTTCGAGTTCTCAGGCGAGATTCTGCCCGACCGGCGCCCGCGGCTCGACCTGACGGGCCTGCAAGTGCGCCGCAAGCCCTCCATCCCCGAGCGCGGGCTACGGCTCCACCTCAACTTCCCCATGGACCAGTCCTCCTACCCCCTATCGGAGTTCCTCGACTGGGTGGACCGCATGGCACGGATGAAGCTCAACTACCTCATGTTCCACTTCTACTCGACCCATCCGTGGTTCCGCTTCGAGTACCGCGGCGCGAAGACCACCAGCGGCACCTACTTCGTCGGCACCCACCTGTTCGGCGGCAAGTACCTCTTGCCCGAGGACATGATCGGGCGGAGGCTGGTGCGCAACCGGGCCCAGTACTTCCCGCCCGAGCTCGAGGGCATGGAGCAGGGCGAGGAGCTGTACCGCAAGACCGAGGAGCGGATGCGGGCCGTCATGGACCGGGCGAAGCACCGCGGCATGAAGGTCGCGGTGTCCTTCGAGCCCCTGTCGCCGCCGGGGGACATCGCGGGTCACCTGGGCGAGTGGGAGCAGGAGGCCGGCGGCCGGGACGCCCTGATGCGCGACCTGACCGTGGCGCGGCTGCTGGCGTGCATGGACGCCTATCCGCGGGCCGATGAGTACCAGCTCATCTCAGTCGAGGGGAGCAGCGACGCACCGGCGGAACTGGACCTCAAGGCCGAGCTGAGGCGTCTGTGTGGCAAATACGGCATACCCTTCGACCCGGAGGATGAGGCGCGCTTCGCTGGGGCCAGGGACGCGGGCGTGAACCTCACGCCCTACAACGCGCCCGAGGCCGCCGCGGCGCTGGAGAAGGGGCTCTACCGGCCGGTTGTCTCGACCCTGAGGTACGTGGACCTGGCGCTGGATGTGCTGGCGGACGCTCGTGTGGCCCAGCGGATGCGGCGAGAGGCCAAGGAAGGCGCCGTCGGGATCTACCTGCCCCACGCCGCGGCCGTGGCGCTGTGCGTCCCAGCGCTGCGGGCGATGATGCCGGCGGGGAGCCGGCTGCAGCTCATGGTGGACTACGGGGCGCGCGGGACGGCCGACCAGATGCCCACATGGCAGGCCCTCAAGGGCGCGGACCTCCGCCTCGGCGTGATGAGCTGGATCGAGTTCGACGGGTCCATGTTCCTGCCGCAGACCTGGCCGCGGTCGGTTTACGACTGCGTGACCAGCGCGCGGGAGCTGCCGCTGGAGACGCTCGTGGCCAACCACTGGCGGGTGTCGGGGCTGGAAGCGGACGCGGCGGCGCTGGCCGAGGCGCCCTGGCGAGATGGCCGGGGCTATGAGGAATGGCTGGAGGGCTACCTGGCGCGGCTCTACGGGCGCGAGCAGGTCGGCGCGGCGCGCAGGGCCTACGAGGCGCTCGAGCAGGCCACGCTATACTGCCGGGCGCACTTGTTCAACGTCGGTTTCTGCTACGAGGGGCGCTTCAGGAACGGCTTCGGGTACCCCCAGGAGCACCTTGACGCCGCCAGGGGGCTCTACGCCGACGCGCGAGACCGCTTCGCCGAGCTGGCGGGGGCCCCGGTGGCGGCCGGGGCGAAGGGCCGGGCCGAGTACCTCGCCAACCGATGCCAGTGCGCGCTGGTACACCTGGACACCATGCAGACGCTGGCGGCGGCAGAGGCTCAGGGCTCCGCTTCGCCCGAGGCGATGACGGCCGCCGCCGAGCTGGCGGATAAGGGCCTGGAGCTGGCGCGCGGCTACATGAAGACCTACGCGCAATGCGTGCGCGACCGCGGCGACGAGGGGATGCTCGTCAACTACCACTTCGCGCTGGTGCAACGGGCCGAGAGCATGGCGCGGATGGCCCGTCAGGCGGCGATCATCGCCAGGATTGACGCGACGGCGCCCCTGATGTACTGGTCCTTCGAGGACGGCGACGCCAAGGGCGTACCGGATGCCTCGGGGAACGGGTTCACGGCGGTGGGCGTGGGCGACGTGGCCTTCGCGCCGGGGAAGGTAGGGCGGGCGCTCAGGCTTGACGGGAAGAGCTACCTCCGCGTGGATGATGGCGCGGGCTGCAACCCGACCTCGATCACCATCGCGGCCTGGGTCCTGCCCGAGCGGACCACGGCGCGGCGGGGGATCGTCGCGAAGCGGATCGGCAACACTGCCTCGCCCTTCGTGCTGGGCATCAGCGACGGCCTGCTGCGGTTTGAGGGATGCGGCACAAGTCAGAAGTTCTGGCCCTTCAACTTCTCCGGGCCGGCGCTGGAGGTCGGGAAGTGGAGCCATGTGGCCGTGACGCTCGAGGCGGGCCGGAAGATCGTGCTGTACCTCAACGGGCGGGCAGTGGCCGCCAAGGAGATTGACGAGAGCCCCGCGCCCAACCCCGAGCCGATCGTCCTGGGCCGAGAGGCCTGGGGCGGCGAGCAAGGGCAGCAGTCACCGGCGTACTTCCACGGCTTGCTGGACGAGGTGAAGCTGTGGAAGCGCGCTCTGGCGCCCGAGGAAGTGGCGGCCGAGGCAGGTAGGTAGCGGCACAGGGGACAGGCGAAGCCGTGAGGAACGGTGCAGGGCCGGGCAGTGGGTCGGCAGTCCGGGGCGCGTAGCCCGGTCTATTCACGAAGCGTGGGGGCAGGGAGTTGGGAGGGAAGGGAGGAGAGGTGGCAGGAGTTCCAGCTGCGCAGAGAGGGTCGGGGCGCGTGAAGGCATACAGAAGGCCTTCGGCTGGGGCCGACCGAAGGC
>CAZSOQ010000228.1:0-8528 GCA_964608495.1 uncultured Armatimonadia bacterium | reverse complement strand
TCGCCCCCAGGTCACCCACGGCGGCCTGAGCCAGTTCGCCCTCGCCCAGGGCCTCCAGCGACTCTGCCGCCGCCTTGCGCAAGGGCCCGTGGGACAGCGCCGTCACCAGCGGCTCGACACAGCGCCTGTCGCCCTTAGCCGCCAGAGCCACGAGGCCCTGCCTGCCTTCGTCCTGCCCGCTCAGCGCCAGGGCCACGGCGCGGGCCAGCCACTCCTCGCCGAGCCGGGCCAGGGCCTCCACGACACGCTCTCGCACCTCGGCCACGGGGTCCGCGAGCGCCGGGAGCAGCACCTCAACAGCCCGGCGGTCCCCCAGGCGCCCCAGCGCCGAGGCCGCCGCTGCCCTCACCGCGTGACTCTCATCAGCCAGCGCCGCCGCAAGGGGCTCGACGGCCCGCGCATCGCCGAGGCGGCCGAGGGCTTCCGCAGCCGCGGCTCGCACCCCCCAGGCCTCGCGATCCGCCAGCAGGGCGATGAGCGGCTCGACCGCGCGAGCGTCGCCAAGCCCGCCGAGAGCCGCGGCGGCCGTCGCACGCACCTCCGGGCTGCGGTCGGCGAGCATCGCCTGCAGGGACTCGTAGGCCCGCCGGTCGCCGGTTGCCGCCAGCGCCCTCGCAGCCGTGGCTCTGACCTCGTGGTCGGCGTGGCCGAGGGCCTGCACGAGCGCGTCGGCGTCCTCGCGGGAGAGTTCGGCGGCGGCTTCCCACTGGCCGGTGGCCAAAGCGTGGGCGAGGCTGTGAGCCGGGGTGGCCGGCCTCCAGCCGAGCTGTGCGAGTACGTCCGCCGCAGTCTTCGCGGAGGGGAAGGTGGGGTCCAGCAGCGCGGCGACGAGGGGCTGGACCGCCGCCTGGCCAAAGGAGCACAGGGCCTCAGCCAGGCTCGACCCGTAGGGTGGGCTGGGATATCGCCCCAGGGCCTCAACCAAGGGCCCGAGGGCGCGAGGGTCGCCCAGCTTGGCCAAAGCCGCCGCCGCCTCCTGCACAGTCAACATGTGAGCAAGAGCCTGAAGGAGCGGGTCCACGGCCTCGGGGCAGCCCATCTCCCCCAGGGCCGAGGCGGCCTCGCGGGCCAGGTAGAGGTCAGCCAAGGCCCGTCCCAGCGGCGCCACACATCGCGCGTCGCCGATCCGGCCCAGTGCTCTCACCGCCTCTGCCGCGGCCGGGCTGCTTCTGTCCGCCGCGCAGGCGGCGAGGGCGTCTATCGCCCGCACATTACCCGGAACGCCCAGCTCGCGGGCCGCGCGCTGCTTCTCTTCCCGCGTCTTGGCTTGAGCCAGTCGCCACAGCCAGCGCTGCGTGTGCAACCATCCCATCGCCCTGCCTCCCGTGTCGCCGGCAAGGGGCCGTCCTTGTCCCGCCCAGCCCCGAGGTGGATCACGGCCGGCCCGGTACGACGTAGACCCAGCGCCCGGCCGCGGGGCCCGTGAGCTCGACCACAAGTTCCCTGTCTTCGAGGCGGTGCGGCACAACCTGGCCGCGGCTGCCGGGGGTCGGGCCCTCGCTGACCAGGTACAGCTCGTCGGGCAGGCCCGAAGCCGGCAGGCGGAGCGTGCCCTGACCGCGGGCCAGGAACTGGAAGACCGCGCCGCCCTCGATGCGCCTGTCGGGCGCGATGGGAGCCCAGGTGACCTGGCCCAGGTCGCGGTCGGCGAAGACGGTGGTCTTGCCGTCCACGGTGATCTCGTGGCACCCGCCGCCGCAGAAGGCCACCAGCTCCCCGTCCGCGTTGACCCGGAAGGCCGCCGCGCCGCGGCCCGAGTAGGTGATGCTGTGCCCGGCGACCTTCACGTCCTCCAGCCGGATCTCGTCTGACGGTGGCGGACAGCGCTTCAGGTACTCCTCGTCCTGTTCGCGGTTGCGGGCGAACCCGCCGGGCCAGTCCTCCTCCAGGTGGCAGAGATGCCGCGCGAGGGTGACGGCGCCGTTGGGGAAGCGGCAGGCCAGGTAGTCGCTCGTGCGCGACACGTACTCCGGGTTGTCATTGACGCCGTCGAAGCGCCCGGACGGCGGATAGGCGCCCAGGGCCGTGAGTACCTCGAACCAGTTGCGCGTCTCGTAGCCGAGGCTGGCGGACTGGTCGTCGCGCGGACGGTAGCCCAGGAAGGTGACACTGCCGCCGCCGTCGTGCGTGCGGTGGGTGCCCACGACCTGCTGCTTGACCCGGGCGACGGCCTGCGTGCCCTCCCTCGGGGCCACGGGGTAGGTACGGTCCACGAGGAAGTCGGTAAGGATGGCCTGGGGCGCGACGCCCGCGAGGACGCCCTCGAAGCTCACCTGCCGGCCGGGGGCCAGCAGGCCCTCGTCCTGGCCGGGCTTGTAGTCCACGCCCATCAGGTCACACCAGGGCGCGAGAGCGTCGCCCCCCTCGGCGGTGAGCACCGGCGGCGGGCCGGACCAGACGACCCGGCCCCCGGATGCGACCAGCTCGCGCATCATGCCCAGGAGGCGCTCGGAGGGGAAGGGCTCGAAGGTCGCGACGAGCGTGGTGAAGCGGCGACCTGCCACCTCGACCGCGCCGTCCACCACGCGCCCGCGCTCGAGGAGCTTGGCGGCGGTGATGAGATTGGCGTAGCCGTACTGGTTCATCCAGCTCCCGAAGCGCTCGTCCACGGCCACCAGGTCCAGCGGGTAGAGCATGAGCACCTCCACGTCGCGGTGCTGCATGTCCTGCACGGCGGCGTAGGGCAGGCCCGCGGTGCCGTAGGCGCAGGCGAGCATGTGGCGCAGGTGCGAAATGGCCTGGGGCATGCCCCAGTGCGCGGCGTAGGAGTAAGGCACCTCGTTGAGGATGCCGGTGGAGCAGGCGAGGGCGAGGCCCAGGTAGTCGCGATCCAGCCAGCCGCCTTCGGCGTGGTCGTTGCCGTTGCCGGTGAGGAAGTCGCCCCACTTGAAGTAGTCGTGGCAGGCCGAAGCCGCCTGATGGACGGTGTTCGACCAGACGAAGTCCGGCGTGTACTCATACTTGTACCGGTTCCCGTTGACCTGGCCCACGTCCCACGAGTCGCAAGTGGGGCTTTCCGCCCAGGTGGCGTGCGCGCGGGCCTCGAGCCGGTACCCCATCCGCTGCTCGGCGTGCCGCTTGGCCTTGACGAACAGGTCCACCACGCCGTCCTGGAGCAGGCTGTAGTAGCGCGAGCGCAGCAGGGCTGTCTCGCGGATCTCGCGAGGGCTGGAGCCCAGCACGTGCATCGCCGCGGACTTGGCCGACAGGTCGCCGGCCGTGTCGTGCTGGCCGCGGCAGAAGTACACGAGGTAGCGGGCGAAGTCGCGGTACTGCTCGCCGTACAGCTCGGCGAAGCGGGCCGCCAGGCCGTCGCTCACGTAGCGCAGGGCGAACTCCCCGTGGTCGTGGTGGCCGTGGTAGGCCCAGTCCTGCTGGATGTGCATCTCGTCGGAGTACAGGGCATTGAGCTTCACCCCCGCGTCGGCGTAGCGGTCCGCCAGCTCCGTGAGGAAGGGCAGGGCGCGCGGGCTGAAGTAGTCCATCTCGGGCGTCCGGTACTGCTGGACGACCAGCACCCTGTCCAGGGCGCCGAGGTCGGCCCGCCCCTGGCCGTGCACGCGGATCCGGGTGGCGCGGAACTCGCCGTGTCTCTCCTCCAGGCCCTCGTAGACCTCGACTTGGGCGAGGTCGGTAATCTCGACGGTGGCCTCGGGCTTGACGACGCTGTAGGGCGTGCCGCCGATGGGCCGCTCGGCAAAGGCGAAGACCCGCACGCCGGCGTCCTCGACCGCGATGGGCCCCTTGTTGTTGCACCACCGGCTGTGGCGCCAGAGCTGAACGCTGAAGGCGCCCGTGGCCGGGTCTCGTCGGCCCTCGCGGTAGTGCATCCACAGGCCGGACTCGCCCGTGGCGGCGCGGTAGGCCGAGCCGATCTCCAGGGGGCTGAGCAGGCTGAGCTCGAGCCCCAGGCCGTAGCCGGCCGCGAACTTGCTGATCGCGGCGATGCGCTCGATGTACTCGGGCATATCGGGCATCAGGCGGCGCGGTGTGTCCTGGCCCGGGCGGTACTGCTTGAAGAAGTGGTCGAAAGCCAGGATCAGCGTGCGGCAGCCGCGGGCCTGGGCCTTCTCGCACACCTGGCGCAGACTCTCTTCGCGCTTGTCGAAGGTGGTGCTGAGGTCGAGGACCTTGTCAGGATCGGCGAGGGCCTCGAGCTCCTGATCGCTGACCAGGATGATGCCCGCGCGGCCCAACTGGAAGCTCCAGGGGCCGGGAAAGGAGACGAGATCGCCCACGTAGAGGTTCTCGGGCACTCGGTCGGTCATGGTAGCCTCCTCCTGCGCCCAGCAGGGCGAGAGGGCAAGGATGGTGACAACAGCGGTGAGCAGGGACATGAGTGTCCGCTGGCGTGCCGGCAAGGGTCTCACCTTGGGTCCCCCGGCCGCGCCGGGCGGCGAGGGGATGATAGCTCCGCCCCCCTTCTCGCCTCGCGGTGGCCCCGCGAAGACGGTGGGGCGGCCACGTGGGGTTCGCCGCGGACCGCGTCGGGTCCTGCCGGCGGCAAGCAAGCGCCTCGTTGTTGCGGGCACGGGGCGCGGGCGGTAGTATGCACGCCGGGCGGTGGATGGAGGGCTCCAGTCGTGGGGAGGGTCCGTGAGACGCCCGTGCGGGAGGGCGAGCGCGCGCCCGTGGCAGGGGCGAGGCGCTTTGCCCAGAGCGACAGGGCCCCGAGAAGAAGCCATTCCGAGAGGAAGGGAAGAAGCATGAGTTTCAAGACCCGGTTGGTTGTAACCGTGACTCTTGCCGCGCTCGTGGCGCTCGGGGGCGCCGCCGCGTGGGCTGATGCGAGGCTGCCGCACGTCTTCGGCAGCCATATGGTGCTGCAACGGGACGTGGAGCTGCCCGTGTGGGGCTGGGCGGACGCCGGCGAGGAGGTCAGCGTCCAGATCGGCGACAGGCCGGCCGTGACCGCGAAGGCCGACGCCGAGGGGAAGTGGCAGGTGAAGCTGGCGGCGATGCCGGCCGGCGGGCCCCTCCAGATGACGGTACGGGGGAAGAATCAGGTCGTCCTGGAGGACGTGCTCGTCGGAGAGGTGTGGCTGTGCTCGGGGCAGTCGAACATGGAGATGGTGGTGGCGAGCTGCAACAACGCGGCGCAGGAGGTAGCCGAGGCGAACTACCCGGAGATCCGGCAGCTCAGGCCGCCCAAGATGCCGTCCGGGTTCCCCAAGGACGACTTCGACGCCGAGTGGCAGGTGTGCAGCCCGGAGACGGCGGGCCAGTTTACCGCGGCGGGCTACTTCTTCGCCCGGCACATAAACAAGGAGCTCAAGGTGCCCGTGGGGCTCATCAACTCGTCCTGGGGCGGAACGCTCATCGAGCCCTGGGCGCCGCCCGTGGGCTACGAACGCGTGCCGGCCCTCAAGGGCATCCACGACCGCGTGACGCTCACCAATCCGTCGTCGGAGCCGTACAAGGAGCGGCTGGCCGAGTACCTGGACCAGCTCACGGCGTGGCTGGCCAAGGCGCGCGAGAAGCTGGCCGCAGAGCAGGAGCTGGACGCGGCACCGGCCTACCCCCAGGAGCTGCTGCCGCTGACGGAGCACCAGCAGCCGACGACGCTGTACAACGGGATGATCCACCCGCTGGTGCCCTACGCGATACGGGGGGCGTTGTGGTACCAGGGCGAGTCCAATCATGGCGATGGGATGATGTACGTGGAGAAAACGAGGGCGCTCGTCGAGGGCTGGCGCGAGGTCTGGCACAATAGCGACATGCCCTTCTACTTTGTGCAGATCGCCCCGTGGCAGTACGGCAACGAGGACCTGACCATCCTCCCCACCTTCTGGGAGGCCCAGGCGGCGGCCCAGGTCATCCCCAACACCGGGATGGTGGTCATCAACGACATCGGCGACATCCAGGACATCCACCCGAAGAACAAGCAGGACGTGGGGCTGCGCTTGGCCCTGCTGGCCCTGGCGAGGACCTATGGGCGGACCGACCTGGTGTGCTCCGGGCCGACCTTCAAGTCCCTGGAGATCGAGGGCAGCAAGCTGCGCGTGCGATTCGACAACGTGGGTAGCGGGCTGGCGTCGCGGGACGGCGAGCCGCTGACCTGGTTCGAGATGATCGGGCAGGACACGGACTTCGTGAAGGCCGATGCGGTGATCGAGGGCGATTCCGTGGTGCTGTCCTCGCCCGAGGTCAAGCAGGCCGCGGCCATGCGATTCGCGTGGAGCAAGCTGGCCGAGCCGAACCTCATGAACAAGGAGGGCCTGCCCACGGGCGCCTTCCGGGCGGGTGAGGTGCCAGAGAGGGACTACCTGGCGCTTCGCGTGCCCGAGGCCAAGGATTACCAGCTCGTCTACACGCTGGACCTGGCCAAGCTGGGCCCGCAGGTCCAGTACGAGGTGGACCACACGGGCAACGTGACCGGGCCCTTCGACCGGATTGCCTACTTCCTGGAGCTGCAGAAGGGCGGGGCCGAAGTGCAGTACGTCCACGTGTCCATGGACGCCTTCACGCAGGACGTGAAGAAGATCGGCGTCCCGGTCCTGGCCTCCAAGGCGATGTTCCAGCAGCCCGTGCAGAACATGAACGTGGTCTCCAACGTACCGGGCATCACGACGGGCACCGGACTGGCGGGCGGGAACATCGAGTTCTGGCCCCACAACTACGGCCCGCCGAACAGCGGGAACGTGCCCAACGCGTCCGCGGCGATCTGGGACTTCGGCGACCAGCCCGGCGCGCCCGAGGACGGGTACGGCTGCATGCAGGTCCACAACCACGATGCGAAGCAGACGATCTTCGCGATCAACAACTGGAAGGCGGGGGCCAATGCCGATATCGGCATCGGCAACAGCGAGGGGGATACGCGGGACTGGACCTTCACGCACAACGCCGCGTCCTACTCGGTGAAGAGGCTGAGGGTGCTCGTGCGGCCGAAGCAGTAGCGCGGCAACGGGAACCGAGGGCGCACGAGAGACGCGCGGGCGTCGTGGGACGCCTGTGACGGGAACAAGGCCGCCTGGCCTGGCGGGCCGACTGACCGGGCCAAGCGGCTTTTCCCTGCGCGCCCCTTGCCGCGGCCCGTCAGTCGCCCTCGCCGGCGCGGCGAATCTCGAAGACGAAGACGGTTTCGCGCTCGCCCAGGATCCGGCTGACGCGCGAGATGAAGGGGCTCGAGACGATGGCCAGGCCACTGGCCTCGACCGCCGCCTCGAGGTGGGCGATGCTGTCGTCGCCCCGGGTGCGCGAGACGTCCGAGTACTGCAGCAGAATCACGCCGGCCGGGGCCAGATGGGCCGGCGCGGCGGCCAGGAAGCCGTCGAGCACCCGGTAGCCGGGGTCGTAGAGGCCGGTATCGTAGAGGGTCCGCGGCTCGCCCTGGATCCAGGGCGCGTTGAAGAGGATCAAGTCGAAGACCTCGCCGGGGACGGCGGCGAAGAGGTCGGAGGCGTCGCGGACATCCACCAGGCCCCCGAGGCCCAGGCGCTCGACGTTGAGGCGAGCGTTCGCGACGGCCTGCGGGTTGATGTCCGTGGCGACGACAGACGCGGCCCCCAGACGCGCCGCCAGCAGCGCCAGGACGCCGGTGCCGGTGCCCATATCGAGCACGCGGCGCCCACGGATGAGCGCGCCGTACTCGGCGAACATGCCCGGGACGCTCTGGTCGCCGGGCACGTAGACGTGGGGCAGGAGGGTGATGGTGGCGCCCAGCCCCGGCACCGATAGGCCCTCGGCGGCGCGACGCCTGTCGGTGAGGATGCGCTGCAGGCGGCGCACGGGGATCAGGAAGGGCTCTTCGCCGGTGGGCGCGGCGAGCCACTCCTGCAGCCCGGCCAGGTCCGGATGGTCCTCGACGTTTGCCAGGCCCTCGCCGCGGGCGACCAGCAGGAGATGATGGAGCTTGCGGCGGCGCGCCTCGGTCAGGGCGGCCCTGCGCCGGGCGCGATCGGTGGTCGCGGGCACTTCCTCGGGCCGCACCAGGCGCCTCTCGAAGTGCTGGCAGTAGCGGTACACGGCGTCCACGTAGCGGTAGGCTCCGGTGAGGACGATGGCGCGGCCGTCGGCCAGGCGAAGGAGCAGGTCATCGGGGTCCTCGCGGGCGTCGTGGGCCTCAAGCTCGCCCAGCTCCCCGGTGAAGATGGCGAACTCGGCGAGGAGCAGGCAGGGGCCGACGCCCGGTACCTCCAGGTACCGGGGGGGTGGGCCGGCGCCTGCCGCGGAAGGATCTAGTTGGCCGGGGCGCTTGGTCACAGGCCCTTACCTCCCTCTGGGCTGGCACACAGCCGCCGCGAGGACAGGGCCGCGGCGCCCCTCGCATGCCCAAAGAGAAGGAGCGGGCCCGACGGCGCGGGCCCGCTCCGCGTGATCCATGGACGAGAGCCGCGTCCGTCAGGACCCGGTCTTCGGGACGTCGGCCAGGGCCTGCTCGATCTCGTCGGTGGGCATCTCGTAGTCGATGAGTTCGCCGGCGAAGTACTTCTCGTAGCCGCTCAGGTCGAAGAAGCCGTGGCCGCTGAAGTTGAAGACGATGACCCTCTCGCGGCCCTCTTCCTTGGCCTGGAGGGCCTTCTGGACGA
>CAZSOQ010000227.1:0-8537 GCA_964608495.1 uncultured Armatimonadia bacterium | reverse complement strand
CCCCCCATCTGGTACACTCGCGTCGTCAGGCCCAGTGGGAGCACCAGGCGCCCCCATGGCAGCGATAGCGCCGACCACGCCAGCACAAGGAGACAAGCCATGATCAAGGCACTGGCGCACGCCTGTTTCACCGTTCGCGACCTCGAAGAGGCCACCCGTTTCTATGTGGACCTTCTCGGCCTGAGGCACGCCTTCGACTTCATCAACGACGAGGGGCGCAAGTTCGGGGTGTACCTGCACGTGGGCGGACGCAGCTTCATCGAGCTATTCGTGGGCGAGGTCCGCGACGCCGCCGCGCCGTCCTACCGCCACCTCTGCCTCGAGGTCCAGGACGTCGCCGCCGCCGTCGAGCAGCTTCGCGCCCGGGGCGTCGAGGTCACCGACCCGGTCCTCGGCTCCGACCATAGCTGGCAGGCCTGGCTGAGCGATCCCGACGGCAACCGCATCGAGCTCCACGGCTACACCGACGACAGCCTGCAGGCGCCCTGGCTGCGGTGATCGGCCCGGCGCGACGGCTGGCGCGTCCCCTGCCCGCGCGTCACGGGCCGCCCGGCCTCACCACGGCCGTCGCCTCGCCCGCCGGCATCGGCACGTACAGCCACCGTGCCCCGTGCTGCTCCCGCACGACGTAGCGCGCCGGTTTGCCCTCCACCTCGACCCGGCCCGGCTCGCCCTCGCCCACCAGGAGCTGCACCACGCAGCCCGACACGTGCTCCGCGCGCGTGCGTATCGCGATGGCGCCCTCCTCGCGGGCCACTTCCTCCACGGCCGAGGCGCTGCGTGCGTGCCACCACAGGCACATCTCGTCGCTGCCCAGGTGCACCGGACTGATGCCTCGCTCCGCCATGTACCCCAGCGAGTGCTTGATGGCCTCGGGCTGCGACCGCGTGCGCACGATGTAGTAGGGATGCCGGAAGAGGTTCATCGTGAGGTTCCAGAACCCGGCCAGATCTATCGAGCGATGCAGCCCGTGGTAGTCCGGCGTGTCCTCCGGGAACCGGAACCCGCACTCATAGTCCGTGATGGGCTGACAGGTGAAGGGGATGCGCCGGTTGCCCCGCCTCCAGTCCTCGTAGTAGAAGAAGGGGTAGCAGGTCCCGAAGCCGAAGCTCAGGGTGTTCAGCGGGTTGCCTAGCGGCCCGGCCCGCCCGAAGCGGTTGTTGTCACCCTTCATGCCCAGCTCGGCCAGCCAGCGCGCCGGCTCGGCCCATCCCGTCCACTCGCAGCGGCTGAACACCGTCACCACAGGCGTCTGCTCGTAGGCCTCGCGGTGCCACCTGAGCTGGGACTCCAGGTCCTCCCTCGTGAAGTGGTACAGGCCCGTCCCGTCCGGCGGCACCAGGCGGAACTGGATGCCCACCTCGCATCCCATGCTCCTCAGCCGCTCGAAGGTCTCGCGCGGCAGCAGATGGTTCCCGGCCGGCACCTGCTGGACGTTGATGTGGTACGGCAGGCCCACGCCCAGCATGAACTCGGCCGCGGCCAGGTAGTCCTCCTGCCAGCCGCAGTCGTCGCCTCCCCAGTGGAACACCGCGTCGGGCACCGACCCGTCGCCCGCCGGAGGAAGCTGGTGCAGCAGCACCGCCCCGTGCTCGGCCAGCACCCGCCGCAGCACGAAGAGCATCACGTCGGCGTAGGGCAGGTCGCCCCGCCACGGCCCTATCGCGATCCCGTCCCTCGACCGCAGTTGCCCGTCGCCGTCATAGTCATCCACCACCGGCCTCCCCTGCTGCATCGCCCAGACGCAGTGCGCCAGGTCGAAGGCCCAGTAGCACACGGCCCCCGCGCCCTCCCTGCGGTAGGTGACCGCCGGTCGTCCCAGGTCCCGCTCGAAGAGCGAGCACAGCCGCGCCAGCTCCCGGCTCCCCGGCGCCGACAGACACTCCACGGGCGCCAGCACCGGCAGCGTCCCGTCCGACACCTCCGCCGGCAGCAGCGGCATGCTCCACTCCTCGTCCCGCAGCCGCAGGCAGGCCGACGGCGTGAACTCGTCCCCCGGCTGCGGGATCTGGTCCTCGACGCGCACGCCGAAGAGACCGTCCAGTCCTCGCGTCGCGAAGCCCACGAGCAGCCCGCCTGCCCTTACCCACCGCGCCAGCTCCTCTACCGCCTCCGGCCCCAGGTATCCCTCGCCCAGAGGCGGCAACAGCAGGATGCGGTGCTCCCCCAGCGTCCCATCGGACAGCGCCTCCGGGCCGATCACCTCGTGCGGTAGCCCGATCCGCTCCAGCACCTCCCGGTAGTAGACCGCCCAGTAGTTCCTCTGGCTCTCGTTGGCCTCGCGCCGAAGCTCGTCGTCATACAGCAGCGCCGCTCTGAACCGTGCCATGGCCCTCGTGCCCTCCTTCCTTGCCGTGCGCCACCGACGGCTCGCCCGACACACCGGATTCCCCCGTCCTGTTCTCTTCGGTGCTCTGTCATCCTGTCCCGCGGCCAACCCGCGACCACAAGGGGTCGTCTGTAGTCGCAGGTCGCGCTGCGAGGCGCGAAGCAGCTCGTGGCGCGTGCCTGCGGCGGTGGCCCTGCGGTGGTCCCCTCTGCCCGCCTGTCCGAGCCCAGCCGGGTAGGAACCGGCCGCCGCGCCGCGAAAGGGACCCCCGTCCGTGGGTCGTGCCGAGCTAGGGAAGGAGGACAGCCCAATGTCCAGGCTCTGGATAGCCCTCGCCGCCGTCGTCCTCGTCGCCTGGGTCCCGGCGGCCGGCGACGAACCGCCGCAGGTGGAGGTGCAGGACAGGGGCCCGGCCCTGCGTCAGACCGGCCATCCCGGCCATGAGGGTCACCAGCAAGTCAACCACGACATCCTCATGCGCAACGACCTCGTGGCCTACCAGCTCCGCTACTGTGCCTGTGTGGACAAGGCCCACGACCCCAAGGTCGTCCCCCTCGAAGGCTACATCGGCATGCCCCTGCCCGCCTCCTGCAACTGGTACCACAGCGGCTTCCTGCGCGTCATCCTCGACGGCGAAGACATCGGCCAGTATCCCCTGGCCGACTTCGCCGCCCTGGACAGCGGCGACCGCGGCCTATGCCGCATGGTCTGGGACTACCCCGGCGGCCGCGTGCGCGTGTCCTTCGTCCTCGAGCCCAACGGCCGCTGCCTGAAGACCCAGATTCTCCTGGCGCCCAACCAGCCCCCCACGTCCATCTCCCTCGCGCTCAACTGCTACCCCAGCTTCTTCACCTCCCACTACAAGCGCCAGGGCGCCCGCAGGATCCTCACGCCCGCCACCGAGGTGAAGGAGGGAGCCACCTCGGCCGTGCCCGCGGCGGACAATTGGTGGGCGCTCTACGAGGACGAGGTCTTCGACGTCGCCCGCGGCGAGGGCGAGGGTCCTTGCGGTCTGCTCCTCATGCCCGCCCAGGCCGAGGAGGTCCGGTTCGCCCCGGGCGGCTACGCCGTGCCCACCACCATCACCTTCAAGCCCGATCAGCGCGACCTGCGCCTCGCCTTCTGGGACTTCAAGGGGCTGACCAACGTTGAGGCCCTGGATTACCTCAAGGCCCACAGCGGCGAGACCCTGGCCGACCTGCTCAACACGAAGTTCACCCCACTCATCCTCGAGCAGACTGACCTGGCCGCCGAGCGCAGGGAATTCGAGCAGCTCGTCGCCCGCGCCGGCGGCGGCGAGGTAGCCCAGCAGCAGCGGCAGAGGCTGGACGAGGCGGAGAAGGCCGTGACGGCCGCGCGTCAGGGGGACTGGCAGAGCGAGAAGAAGCTCGCCGACCTGCTGAGGGAATACCACAACGCCCTGTGGGAGCTCAAGATCGAGGCGTTGTTCGCGGAATAGCCGGGCGGGCCGGGCCCGCGCTGCGTCACTCGGTCGTGGGAACCACCCCGCTGGCCGCCGCCAGACCTCTGCTCCGCGCCAGCGCCCCCAGCATCCCGTTCACGAATCGCCCCGACTCCGGTGTGCCGTACATCTTCGCCAGCTCCACGGCCTCGTTGATCACGGCGCTCACCGGCACGTCGGGGAAGTGCAGAAGCTCCGTTATCGCCATCCGGAGGATGTTGCGGTCAATGGCTGCCATTCGATCCAGCACCCAGTCCTCCGACAGCTCCTCGATCATCCCGTCAATCTCCTGCGCGTGGCGGAAGTACTCCTCCGTTAGCTTGTGACCGTACTCCGCCGCCTCGGGCAGGATCCGAAGCCTCTCGCCATCCCCCAGCTCCCACTCCTCGGCCAGAGCCGCCAGCGCGTCAGCCGCCATCTCGAACACCTTCGCCGGCCCCTTCTCGCCCACGTCCGCGCTCACCAACAAAGCCAGGGCGAGTTCGCGGGCCCTCCGGCGACCCCCTGGTCGTTCACGCATGACTGCCTCCTGATGAGTCCCATATTAGCTTCCCGATCGCCGCCCCCACTACCGTGAACAGCACGGCCAGCAGCCCCTTCCAGAAGCCCGCCAGGACAAACACCATCCCCACGCCGAATCCCAGGGACGCGCCAACCATCATACCCCAGCTTATCCCCGGCTCCTTCTTCCCACCACCTGCCCCCGCCACGTCCAGCTCCAGGTCCTCCTCGCCCGCCGCGCCCTTCCCGCTTGCCTCCTGCGCGGGCTGGGCTTCACGCTTGTCCTCACTCATGGTTGACCCCCCTAGGTAGGCTGCTCCTCACTCAGTCGGCGCTCGATGAAGTGGGTATCCACCTGTCCCGCACGGTAGTAGGCATTGCGCAGGATCCGCAGGTGCAGCGGGATCGTCGTCCTGATGCCTTCCACCCGCATCCCGCGCAGCGTGGCTTCCATCCGCGCTATCGCATCCTGCCGCGTCCTGTCCCAGCAGATCACCTTCGCGATCATCGGGTCGTAGTAGCTGCTCACCTCCGACCCCACCGTCACCCCCGAGTCCACCCGCACCCCAGGACCGACCGGCACCGACCATCGCGTGATCCGCCCCGGCGACGGCGCCAGATCCCGCTCCCCATCCGCCGCCAGAATCCTGCACTCGATCGCGTGCCCGTTGAACCAGATCCGCCCCTGCTGGCAGCTCAGCTTCTCCCCGGCCGCGACCCGCAACTGCTCGCGCACGATGTCCACACCGGTCACCATCTCGCTGACCGCGTGCTCCACCTGTATCCGCGTGTTCATCTCGATGAAGTAGAAGCGCCCTCGCCTGTCCAGGATGAACTCCATCGTCCCCGCATTCACGTACCCCACTGCCTCCGCCGCCTTCACCGCCGCTTCCCCCATCCTCCGCCTCAGCGACGATGACACCCCAGGCGCCGGCGACTCCTCCAGCAGCTTCTGGTGCCGGAACTGGATCGAGCACTCCCTCTCGCCCAGGTGCACTACGTTGTCGTGGGAATCCGCGAGGATCTGGACCTCCACATGTCGGGGTTGCTCGATGTACTTCTCCACGTAGAGGTGCCCGTTGCCGAAGGCCGCCCGCGCCTCGCCCCGTGCTTGGTCGAAGAGCTGCGTGAGGTGGGACGGGTTGTGGGCGATCCTTATCCCCCGGCCGCCGCCGCCCGACACGGCCTTGAGCATCACGGGGTATCCCAGCTCCGACCCGATCCGCCGGGCTTCCTCCGCATCGCTCACGGCGCCCGAGCTGCCCGGCACCACGGGGATCCCGGCCTCGCGAACCACCCGTCGCGCCTCGGCCTTGTCTCCCATCCGCGCGATGACGTGCGCCGGCGGCCCCACGAAGGTGATCCCGCACTCCTGGCACGCCTCCGCGAAAGTGGGGTCCTCCGACAGGTTGCCGTACCCGGGGTGTACCGCGTCCGCCCCCGTCACCTCACACGCCGAGATGATGTTGGCGACGTTGAGGTAACTCTCCTTGTTCGGCGGCGGCCCTATGCACACGGCCTCGTCCGCAAGCTGCACGTGCAGCGACGCCCTGTCGGCCTCTGAGAAGACCGCCACGGTCCGCAGCCCTAACTCCCTGCAGGCCTGGACGATCCGACAGGCGATCTCGCCTCGATTGGCTATCAGTACCTTTTCAAACATCACGCTGCCCCGGTCGTCATCACGCAGGCTCTCTCGCTTCGCCCAGAGTTCCCCACCAGGACTCAGTACTTGGGATGCGTCGGGCACTTCACCGTGCCCGTGCTGGGATCGTACAGATAGGCCTGGCCGCTCACCGGGCAGGTCACCATGTTCGGCAGATTGACCTCGGCCAGCGACGACGGGTACCTGTCGTTGTCCACCACGTATAGCTGGACCGCCTGCCGTAGCTGGGTGAGGTTGTTAATGCACTCGGCGCTCTGCCCCTTCTTGTAGGCCTGGCCCAGCACGGTGTCGGGACCCACGGGCACCTGCTGGGGATTGCCCGACTCCACCGCTTCCTTGAGCCGCTGGTGCTGCCCCGGCGAGTACCAGGCGAAGTACACCCCGGCGGCCACCCCCAACAGCGCCACCACCACCAGTAGCTCGATCAGCACAAAGCCGCGTGAGTGCCCCATGTTATGCGCTTCCCTTCTCGCCCCGCTATTCGCTATCGCCCGCGGCGCGCAGCCGCACCAGCGGCGTGCCGTACTCCGTTCGCGCCCCGTCCTCCAGCAGGAACTCGACCACCTCGCAATCCACCGGCGCCTCCACCAGCACCCAGCGGCTCAGAGCCTCCACCGCACACAGCGGCTTCCCCGCCGGCACCCGCTGCCCCGGCTCCGCCAGCGGATCAGCCCCCGGCGCCTTCCCCCGCCGGAAGAAGCCCACCACGTGCGAGTTCACCAGCACTCCCTCGACCATCGCCTCGACGGCCCGCGGCGCCCCCTCGCCCTGCTCGCCGGCGGGCGCCTCGGCCCTCTCCTCTGCCAGCGGCCGCGTGATCGCCACCCTCAGCCCGTCACGCTCCACCTCCAGGTCACTCGCCTGGGAGGCCTTCAGCATCCGCACCAGCTTCAAGACCTTCTCGCGGTCCATGAGTAACCGGCCCTGTTAGCTGACCCTCTCCACATACTCCCCGCTGCGCGTGTCAACCTTGACCACGTCGCCCTCGTTGATGAACAGCGGCACCTGCACCACCACCCCGCCCTCGATCGTCGCGGGCTTCGATCCACCCGATGCCGTGTCGCCCTTCAGCCCCGGATCGGTCTGCACCACTTCCCTCTCCACCGTCTGCGGCAGCTCGATGCCGATCAGTTGCCCCTCGAAGAGCAGCACCGTGATGGACTCGCTTTCCTTCAGCCACTCGGCCAGATCCCCGATCTGCCCGGGCGTCAGCACGATGTCGTCGAAGTTCTCCGCATCCTGGAAGTGGTAGTCCATCCCGTCCGTATACAGATACACGGCCTCGCGATGGTCAACCATCGCCCTCCCCACTCTCTCCCCCGACCGGAAGGTCCTCTCCGTGATGGCGCCCGTTCGCGCGTGCCGAAGCTTCGCCTTCACCACCGCCGCGCCTCGGCCCGACTTAATGTGATCCACGCGCATTATCTGGTAAACTTCACCTTCGAGCTCTATGGTCAAGCCCGGCTTGAAATCCGTCGTCGTTACCAAGGCCTGCTCCTCCTCACGATGATTCAGCCCGCAGAACAGCGCCTGCGGGCCAGGGAAAGTCTACACGATGAGAGCCGCCGCAGTCAAAACGTACCGCCGCCATCGCCAGGCCTGCCGCAGCCTCCGCTGTCTGCTCTTCCCCGCCGCGCTCTCTCTGCTTCCCCTTGCTCCTGCCCTCTTCCTCGGCCGTGTGCTCCTTCCGGCCGATCTGCTCATGGTCATGCAGCCCTTCAAGGCCCTCTCCCACCAGATGGCCTTCACCCGCGTCTCCAATCCCATCCTCGACGCCGTCCAGCAGTTCTGGCCCTGGCGCAGGTACGCCGGCGACCAGCTCCGCCACGGCGTCGTCCCCCTCTGGAACCCCTACATGCTCTCGGGCACGCCCTTCGTCGCCAACAACCAATCCGCCGTCTTCTACCCCGAGACCTGGCTCTTCGCCCTCATGACCCCCGAACGCGCCTTCGCCTGCGCCGCCGCCCTTTACCTCTTCGCCAGCGGCAGCTTCATGTTCTGGTTCCTGCGCACGATCGGTCTGCGCCGCCGCGCCGCCCTCCTCGGCGCCGTCGCCTGGATGTACAACGGCTTCGTTGTCGGCTGGATCTGCCTGCCCAGCTTCCGCTCGGTGCCCGGCTGGCTCCCTCTCGTCCTTGGCGCCTACGAGCGCGCCCGCCGAGCCGAGGGCCCCGGCCGCGCCCCGTGGCTGGCCCTTGGGGCCCTTGCCCTGGGCCTGCAGTTCCTCGCCGGCAATCTCCACGTCTCCTTCTACCTCCTCCTCACCTTCGCCCTCTACGTCCTCGCCTCCGCCTGCTGGCGCGCCCGCCGCGGCCAGTCGCCCGCCCCGGCCCTTGCCGTCGCGGCCCTCATGGCCGTCGGCGGCGCCGCCCTCGCCGCGATCCAGCTCCTCCCGACCCTCGAGTTCGCCGCCCGCTCTCACCGCCGCGCCATCGCCTACGCCTCCACTCTCGGCTACCGCCTCCCCTGGCCCTACCTCTTCGCCGGCCTCATGCCCGACCTCTTCGGCAATCCCGTGGACTACAACCACTGGGGCTGCTTCCTCGGCCCCCAGTACCGCGCCTACACCGAGACGGCCTGGT
>CAZSOQ010000226.1:0-8549 GCA_964608495.1 uncultured Armatimonadia bacterium | reverse complement strand
GGGCGGGGGTGTGGGCGGCCGACGAGGGGCAGCAGGTCCTGGCCGCCGACGGGCCCCTGGTAGAGATCAACGGCGAGTTGTGGACGCCTCAGAGTCCTCCCCTGCGGATGAAGGGCGTGGTCCTCGTGCCGATGCGCGAGCTGTTCGAGGCCCTGCGCGCGGACATCACCTGGGATGGCGAGGCCAAGATGGTCCTGGCCACGCGCGACGACAAGAGCGTGAACCTGTGGGTGGGGCGGCCGCTGGCAGTGGTGAACAACGTCCCGCAGGCGCTGAACGTGCCGCCGCTGATGGTGGGGGACGTCGTGTACGTGCCGGCGGTGGTGGCGGCGGCGGCCTTCGACGGCCAGGCTGCCTGGGACGGGGGCACCGAGACACTGGCCCTGGACTTCGCAGGCGAGACCCTGGGCCAGGTGACCGGGACGCTCATCCAGGCATACCCGGGGCCGCCCGGGGCCCTGCTGCTCTTCCATCCCGACAAGGGGCAGTACCGCGCGCTGTCGCTGGCGGCGAACGTGTCGGTGCAACTGCAGCAGATAGGGCAGCCGGCGACGGGCGGTACGCTGCAGGACCTGCACCCGGGCGATCTGGTGGTGGTGACGCTGGACGAGCAGGACGTGGCGGTGCGGATTCGCGCCCAGCACAAGCTGGTGGAAGGGGTCGTGGGCGGCGTGGGTCAGGGCACCGTGCTGCTCGAGACCGGGGAGACGATCAAGCTGATGGACGTGACCGACGTGGTGGACGAGCAGGGGAACGCAGTGGCGCCGGACCGGATCGGGCCCGGGGCGATCGTGCGGGCCCGGGTGAACCCGGTCACGATGCAGACTTCGCGGCTGGTGCTGCTGCGACTGGCGCCACCGCCCGCGGCGCCGCAGATACGGACCTTCACGGTGACTGACCTGCGCCGCGGCTACGCGCCGGGCGCGACCCTCAAGATGCGGCTGATGGGCACGGGCGGTGGTCAGGCCACCTTCGACGTGATGGGCTTTGCCGCGGGGGTGCCCATGGAGGAGGTGCGGACGGGCGTGTACCGCGCCGACTGGGTAGTGCCGGCTGGGGTGCAGGAGACGCCCTGCACGATGGTCGGGCACCTGCGGGCCGGGGGTCAGGACGTGACGGTGCCGCTCCAGGAGACCTTCTGGGTGGACGGCGTGGCACCGGTGATCAACCAGAAGGCGCCCGACGAGGGCGCGACGGTCCAGACGGCCCGCCCGACCCTGTCCGTGCAGTACACCGAGGCGGGCTCGGGCGTGGATCCCCAGGCCGTGAAGCTGCTGCTGGACGGCCAGGACGTGACCCCGGGCGTGGTGGTGGGGACGGGGAACTGCCAGTATGAGGTGCCCGAGGCGCTGGGCGTGGGGGCCCACGAGGTGCGCTTCGAGATGGCCGACGTGGCGGGCAACAAGACCCGGGCCACCTGGCGGTTCCAGGTGGTGACGCAGGCGGCGCAGAAGATCGAGTACGTGCGCCACAATGGCGCGGCCGCCCTGGCCCGGGGCGAGAAGCTCGAGGTGACGGTGGGAGCCACAGAGCCCGCGCAGAGGTGCTGGGTGCAGATCGGGGAGCTGCGCGTGGAGCTGCAGCCCAACCAGGAGCGGCGCGTGTTCACCGGGTCGCACGTGGTGGGCCCCACCGATGTGCTGCAGGGGGCGGACGTGGTCGCCCACCTGGTGGATGCCGGGGGCCGGCAGTACTCGCTGCCCGCCGAGGCGACCGCCACCCTGCGCGGTGACTGGCCCGGCGCCATCGGCGTGGTCTCGCCGACCGAGGGCCAGGTCATCCGCGGCAAGTTCAAGGTGGTGGGGCACGCCAAGCCGGGGTCCGACGTGCGGGTGACCGTGACCTACCTCAAGAAGGTCTTCCTCGTCTTCCAGGGGAACCTGTACGAGGGGACGCTCACGGCCGCCGAGGACGGGAGCTGGGAGACGCCGGAGATAGACCCCGATCAGCCGCTGATCGGGCGGTCCGATAGCTACAAGGTGATCGCGGAGCTGCTGGACGCCGAGGGCCGCGCCAAGGCCAAGGTGGAAGTGTCGCTGGCCGGGGAGTAGAAGGCCACCGGGGGCGACGGCAGGACCTTGTCGCCCCCTTCCAGGCCTTGTGGAGGGGCGGCCGCCACGGTCCGCCCCTCTTGTTTTGCTGTGGTGGTCGTGGGGCCGGTCCCATCGCGGACGGCCTGGTGAACCCCCGGATCGAGGGTCTTGACGGAAATGCATAGCTATGTTATATATATGGGGCGACGGTAGGGTGAACCTGGGGCGGCGGGCGGGCGTCACACAACCTGGCCGGCGTCCCCACAGGCCATGCGCACGGTAGCAACGCGGGCCCACCTCAGCAGAGGCCCTCCGAGACCCCCGGCGGTTTGACCGGGGCGAGAAGGGAGGCGGGGCGGTGCGCTTCCCACGCGGCGGGCAGGAGACTGGGGTGAGGGGCGCGAAGTAGAGTCTGGCGGGGCCACGGGAGCGCGAGGCGTGCGTGCCGTGAATGGCCGGGGGGCAGGGGGTGGTAGGCTGAGGGGACGCAGGTCCGGCGAGACGGGAGCAGGGACGAGATGCGGACAGGGGTCGCGAAGGCCCGACGTGAAAGCGCGCGGCGGCGAGCGCGCGGCGGGCAGTGTGGGACGATGAGGCATCCAAAGGGACGGAGGGGAAACGAATGGCCGAGAAAGACGACATGATCCGCATGTTGAACGATGATCTGACGGGGGAGATTGAGGCCATCCTGGTGTACATGGAGGCCCACTTCCTGATGGAGGACAAGCACTGTCCCACCTCGCTGGCGATGCTGGAGATCGCCATGGACGAGATGAGGCATGTGCAGTGGTTGGCGGAGGAGATAGCGGAGATGGATGCGGATCCCGAGCTGACGCCGCGGAAGCTGCGCTTCGCGGGGCGGGACCTGGAGGCGGCGCTGGAGCGTGCCGTGGGGCTCGAGACGGGGGCCATCGCCCAGTACGAGGCGCACATCGCCGCCATATCCGACGCGGGCGTGCGGCGGATGCTGGCGCACATCCGGGACGAGGAAGAGGACCATCACAAGCAGTTCGTGGGGCTGCTGGCCAAGGTGCGCGAGGCGGCGGCGGATCGGTGAAGCACCGTCGGGGATCTGACCGGCGAGGAGCAGGCAGACAGCGAAGAGGAGTAGCGGGATCAGACACGACGGGCTGTCTGGCGCGTGACGACGCTCCCCTGTCCGAGGAGCAGGCGACGGCCGGGATCTTCACCAGCCGTCACCTGCCCGACAAGATGATCCTGGCGCTGTGCGCCGGGAGCCGGGTGGCCGATCTGGCCGTCGGCGTGGACCTGACCGTGGCCTACCTCGGCAAGGAAGGCATGACGCACCTGTTCCGCGTGTTCGAGACGATCGCGCCGAGGGTGAAGCAGGCGTCGGGCCTGTGCATCGTGAAGGCCGGCCAGTAGGGGTGTTGGGCGGGAAGAGATGGGGCAAAGCGTGGCGAGGACGCAGTTCGAGGCCGAGCTGGTGGGGCTTTACGCAAGGCACCGGCCCGTCATAGAACGGCGGCTGGCCGAGTTCCGGCGCGTGGGGGAAGAGGCGACCGAGGAAGGGCTGTTCAGGGAACTCGTCTTCTGTCTGTTCACGCCCCAATCGAAGGCCAGGTCCTGCTGGGCCGCCGTGGAGTGTCTCTGCGACAAGCGGCTGCTCCTGGAGGGCGGCCCCGGGGAGATAGCACGGGAACTGTGCGGCGGGGTGCGGTTCCATCACAACAAGTCGCGGTACGTCGTCGAGGCGCGGGAGCTGTTCACCGTGGACGCAGCCCTGTCGGTTCGCGGCGGGCTCGACGCCTTCGAGGACGGACGCGAGGCGCGAGACTGGCTGGCGCGGACGGTGAAGGGGCTGGGCCTCAAGGAGGCGAGCCACTTCCTGCGCAACATCGGTCGGGGCGACGGCCTGGCGATCCTGGACAGGCACATCCTGCGAAACCTGGCGCGCTGCGGCGTGATCGAGAAGGAACCGCGGTCGCTGACGGCCAGGCAGTACCGGGATACGGAGCAGGCCATGATCGCCTTCGCCGAGGGGATGGGGATGCCGGTGACGCACCTGGACCTGCTGCTGTGGTGCAGGGAGACCGGCGAGGTCTTCAAGTAGGTGACGTGTGGCGGCGACCGGGGCAGGGCGCCCATGCGGTGGTGAAGCGAGGGGTGCCCGGCGATAGGCGGCCGGAAGGCCGCGACGCCAGGATTGTCCCTGCGGGACGGCGCGAGCGACACCAGCGGCCCGTCGCGCGGGGAGGGAGCCTCCCCCCCGGCTGCGGCCGATACCCAGGAGACGGACTCCGTAGGTGGCGGCGCCGCGGGCCGTCCCGGAGAAGGAGACAGGTACATGCGGAAGTACGTGTGCACCGTCTGCGACTGGGTCTACGACCCTGCGAAGGGCGATCCTGACGGCGGCATCGAGGCGGGAACGGCCTTCGAGGACCTGCCGGAGGACTGGGTCTGCCCGGAGTGCGCCGTTGGCAAGGACCTGTTCGAGCCGCTGGACGAGTAGAAGCCTTCGGCGCGCGGGGCCGGGGTGGCCCGGGAAGCCCGCGATGAAGCGGCCGTCAAAGGGGGGTCTGAATTGCTTCCCTTGGAGCTAGTGGAAGGCGTGTACTGGTGCGGTGCCCTGGACCCGGACCTGAGGGTCTTCGACGTGATCATGCAGGCGCCGCGCGGAACGACCTACAACTGCTACCTGATTCGGGGCGAGGAGCGCGCGGCTCTGATAGACGTGGTGAAGACGCCCTTTGCCCAGGAGTTCCTCGACAACCTGGGTGGGCTGATGGACCCGGCCGGGCTCGACTTTATCGTGGTCAACCACACGGAGCCGGACCATGCCGGGGCGCTGGGCACGGTCCTGGAAGCCACGGGATCGGCCCAACTGGTGTGCGCCAAGAACGCGCGCCGGTTCGTGGAGGGCCTGCTGAACCGCGATCCGAACCCGACTTTGGTGACCGATGGCGATGAGCTGGATCTGGGAGGGCGGAAGCTGCGGTTCATCATCGCCCCCTTTCTCCACTGGCCCGACACTATGTTCACGTATCTCGAGCCGGACGGGCTGCTGTTCCCCTGCGACTTCCTGGGCGTCCACTACTGCGACGAGCGCATTTTCAACGACCTGGTGGGCGACTACAGCCAAGAATTCCGGTACTACTTCGACATCATCATGCGGCCCTTCAAGCGCTACGTGCTCGAGGCGCTGGACAAGCTGGCCGACCTGGACATCAGGATGATATGCCCCAGCCACGGGCCCATCATCCGCGAGGGCGTGAGCGACTACCTGGCCCAGTACCGCGCCTGGGCCAGCTTGCCGGAGGCACACGAGGACAAGCGCCTGATGGTCTTCTACGCCAGCTCCTACGGCAACACCGCCCGGATGGGGGAGGCCGTCGCGGCGGGGGCTCGCGAGGCGGGCATGAGCGTGGCGCTCTTCGACCTGAGCGCCGTGGATGCGTGCATGGTGCTGGATCAGATCGAGGCGGCGGACGCTGTGGCCGTGGGGAGTCTTACGATCAACGGCGACGCGGTGAAGCCGGTGTGGGACCTGTTGAGCTCGCTGGCGACGCTGAGTCTGGGCGGCAAAGTGGCGGCGGCCTTTGGGTCCTACGGCTGGAGTGGCGAGGCGCCCAAGCTAGTTCAGCAGCGGCTGGCGGACCTGAAGATGAAGGTGGTGGGCGAGCCGGCGCGGGCTCAACTGGTGCCCACAGACGAAGACCTGGCGGCCTGCCGTGAGCTGGGCCGCCAGTTGGCCGAAGGCGCCGGCGCCTGAGGCGAGGCGACCGTGCCGCGCCCGGGGCGCAGCCGGCCGCAACGGGAGAGGACCATGGCCGACATCGCTACCTTCGATGCCTGCTGCTATCTCGGCCGGACGCTGCCCAGGACCGAGGGCCAGCCCGAGACGCCGGAGGCGCTGCTGGCGGAGATGGACCATTTCGGGCTGCGCGAGGCGCTGGTGCTGGATACGGTGTGCTGGAGGAACCCGCAGGCGGGCAACGAGCGCGTCATCGAGCGCACCCGCGACCACCCGAGGCTCCATCCGGCCTGGTCGGTCCTGGCGACCCACAGCCGGGAGACCGCGCCGCCGGAGGAGCTGGTTGCCCGGATGCGTGAGGAGGGGGTCGGGGCGCTGTACCTGTTCCACCGGCACTTCAGCGTGAGCCTCGAGGACTGGTCGGTGGACGACCTGCTGGGGGTGCTGGAGGAGGCGCGCATGCCGCTGTTTCTGTGCCCGAACACGCTCCTGGGGGGGCCCTGGGCGTCGGACGCGACGGACTGGCGCGGGGTTGTGCGGGTCTGCCGGGCCTTCCCCGACCTGCCGGTGGTCGTGAGGGAGAATCGGATCTACGGCGGACAGCGGACGGCCTACGAGGCCCTGGAGGCCTGCCCCAACCTCAGGATTGACCTGTCCGCGATCTGGCTGCACAAGCGCGTGGAGTTCATCTGCCGCGAATTCGGGGCCTACCGGCTGGTCCTGGGCACTCAACTCCCGCTGCGCAGCCCCGCCGCGCCCCTTACCCAGCTTCTCTATTCCGACCTTCGGGAAGACGAGATCGCCCTGATCGCCGGGGGGAACCTGCGCGAGCTTCTGTCGTGGAACCCGGGGATCGAGTTCGCGGGCGAGACGAGCTTCGCCGAGCCGGTGGACGCGCTCCATGCCGCGGCGCGCGAGGGGCGGTCGCTGCGCGGCGAGGAGTTCTACGACTGCCACGGTCACCTCGGCTGGTGCAGCCCGCGGCATGTGATCCAGGACACGGCGGCGGACGTGGTGGCGGAGATGGACAAGTTCGGCGTGCGCGCCTGCTGTGTGTTCAGCTTCGCCAGCGGCGACGAGACCTACGGCAACGATCTGGTGGCCGACGTGGTCGCGCAGTATCCCGACCGCTTCATCGGCTTCACGCTCGTCCACCCGGCCCACGGCGAGGAGGCGATGCTGGCGGAGCTCGAGCGCGGGCTCGGACTGGGGATGCAGGGGATCAAGCTGGCGCCGAGCTTCGAGGGCTACCCGGAGGAGGGGCCGCTGATTGACGTGGCCTGCCGGTTCGCCCACGAGCGGGGGCAGTTCATCCTGAACCACTACTGGGGCAGCGCGGCGCAGATGCGCAGGCTTTGCGAGACCTACCCGGGGGCCTGCTTCTTCACGGGCCACTCGGCGGCGCACTACGTCGAGGTGGCCCGCGACTGCGACAACCTCTACATCTGCACCTGTCCCTTCCTGGCGTGGGGGCAGACGGAGCAGTATGTCGAGCTCTATGGGGCCGACCGGCTGCTGTTCGGGTCGGACCTGATGGACCTGCCGATCGGCTGGGGCCTGGGCCCCATCCTCTACGCCCGCATCCCCGAGGCCGACAAGCGCAAGATACTTGGTGAGAACCTGCTCGGTCTCATGGCGCGGTTCGGCGTGCGCCCGCGGGGGTGGTAAGGCGTGGGCCGCCGCAGGGGAAGGGGTCGAGGACGCGACCGGCTCGCGGCCCGCAGGACGCGCCACGAGTGCTGGAACCGGCCGTCCAGCCGGAGGGGGAAGTGAGCCGGGGGACGGCGGCAGTGGTCCCGGAAGGGGACTCCTGCCGCGGAGTCGAGGGGACACTGTGTACATGGAGGAGATGAGGCCGATGGCTCAACTGACGGTGACCGCACGGCTGGTGGGACCGACGCTGTTCGCGGCGAAGGTGCGCGGGCACCTGGTGCTCGCTGACCTGCCGGAGGAGATGGGAGGCACGGACGTCGCTCCCTTGCCGCCCGAGATCCTCCTGGCCTCGCTTGCCGAGTGCTTCGGGATGGTGGCGGCGCTGCACTGCCGCGACCGTGGCATCCCCTGCCGAGGCATGAGCGTGACGGTGTGCGCGGACAAGGGGAAGGACGAGAACGGCGCCGAGTACTGGACGAGCATCAAGATGCACGTCCGCTTGCCGGAGGAGGTGGACGAGCAGCGCGTCAGGGCCATCATGCGGCACGCGAGTCTGGCCTGCTCCGTGAGGGGCACGATCATCAGGGAACAGGACGTGACCGTCACCACGGGCCCCGAGGACGAGTGCGAGGAGGCTGAGGAGTAGCCGGCGGGGTGTTCGCACCCCCCGGGGGCTGGTCGGGGATGGCGGGCGGCGAGGTGATGCGCGGCGGCGTCGTATGTGGCTAAACTGCCGCAAGAGGGGGAAGGCGTCATGGAAAGGCGCACATTTCTGCAACTGATAGGGGTGACTGCCATGTCTGGTGTTGGGCTCGGTGGAGGCGCGGGATCAGCTAATCCCGGCAGGGGCTTTCCGTGCCTGATGAAGGGAGTGCAGGCCGGCGAAGGCGGCAAGGTGACCTACGTGCTGCCCGATCTGCCCTATGCCTATGACGCGCTGGCGCCGGTCATCAGCGCCGCGCAGCTCACGGTGCATCACGACAAGCACCACGCCGGCTATGTGAAGGGGTTGAACGAGACGCTGGAGAAGATCGCCGCGGCCTGCGCGTCGGGCGAGACGGGTGCGGTACGGGCCCTGTGCGACGCCCTGGCCTTCAACTACGGGGGCCATGTGCTGCACACGCTGTACTGGTTCGGCCTGCGGGCGG
>CAZSOQ010000225.1:0-8556 GCA_964608495.1 uncultured Armatimonadia bacterium | reverse complement strand
GCCGAGGAGTTCGAGGCCGGACATGCCAGGCAGATTCTTGTCCACCAGCATCACGTCCGGCGGCGCCTCCCGCAAGAACGGCATGGCCTCCTCGGCGGAAGCGACCTCGGAGTGCTGGTACTCTTCAGAGAGAATGTCGCGCAGGACCAGACGGATGATCTCCTCGTCATCCACGACACCTTCTACCCCGGCTGGCGTGCCTACGCCGACGGCCGCCCGGCGCCTCTGCTCGTCGCGGACTATTGCTTCCGCGCCGTGCCCCTGCCGCCCTCATCAACCACGGAGCACGTGGACCTGGTCTACGAGCCCACGTCCTTCAAGCTCGGCTGCTTCCTCAGCCTGGCGGCCATCGCCGCGATCCTTGCCCTTCTCGCCCTGGGTGGCACGGCCGCCCCGAGACGCCGTGGTTGATCGCGCCACGCTCGCCCTGCGCTCCTACGCCAAGATCAACCTCTGCCTGGAGGTGCTGGGCCGCCGCGACGACGGCTACCACGACCTGGCCACCGTCTTCGCCGCCGTCTCACTCCACGACAGCCTGCGCCTCGAAAGGCGCGCCGACCTGCGCAACCGCGTGGACCTCAGCGCCGACGGCTGGCCCGTCCCCCTCGGCCCCGCCAACCTCTGCCATCGAGCCGCCTCCGCCCTTCTGAGCCTTCTGCCTGCGCACCGGGCCCGCCCCGCGCTCCACATCCGCCTGACGAAACGCCTTCCCCCGGGCGGGGGTCTGGGGGGCGGCAGCGGCAACGCCGCCGCCGTGGTTGCCGGCCTGGACCGCCTGCTCGGCGGCGTCCTCGCGCCGGGCGATCAGCGTACCATCGCCCCCGGCCTCGGCAGCGATGTGTCCTTCTTCCTCGCCGCAATCCCGGCGGCGCTGGGCACGGGACGCGGCGACATGCTCTCGCCCCTGCCCGCGCCCCTGCTGCCCGCGCTGGTCATCGCCTGGCCGGGCCGCCCCGTCCCCACCGCCTGGGCCTACGGTCTGCTCTGGCAGCGCGACTTCAGCGACGGCCGGGCCGCCCGGGAGCTGGCCGCCGCGGTGCTCGCGGGCCGCGACCTATTCGCCGACGACCGCCTCGGCCGAAACGCCTTCCTCGGCCCGGTTGCCCACCAGCGCCCGGACATCGCCGCTCTGCTCGACCGCCTCGGCCGCCTGGGAGCCGGCGCCACCAGCCTCACCGGCTCCGGCGCCTGCGTCTGGGGCGCCTTTGCCGATCCCGTCGACGCGGCACGCGCGGCCCGCGCCCTTCGCGACGACGGCCTCTGGGCCTGTGACGCCCGGCCCGCCGCCTCGGGTATCGAGATCCTTCCCTAGCCAGGAGCGAGTGTCCCATGCCCGACCCCAGCCAGTTCCCGACCGTCGTTCTCGCCGCCGGCTCCGCCAGGGACAAGGTCGCCGCCGCGGCCGGCCTTCCCGTCAAGGCCCTCGTCCCGCTCCGCGGGCGACCGCTCGTGGACTACGTCGTCGCCGCGGTGCGCGAGGCCACCGCCGGCCCCATCGTCGTCGCCACGGCCCCACCGGCCGCCGACGCCGTGGCCCGCGCTCTCGGCGACCGCGCCCAGGTCCGCGTCGCCGAAGGCCCTCGCCTGACCGACACGCTCCTCGCCGGCATGGCGGCCTTTCCCGACGCCCCGCGCGTCCTCCTCGCCACCGCCGACTTGCCTCTCCTCACGCCCCAGTCCGTCCGCCACTTCACCGACGAGGCCGAGCGCACCGGCGCCGACGTCGTCTACTCCGTCGTCCGCCGAGAGGACCTCCCCGGCCCCTACGCGGCCGGCAGGCGCCTGCTCGTCCGCCTCGGCGGCCTCCGCATCACCGGCGGCAACCTTGTCTCCATCACGCCCGTCTTCATCCAGCGCGCCCTCCCTGTCGTCGAGCGGGCCTTCGTCAGCCGCAAGAACCCCTTCGCCCTCGCCGGCCTCCTCGGCCTCGGCTTTCTCCTCCGCTTCCTGTGCGGTCGCCTCGACATCCCCACCATCATCCGCCGCGCCGAGCCCATCCTCGACTGCTCCGCCGCCGTGATCGTCTCCCCCTTCCCCGAGGTCTGTTTCGACATGGACAAGCCCGAGCAGCTCGACGTCGCCGAGCGCATCCTCGCTGAGCGCGACAAGGCCTGAGCCCTCGCCCGGCGAACCCTCCCGCGGCCCTTCCGCGGCCCGCCATGGCAAAGGAGAATCGCGCCATGCCCTACGATCCGTCTCTGACCCAGCTTGTGCATCACCGCGCCCGCGATCTCGGCGCCGACCTCGTGGGCATCGCCAACGTCGAGCGCTACGAGCACGCCCCCTTGCTGCTCTCGCCCCAGGGCCACTTCCCCGACGCCCGCAACATCATCGTCGTCGCCCTGCATCACACCGACGGCGCCGTCGAGATGGGCGGCCGCCCCACGCCCCACGACACCGGCCCCTACGACGTCCAGGGCGTGATGAACACCCGCAACGAGCACCTCGTCTGGGCCTTGGCCCGCCTGCTCCAAGACCACGGCTGGCGCGCCATCCCCATGCCCGCCACCAACATCTGGCGCTTCCGTCCCTACGGCGGCATGACGCGCCCCTTCATCCCCGATATCAGCGACATCCACGCCGCCGCCGCCGCGGGCCTGGGCGAGATAGGCTGGTCCGGCCTGCTCCTAACGCCCGAGTTCGGCCCGCGCCAGCGCTTCGCCACTCTCATCACCGACGCCCCCCTCGAACCCACGCCTCTCTATCGCGGCGACCCCCTCTGCGATCGCTGCATGATGTGCGCCCGCCACTGCCAGACCCAGGCCTACGACCTCGAGGTGGACGGCGAGTGCGTCGTCCTCATCGAGGACAAGGAGATGCGCTACGCCAACAAGAGCATCTGGCGCTGCTCCTGGGCTGAGCACTACGGCCTCGACCTCGATCTGCCCAAGCCCGAGCACATCACCGAGGACGTCATCCTCGAGAACCTCGCCCGCCACGGCCGCCGCGGCGGCGAGATGGGCTCCTGCCTGCGCTTCTGCCTGCCCCCCAAGCTCCGTCACCACGACCCTGACTACACCGACACTGTCCGCCGCCGCCTCAATACCTCGCCCGACGGCCCCGATCTCAACCGCCCGGCCACCTGGAACGCCCAGCGCATCGCCTTCGACTGGGGTGCCCGCGTCGTCGCCGTCGCCGACGAGGCCGCCTGTGCCCAGGCCGGGCTCGATCTCGCGCCCCGCCTCACCGACGGCCGCAGCCTGCTGGCCTTCGCCTTCGCCTGGCCCGAGGGCGCCGGCCCCGACGCGCCGCCCACCCACGAGCTCTCCACGGCCCTCGCCGACCTGGCCCGCTTCGCCGAGCACGACATCGCCCGCCAGCTAGAGCGCCTGGGCTACGCCGCTATCCCCTGCACGCGCGTGTCCGCCGCCGAGGCGGTTCGCGCCACCGCAATGGGTGAGGTGGACGAGCAGGGGCACGTCTCGGTGCCTGGCCTGGACCGGCGCCTGCATATCGGCACGGTCATCACCAGCGCCCCGCTCCAGCCCGGCGTCGCCGTCAACCCTGATCCTCCTGGCGACAGGCTCTGGCCCGTGCTCCAGTGCCTCGCCGGCCGTCGTCTCTCCCGCGCCCAGGCCCTCGGCCGCGGCGCCGAATGCTCGCCCGAGGACAGCCTCGTCCGCGGGCTCTTCGACGCCCTGCCCGGCACGGTTGACCTGATCGGCTTCGCCTCGCCTGAGCGCATCGCCCAGATCGCTGGCCAGCTCGAACAGCTCCTCGACACCGACGCCATGAGCTTCACCGCCGTGGACACGGGCGGCGTCCACGGCCCCGTCGAGCCCAGGCTCCAGCCCAGGTCCCAGCCCATCATCCGCCGCGCCACCGACCTCCTGCCCGACGCCCGTGCCGTCATCGTCCTGGCCGTTCAGGTCCCGGCCACGACGCTCGATCGCGCCACGCTCCCCCCCGCCGACGCCGTCGGCCCCTACGCCTACGCCGTTTGCCAGGCCCGGCGCGAGCTGCGCTATGCGGCCTACGCGCTCTCCCAGGCGCTCGCCGCCGCCGGCTTCCGCGCCGTTATCGCCGACGACCTCATGGGCACGGCCGGCGTCCAGGCCAATCCGCGCGGCCGCCAGCCCGATTTCCGCTCGTCGCGCTTCGCCGCCGTCGCCGCGGGCCTCGGCCTCATGCTCCATACCGGCGCTGTCTGGACGCCCGAGCATGACACCCGCGACTTCTTCATCAGCATCGTCACCGACGCGCCTCTGGCCGCCACGCCGCTGCTGGAGGCCGAGGCGCCCTGCGCAACCTGCGACCGGCCCTGCGTGGGCGCCTGTCCCACCGCCGCGCTGGCCGCCGAGACGTTGCGGGTGGAAATCGAGGGGCGCACGCTCAACCTGGGCGTGCTCGACTGGCTCCGCTGCGAGTGGGCCAAGCGCTACGGCCTCGTGGCCGACGAGGGCCCGCGCTGGATCGGCAGCGCCACCGATCTTCTGCCGCCAGAGGGCAAGGTCACGCCCGAGGACCTGCTCGCCGCCTACGCCCGGCTCGACCCGAGCCAGAAGCACCTGCTCTGCATCGTCGAGCCCTGCGTCCGCGCCTGCCATCTCAAGCTCCGCGGCGGCTAAGCAGTTGCGCCCATTGACAGAGACCGGGGCATGCAGGCCCAAGCGGGCCGACCCCGTGTCATCCGCGGCCGAGGCCATGGCACGGCGCGGACGTAGTTGCGCGGATAGTGGGGTCTGGGGACCGCGTCCCCAGCGGGGTCTAGAGAAGCGAAGCTTCTCCGGGCAGAGCCCGAGGTTGCTGCGCAACCTCAGGGTGTCTGCAGTTGCGCAGCTTTGCTTGCGCCATCGCGAGAAGCTACTTAGCCCGCGAGGAGGATGACCATGAGCACCGAGTGGTCCCAGGTCAAGGGCTTCAACTGGATCCCGAGCTGGGCCGCGCTGCTCTACGAGGCCTGGACGCGCTTTGACGCCGACCAGGCGGCCCGCGAGTTGGCCGCCGCGCTCCAGTACGGCGCCGACACCATCCGCGTCTGGTGGGATTGGCAGGCCTGGCGCCTGCGCCCCGGCGAGACCCTCCGCGCCTTCGAGGCCGGCCTGGACGTCGCCGCCGATCTCGGCCTGGGTGTCATGCCCACCCTCATCAACCGCTGGGTTGACGGCCTCTACCCCGCCGGTGGTGTGGCCCTCGACCACTTCGCCCCGCCCCAGGCTGACTGGAGCATCTTCTACGACTACGTGGACGAGGTGGTGGGGCGCTGGGCCTCCGACGAGCGCATCATCGCCTGGGACATCTGCAACGAGCCCCTGCAGTGGACGGTGCCCATCCGGCCCGTCGCCGACGACGACGGCTCCCTGCGCTGCCTCCTGGGCGCCGGCTCACGCTGGGGCGACCCCAACGACGTGCTCCAGGCCCGCGAGACCGAGTTCGTCGTCGCCCTCTGCGAGCGTGCTCGCGCCCTCGACCCGGCCCAGCCGATCACCGTGGGCACCATGACCGGCGACAACGTGCGCATCTTCGAGCCCTACGTGGACGTCATCAGCTTCCATCCCTACGCCAACACGCGCGAGGACATGGCCCGCCTCTGCGACGAGAACCTGGCCATCGCCCGCGACGCGGGCAAGCCCCTCGTCGCCACCGAGACCTGCCGCGGAAGCGTGAACGACGACCGCCACGTGGACATGGCCATCTGGTCCATCGAGGCCCTGGAAGAGAGGGGTATCGGCTGGCTGCTGTGGACCCTGACCGCCGGCAGGATGGTGTCCACCAGGCCCGACTGGTTCCACGGCAACACGCCGCCCAGCGACTCGGCCTACATGCCCTTCGCCCTGCCGGACGGCTCGCTACGCCCGCGGCACGAACGCCTGGCCCGCTGGCTCGCCGAGCGCGCGGCCCGCTGACCCTCCCGCGGTCTGCTGCGGGGCAGGGCGGGGCTTCAGCCCCGCCGTCCCCCTTCGCTCGACCCCTTCCCGCCTACCGTGACTTGCTGGAAGACCTGGCCGAGCCCCGTGCCCTACTGGTTGCTGGCATCGCGGGCGCCTGGCCAGTCTCTCGTCTTCGCGGTCCCGAAGACGAGCCCGCCTCACCGGCCTTGGTCCTTTTCGTGGACGTCGGCGTGCTCTGGGTCCGCTTGCGGGCAGTCCTCTTCGGCGCCTTGGGGGCCGCGGGCAGCATCTCCAGCGCCTGCTGAGCGGCCGCCTGCACCATATCCTCGGGGTCGCTCAGGCACGCCTCGATCGCCTCGCGGGCCTCGGTCGCTCGCATAGCGGCCAGCGCCAGCACGGCCTCCCGCCGCACGTTCGGCCGCCAGTCGTGCAGGCAGGCGACCAGCCGCCGCTGCAGCGTCGGCGTGCACTTCCCCACCGCGCCGGCCCCCCGGGCGGCGTGCATCCGCACGCTCCATTCCCTATCCTCCAGCGCCCGCGATAGCGGCTGCAGACACTCCGGCCGCGCGATGTCCGCCAGCCCACTCACCGCCGATAGCCGCGTCACCCAGTCCGGGTCCGTCGCCGCCCGTGCCAGCGGCGGCACGGCCTTGGCCGACCCTATGGCCGCCAGGCCCTGCGCCGCCGCGCATCGCACCGACGCGTCCTTGTGCTTCAACAGCTTGATCAGCGGCCCGATCGCCGCGTGCGACCTCAGCTTCCCCAGCGCCAGCGCCGCGTGGTGAATCACCCTCTCGTTCCCGTCCTCCAGCGCCTTGATCAGTGCCCGCGATGATGTCCCGTCGCCGATCTCCCCCAGCACCTCCGCCGCATACCTGCGCGCCGTCGCGTCCTCGTGCTTGAGCAGCTCCATCAGGTCCCTGACCGCCGGCTTGCCGATCTGCGCCAGCGACCGCGCCGCCGTGGACCGCACGTCCTCGCTCCCCGCCGTCAGCGCCTCCACCAGCGGCTGCACCGCCACCTGGCTCCGAATCTTCCCCAGCGCCGACGCGGCTGCCCGCGCCAGCTCCGCATTGTCCGACCGCAGCACGTCCACCAGCGGCATGATTGCCTTCCGGCTCCGCAGGCTTCCCAGCGCCGCCACCACCGCCCGCTGCACCTCCAGATTCGGGTCGTTCAGCCGCGCGATGAGCTGCTGCGCCACCGACTCATCCCCGATCGTCCCCAGCGCCTCGGCCGCCCACCGCCGCGCCGCCTGGTCGGGCCCTGTCAGCGCATCCAGCAGGAAGGGCACCGCCCCCTCCCCCGCCGTGGACAGTGCCTTCGCCGCCGCCTCCTGCGCGTTCTTGCTCGAATCGCTCAGCGTCGTGATGAGCGCCCTGATCGTCGCCACGCTCGTTACGCCGATCCGCTCCAGACACACCGCCGCCGCCGTCCGCACGGCATAGTCCTCGTGCTCCAGCGCCTTCACCAGTGCCGGCGTGGCCGCCTCGCCCGCCTCAACGATCTCCTCCACCAGAGCGTCTCGCGAGACCACGTTCTTCGACCCCAGACGCTTCACCAACTCCGCAGCCTTCCGCTTGGCACTAGCCATGCCCTCACACTTCCCTTGAGATTATGGTCGTCGGGCAACCGCACCTCGTGCCCGGGGCCTTGCCGGCCCCAGAGCCCGCACGCGCCTGCGCGCCGTCATCCGGCCGGTCGCCGCACATCTGAATGGGGTGAAGTCCTACTGGCTGGCACCGTCAGGCCCCGCAGCCCGCCGCACACCTGGAGGTCGGTTCGCAGCAGAACCTGTCCTTCACGTAGACTGCCGCCTCGCCGCCTTCCTCTCGACACTCCCGGCCCCGCGTCCGCCCCCTCGGCTACGGTCCGGCGCCGGGCGCCGGAGCCGGGGCCGCCTGGCCCTCCCCTGTCGGAGCCGGAGCCTCTGGGGCCGGAGTCGCCTCGGCTCCCTCGCCTCCCGCCGGCGTCTCAGGCTGCGGGGTCGCTCCAGCTTCCGTGCCCTCGGCCGCCGCCTTCGTGCTGGCCTCTCGCACCTGCGGGAACTGCACCGCCAAACCCGAAATCTGCCGCACCGCGAAGGCCCTTGTCTCTTCCTGCTTCTGCCGGATCCCGCTGGCAGCCTGCGCCAGAGCGCTCTTCTTGTCCGCCGCGCCCGTCGCGTCCTCGGCGTCATGACTCGCCGCCGCTTCCTTGGCCACCGCTGCCAGAATCTCTCCCTGAGACTCCAGTATCAAGAGCGCGGACGAGATGTCGCCCTCCTCGGCTGCCTTCAAGGCCTTGACCAGATTGGTGCCAATCTGGTCCATTTGTGTGGCACGTACGGCACGCCGCTCAAGCTGTTCCTCTTGCTGCCGCCGCAACTCCTCAACCTGCGCCTTGTGTACCAGAAAGGCCGCCACTGCCAGCACAGCCGCCAGAACCACCACCCACGCCACCAGCCCGCATCCCCTACGTCGCTGCATCCTCTCGGCACTGGCAGGAGGCGCCGCCACAGCCGTCTCTTCGGCCTCTGCCGGCGTCTCGGGGCTCTCAGCACCCCCGGCGCCCTCCGCGCTTTCCGGCGTCTCTTCACTCTCCGGACTCTCAGGAGCGGCTCCCGACACGTCGTCTTGAGGCATCTCGGCGTCCTCCTCTGGCGTGCTGTTCAACGCATGATTATACCGGGCTCTTTCGCCTTCTGTCAACTCTCGCCTGCCCGTCCCCCGGCCCCCCCCGAATC
>CAZSOQ010000224.1:0-8625 GCA_964608495.1 uncultured Armatimonadia bacterium | reverse complement strand
CCTGTAGGGACCACCACACGGCCACCCCCGCAGGCCGGGGAAGCCCCCGGCCTGTCCAGACCACCACGTGCCACCACCGCAGGCCGGGGAGGACCCCGGCCTGTCCAGACCACCCCCCAACCACCACCGCAGGCTGAAGCCTGCGGCTACAACAGGCGGAGGGCGGGCACGTAGTAGGGAGGCAGCCTTGGGCCGGGCGTCGTGGACCGTCGCGGGGCGACCTGCGGCTACTGCAGGACGAAGACGCGCGTGGCGCGGTCGGCGAAATCGGCGTCGAAGGACTCGGCGTCCGTCGCAACGTCGGCGCCGGTGTACAGGTCCCGCACGTTGGCCCTGCGCGGCAGGCGGATCGTGCGCCGGCCGGGCTCCTTGACGCTGACGGCGAGCAGGCCGCGCGAGGCGTAGACCACGTCCTCGGTGCTGATGTACAGGTGGACGCCGGCGGCGCGGGCGATGTTCCTGAGCAGCGCGGCGGGCAGCATGGGGACCGTGGAGTGAAGCGCCGTCCAGCCGTCGTGCTTCTTGACGACCAGGCCGGCGCGGCCGTCGGCCAGGGTGCCGAGAAGGGTGGCGTCCGGGTCGTCGGCGTAGACGATGGGGAAGGTCTCGTGGTTCTCGCCATAGGTGAGGCCCTGGAGGCCGTCGGTGAGGGAGTGGCCGCCGGTGAGGGTGACCCGCAGAGGTGCCGGGTCGGTCGAGAGGCGGAGGTTGATGCCCGTCAGGTCGGCCATGGCACCCTCGTCGAGGCGGCCGTTGCGATAGAGGCCCGGGGCGTAGAGGAAGAGGAGGACGTGGCCGTCGCGCTTGAGGGCGTCGAGGGCGCGGCGGTCCTCGGCCGTGGGGGCGAAACTCGTGGCGATGATGAACAGCTTGCGGTCGGCGATGCGCGGCAGGTCGGTGACCAGGTAGTGGCCGACCGGGGCGCCAAGGCGGTGCAGGGCCGGGAGCTGGCCCATCAGCAGCCAGCGGCCCAGCGGATCGGCGACGCGGAGGTAGCACAGGCTCTTCTCGTCCACGACGAAGGCCACCTGGTCGGCGGGGGAGCGGTCGAGCTCTAGGGTGCGCGAGGCGTCGGCGGTGAGCTCACCGAGGCGGCCCATGAGCGCCGGGTCGTTGTACTTGTTGCCGCCCACGTCGAACCACCACTGAGCCGCACCATGGACGAGGACGTTGGCGAGCTCCTTGTCCTGCTGCAGGATATCGCCCTGGACGTCCGGGGGCTTGCCCCAGCCGCCGACCTCGCCGCCGGAGAGGGACGTGCGGATGTCGTTCTCGTCGAACCAGAGCTTGCCGTGGAGGCTGACGCTGCCGAGGAGGGACATGAAGTGGCTGGTGCCCTCGCCGCCGAGCTGGCGGAAGGCGTAGCTGGTGGGGCTGCAGAGGAAGTCCACGTCTGGGGAGGCGAGGACCTTGCCGAGGCCGAGATGGCCGGCGTTCTGCTGGCGCTGCTCGCCGCAGAGCTGGAGGAGATAGCCGTAGAAGACGCCGACGGTCTTGTCGCGGCCGCAGATGTCTTTGACGGCGCGGGCGAAGTAGCAGATGGTGTCGGCGACGAGGTCGGAGTTGTAGAGGTAGAAGTCAATTACGGGCTGCTCGCGGGCCGGGTCGCGCAGGGAGCCGAACTGGCAGGTGGCACGACGGGCCTTGGGCGGGATCGCCGCGGTGTCGAAGGTGACCTGGTCGTCGTGCCAGGCCTCGCGCAGGGCCTCGACGGAGCCGTAGGTGTCGCGCAGCCAGGCGCGGAAGCGGGCGACGTTGACGGGGGAGTAGTCCACCCACTGGTTCTCGTTGCCGCCCCACATCATCCACTCCTCGGTGGTGCCGGAGGCGATGTGGTAGCCGATGCAGCGGTCGGCGTAGGGCGAGGCCTCGACGTGGGCGATGAGGCGGCGCAGGCCCTCGACGGTGTCCCTGCGCCACTGCTCGGAGGCCCAGCTCGGGGCGGGCTTGCCGCCGGAGTGGATGAAGGGCTCGTAGTTGCCGTCGCCGGGGTCCATGAGCACGATGTCGTCGGGGTGCTGGTCACTCCACCACTTGGGGGCGTGGATGTACAGGCGCGGGAAGAAGTAGGCGTCGGGATTGGCCTGGAGGACCATGAGGACGCGCTCGTCGAGCTGGGAGAAGTCGTACTCGCCGGGCGCGGTCCAGGCGGTGCGGGAAAGGCCGTAGCCTGCCTCGGTGGGTGTGGCGCTGAAGGAGTAGAGGGTCACGCCGGCCCTGGCGAAGTCCGAGAAGACCTCGACGGACGGGCCATAGGCCGTGTAGGCCATGCCGTTGTGGGGCCGACCGTTGATGAAGATCGTGGGCGCGCCCTGGTGCAGGCGCACCTCGGCCCTCGTCCTGGCCGGCTTCCTCGCCTCGATGGTCACGTGGCCCACCTCCTCGTCGGTGATTGTCTGTCCGCGCGCGATGCGGGCTTCGCCGAGGCGCAGGGCGACGATGTAGCTGCCGCCCTGGGCGAACTCGGGCACGCGCACGCGGATCGGCTCGGCGGTCACTGGCTGGCCGTGCTGGGCCTGGGTGAGAGGCACGGGAAGACGGATGGGGGCCCTGAAGAGGTCGGTCGCGCCCTGGCGGAAGGCGAGCCAGGCGGCGTCGTCCAGGCAGGGCTTGTCGAGGGCGAAGGTGAGAGGGATGCGGTAGCTCTTGCCGTGGGTGAGAGTGGCGGGAAGGTTCAGCTCGTGAACCGTGGCGACGGGGCGGTCGGGCCTTAGGACCTCGACGCGCGCGATGTCCAGGTGGTACTCGACGCCGGCCTTGACGTTGAAGGCGATGATCGTGAAGTAGCGCAGAGGGAAGCCGATCCGGCCGTCGTCGTCGCGCGACCAGGAAGCGACCTTCCACTCGTCCCAGGGGAACTCGACCCACGCCCAATCCTGGCCGGGGGGCAGGGGTACCTGATTGGCCGACCACTCGGCGCCACCGTCGTCGGCGATCTTGCAGGCGAGGGTGAACGCCGCGCCCTCATTCCTCACGCGGACGCGGACCGTGCTGAAGCGGCGGCCGATGGGCCTGCGCAGGAAGATGTCGTTGAAGGAGAACTCCTTCGGGACGAAGCGCCAGCTCAGGGCAGCGGGGTCGGTGGCCTGCGTCATCTCGTGCAGCGAGAGCTCGCGGTCGAGGCGGGCCTGGTCGCGACCGGGGTCCCAGGCCGAGGCGTCGGAGCCGTCGAAGAGCACGTCGGTCTCGATCGCGAGGCAGATGGCGCTGAGCGCGAGAGCCGCGGCGAGCGGGCAGGCGTGTCTGACTATCATCGCGGTGCCCCCCCGGGCGGTGACAGTGGGTCGGAAGGGGAGGTTGGCCGCGGCGGTGGGGAGTCCTCCACTTGGGCGGGCCGAACGGGAACGCCTGCGCGCCCTCGCCTCGCACAGTGGTGCGGGGTCGGCCTGGGGCAGGTCGTTCGGGGCGCTCTAGGCTTGCGGCGGGATGAACTGGAAGGCCGCCAGGGACGCGGGCACGGCCAGGGGCCGATCACCCGGCTCCGGGCGGGCCGCGGGTAGGGTCACGTCGAGCACCGCGCGACCGTCCCGCACCTGCGCGCGCCACTGGGTGGCCTGATTGTAGACGAGCGGCTCGGCGTCCTCGATGGGCGCGCCGTCGGGGCGGCAAGGCTGGTAGGGCGGCAAGGGGACGAGCCTGCCCGGCGGGGCGGAGAACTCGACGCGGACGCGGCGGTCGCGCGGCTGCTCGTTGGCGACGCTGAGGTAGGAGCCGTCCCAGACGACGCTGAGGCCCTCGGGGGTGGGCAGGCTGTCGGTGATGGCGAGGGCGGGCCGGCCGGCGCGAGAGGCGTGGCCGGCGAAGGCCCAGGCGGCGAAGTGGCCGTCACGCAGGAGGGTGAGGGTGGCGCCGGCGCGGAGGCGGTCGAGGGACGAGGGGAGGAAGTCCGGTGCGCCCCAGAGGGACGAGACGGCCACGGTCTCGCCGTCGAGGAGGCCGGTGACGGCGGCGTCGCGGCCGGCGTTGTTGTCCCAGTGCAGGCCGACGGTCGCGCCGTCCTGGTCGAGCCAGGAGGTCTCGCGGACGGTGAAGAGGCCGGTGGTCTCGGCGCCGGCGGGGGCCAACATGCGGAAGCGGGCGCGCCCCGCGAAGATCGCGTGGCGGGCGGCATTGTCGCGCACGACCATCCAGGTGCGCGGCCGGAGGCGGTTGTAGGCCAGGCCGGCCCAGCGCACGCCGCCCCAGTAGAGCACCTGGTGGACGGCGCCGAAGAGGGCGCTGCCGCGGCGGGACACCTCGGCCGGGATCGCCTCGTCGGGCTTGCCGGCGGCGAGGGTGGCGTCGCAGGCCGCGCCCACGCGGATGACGAAGACCCCGCTGTCGCCGTAGACCATCTGGAAGAGCGGGACCGGGATGACGTTCTCGTCGGGCGGGCGCGGGGTGGTGTCGGGATACTCACGCTTGAGGCAGACGCTGCCGGCGTTGACGTCGAGGAAAAGGGTCTCGAACTCGCCGATCCATTCGCCGGCCTTGGCGGCGTGAGGCGTGGCCTCGTGAAGGGCCAGGTAGGTGGCGAGCTTGTCCTGCACGCCGCTGTCGCGGCCGAAGTAGCCGTAGCGCTCGAGGTAGCGGGCGCGGGGGTTGCGGTCGAGGCAGGAGATGCGGTCGCCGCGCACGCGGCTGCCCCACCACAGGCCGGCGCCGAAGACCTGGGAAGAGTCGAACATGATGCCGTTGGCCGTGCCCAGGGCGTCGGGGCCGGAGCCGGAGAGGCGGGAGAGCTGGGCGACGAGGTAGGGGCGGACGGGCAGGGGGCTGACGTAGGCCGAGTCGTCACTGGCCTGGGCCTCGAAGCCGCCGAAGGTGTCGCCGACGCCGTCGCCGTCCTTGTCGAACATGTCGGCGATGTCGAAGTCCGAGCTGCCGTTGCGCCAGAAGGACGGGTTGACGTACAGGAAGATGGGCGAGCCGCGGCGGTCGGTCTCGGCGAGGAAGTCGGGGAGGCTGAGGCCTGGGAAGCGCAGGCCGTCCACGACGATCGGGTCCTCCAGGAAGGCGCGGTGGGGGAAGAGCTTCCAGCCGCCGCCCTCGACGAAGGGGCTCCAGAGCTGGGGGGTGAGGGGACTGCGGTAGATGTCCTCGAAGCGCCGGACGAGGGCCAGGGCAAGGCCGTAGGGCACGTAGGGGATGGGCTCACCGCGGGCGCCGGTGCGGACGGCGTGCTCGGGGTAGCCGTGGGTGGTGAGGACCCTGGCGAGGTGAGGGCGGGCGACAAGCCTGGCCTGCCAGGAGACGAACTGGAGGGGTGTCTTCTCGACGGCGCCTACGCGGTCGCGGGCGACGGCGGCGCCGGGGGCCTGGCGCTCGCGGACCCAGTCGCGGTAAGCGGCGCACATGGCGCGGTAGTCGCCGCCGGGCAGGGCAAGGACGCGCCAGGGGGCGGGGCTGAAGGCCTCGCCGGGGCGCAGGGAAGCCTGGTGCTCGCAGACCACGCGGGCGCGGCCGCCGCCGGGCGAGGCTGCTTCGTCAGGCTGGGCGCCCAGGCGCTTGAGGGAGCCGTAGCGGTCCGTGCCCAGGAGCATGACGGCGCCGGCATCGTCGTAGGCGCCGAACCACTGCATGCTGCACAGGTTGCCCGGGTAGCCCTCGACGAAGGGGACGAGGCCGTATTTGAGGATGCGGGGGAAGCGGTGGTCGAGGGGGAGGATCATGCCGCTCTGGTAGGGCAGGACGAGGAATCGGCCAGGGCCGGTGGGCCAGAAGGCGCCGCTGGGGAAGGTCAGGACCTCGACCTCGCGCCGGCCACGGTTCTCGATGCGGATGGAAAGCTCGGCCCAGGGGTCGTCGCCCAGGGTCACGCGGTAAGCGCCGGTGATGGGATCGTCGCCCGCGACGGCGGAGGTGGCGGTCACGGACACGAGGCCTGAGTGGGAGACGGGGCTCAGGGACGCGGCAGCGGGCGGCTGGAGGGTCCGGTGGTCCACCTCGACGGTCCAGGCGGGGGTGTCGGCGGGCCACTGGAGGAGCGCGCGGCCGGTGCAGCGGTCGGTGAGGGCGCGGAGGGCGCCGTCGGAGAAGCGGACCTCGAGGTGGCGATTGCGGATGGTAAGCGTCGCGGGGTCGTCGCGGACGATCTCGGGCGCGGCGAGGCACAGGGCGGCCGCGAAGACGGCCAGGCCGGCGGCGGCCGGGCAGAGCCGAAGGCGCCGGAGCCCGGGGCGCATGGGCAGACGATGGCGAGCCATGGGGCGAGAGCCTCCGTGCGGCCTACTCGGGGTACACGCGCAGGTCGAAGACCTCGGCGTAGCGCGTGTTCCAGGCGCTATAGACGATGAGGCGCACGCCGCGGGCCAGCAGGGGCTGGAAGGTGTGGCGGCGGAAGCGGAGGATGTTGCCCTCCTCGCGGACCAGGGGCCGCTCGCCCTCGGCCGTGAGCGCCAGGAGCTCGTAGTCGCGGACGACGGGGTGCATGCCCGTGATGTCGTGGCGCTGGGTGTTCAGGTCGGTGTGGAAGACGATCTCGACCGCGGCGATGCGGGCCTCGTGGCGGAAGGTAAGCTCGACCCAGGCGGGGCGCCCCGGAGCGATCTCGTCGGAGGACCACAGGTGGGGCAGGCCGTGGGGCCTGATGTAGCCGTCCTGGAGGGCCTCGGGGCGGAAGACGCGCTGCTCGGGGGCGATCTTGAAGCAGGGCGTGAGGCGCAGGGAACGGAAGGACGTGGCGTAGCCGATCTCGGGGCTGTCGGCGACGGCCAGGCCGAGGGCGCCGGTCAGCCGCGTGTCGGCGAAGCGCAGGTGCAGGTCCGGGTTGGTGTCGAAGACCACGAAGACCTTGCGCCCGTCGCCGGGGCTGACCCGCAGGTCCAGGGTCACCCAGCCCTCCTCGGGGCAGGGCACGGCGACGGTGGCGAGCAGGTTCTGCAGGCGGTAGTTGTGGGGCTTGTCGCAGCCGAAGACGCGGGCGCGTAGCTCGGTGGGGCGCACGGGCCGGACGTAGAAGGACAGGCTTTCGAGCTCGTCGGACTCGACCGGGCAGAGGAAGCCGAGGCGCTGGGCCAGGTTGTACCACTGGTCGCCCTCGACCACCTGGAGCCTGCGCTCGGAGGAGGCGCGGACGGTGGCGGTGCGCGAGAGGTCATCGTCCTCGAGGAGGCGATGGCCAAGGATGGACTGGTCGTGGCGGGCGAGGATGCGCTGAAGCTCCGGGAGATGGTCCGGATAGAGGTCGGCGGGCTTGAGGTCGTGGGCGGCGCAGTAGGCGGCGGCGGTGCCCGCGGCCTGGCCCATGACGGCCGTGGTGGCTATGACCCGCAGAGTGCCCAGGCCCTCGTGCGAGACGCTGACATCGCGCCCGGCGAAGAGGAGGTTCTCGACGTTGGTCGAGTAGAGGCAGCGATAGGGGATGTCGGTGATGCCCGGCAGGTAATCGTGGGTGCAGGCCGGCAGGGGATCGCGGTAGCCGTCGGGGGGATGGATGTCAATGGGCCAGCCGCAGAAGCCGATGGCGTCGTTGAAATCGCGCTGGGTCAGGAAGTCGTTGGCCGTGGCGATGTAGGGGCCGATCAGGCGGCGAGACTCGCGCTTGCCGGGCAGGTAGGCGATCCAGTCTATCTCCAGGCGCTCGACTTCCGGGAACTTGCCGCTGTTCTTGATGTAGTCCCAGAGGCCGTAGACCAGGCGGCGGGTGTGCCAGAGGACATCGGCGTCGTCGTGGATGGAGTCGAGAGAGCCGCCGTACTCGGCCCACCACAGGCCGTAGAAGGTGCCGTCGGGGCGGCGGTAGAAGCCGCGGCCGATGGCCTTGGACGGTTCGAGGAGGGTGGGGAGGTCGCGGACGTCCAGAGCCCAGTCGGGAGCCGTGAAGGGCACGGCGTGGCCGCGGTCCACAGTGGAGAAGAGGAGGGTGGCGCCCATGGTGCGGCGGTCGGCGACGTCGGGGGCGTAGGTTTCGCCGAACTCGGACTTGCTCTCGCGGCCGACACGATACTCCGCACCCGACAGGAAGCCCACGACGCCGTCGCCCGAGCAGTCCACGAAGAAGGGCGCGCGGAACTCGAGCACGCGCTCGGAGCGCAGCTGGATGCCCTCGAGGGCGTCGAGCCGGCCGGGGCGCTCGCAGTGGGCGGCGTGGATCGTGGTGTTGAGGAAGAACTCGAGATTCGGCTCGGCGTACACCAGGTCGAAGTATAGCTCGTCATACTGAATCCAGCGCCAGAGGCCGCTGACGTGCGCCTTGTGGGCCAGGCGGAGCGACATCTCCTCCATGATCCCCGTCTCGCGGGCGAAGCGATTCCACGGGGCGGTGTCGGCGCCGGAAGGCGTCACGCGCACCTCGCTGCTCGCCGAGCCGCCCAACACCGGGCGGTCCGTGACCAGCGCCGTGCGGGACCCGAGACGCGCCGCCGCAAGGGCCGCGCAGAGGCCCGCCGGGCCCGCGCCGATAACCACCACGTCCTTCTCGATGACATGCCTGGGGAACTGCACGACGATCGGCCTCCCATGACGGGCCAAGGGTAGACGAAGGCGCCGGGACGAGATTCGCCACGGGCGGGACAGGCCCTTCGGGGAAACAGCGGGGGAGCGAGACGGTACGTGGGGCGCGCCGGGCGCAAAACCGTGCGGCGGGGGACGCCGCCGGGCGCGAAAGCGTGGTGCGGGGGACGGTCTACCCCCAAACCCTTGGTG
>CAZSOQ010000223.1:0-8671 GCA_964608495.1 uncultured Armatimonadia bacterium | reverse complement strand
CCGCGGCAACATCACTCGCGGGGTGCGCGACGACGACACCGACTACACCGTCCTCGGCCTGCACATCCTCGAGGAGAAGGGCCCCGACTTCCAGCCCCGCGATGTGGCCGTCCAGTGGCTCGAGCACTTCCCCTACCATCGCGTGTACACGGCCGAGCGCTTGGCCTACCGCAACTTCGTCCTGGACCTGTGGCCCCCCGAGTCCGCGGCCTACCTGAATCCTTACCGCGAGTGGATCGGGGCGCAGATCAGGGCCGACGGCTGGGGCTACGGCGCGCCGGGCTGGCCCGAGAAGGCCGCCGAGTTCGCCTGGCGCGACGCCTGCATCAGCCACGTCAGGAACGGGATCTACGGCGAGATGTACTTCGCCGCAGCGATCGCCGCCGCCCTGGCGACCGATGACCTGGCCGAGGCCCTGGCCGCCGCTGCCGTCGAGATCCCGGCCCGCTGCCGCTTCCGCGAGGCCCTCGACGACTGCCTGGACTGGTGCACCCAGGACAGCGACTGGCAGCGGACCTGGGAGCGCATCAACGCCAAGTATGGGCACTACCATCCCGTCCACACGATCAACAACGCGGCTCTGGTGCTCATGGGCCTGCTCCACGCCGACGGCGACTTCGGCCGGGCCATCGCCATCGCTGTCATGGGCGGCTGGGACACCGACTGCAACGGCGCCACCGCGGGGTCCGTGATGGGCGCGCTGCTGGGCGCCTCGGGCCTGCCCGAGGCCTGGGTGGCCCCGCTGCAGGACACGCTCGAGAGCGCCCTGGAAGGCATGAACGTCAACCGCATCTCCGATCTCGCCGCCCGCAGCCTGCGCGTCGCGGAGCAGGTCGGGTGACACGGCCGGTCCCGGGCCGCGCCCGAGGGCGCCCGAGCCTGCTGCAGCCGGGGACAGGGACGAGGGGAGTGTGAGCACGATGAAAGGACCAGCGCTGATCGGTCTGTTCGTCGCGGGCCTGGCCCTGCTGCTGCTGGCGGGCTGCCCGAAGCCACCGCCGCCCGAGGCTCCCGTCGGCCCGGCAGGCCCCCCCGTTCGCAGCGAGCCACCGACTCCGACCGGGCCCTCGGCGGTCACGGTGCCCGAGGGTGGCCTGCCGAAGTGCGACACGGCCGAGCTGGCCGCAGGCGGCTACGAAACCACAGTGGTGCATCAGGCCGATCTGGACGGCGACGGCGTCAAGGAGTGCATCATCGGCTACCAGTTCAGCAGGACCGACGAGATGGACGAGCCGGTGGAGATCGCCTACTTCGTCATCGCCAAGTGGGACGGGGCGGCCTGGGGCGAGTGGTTCAGCATCCCCGGGCCGGACGGCGAGAAGTTGTGCGACGAGAGCGGCCTGCTGGCCGCGGAGGACCTGAACGGGGACGGCGTGGTCGAGCTGGTCCTCCGCTTCGCGGCCTACGGGGTTTCGAGCCGCCCCGAGAACATCTACGTCTGGCAGGTGAAGGACGAGGGTCTGCAGCCCGCGGCGGACCGCGAGCCCATCGAGTCCAGCAGCGACGCGGCCGTGGCCATCAAGGACTACGATTTGAACTACCCGGGCAAGGAGATCTACCTGGCCGTGCCGGTGTGGGCTGAGGGCGAGGCCCACTTCGGGCCGCATCGGCACGACATCCTCACCTACGGCTGGTCGAAGGGTAAGTACCGTCAGGTGGACGTGTTCAAACAGCCGGTGAAGGTCGAAGGCGCCGACGCCGCCCTGGACGCCTTCTTCAACGGCCAGGGCTAGCCGCGCGCCGGCCCCCAGGGCGACAACGCCGACAACGCGGGGTGATCAGGTGAGCCAGATGACACCACGAGAGCGGTATCTTGCGACCTTCCGCTTCGAGCCGGTGGACCGCCCTGTGCTCAAGGAATGGGGGCCCTGGGAGAGCACGCTGCGGCGCTGGCGGGACGAGGGCATGGAGGGCGACTGGCCGCCCCACCTGGCCGAGTGCGATCCCGTCTGGACGGTGCCCGTCAACTTCGGCCCGCTTCCCGTGCATGAGTACGCGGTGGTCGAGGAAGACGAGGACACCATCGCGTACGTTGACGAGCGGGGCATCACGCGGCGCGAATTCAAGCAGGGCCGCGAGACCTCCATGCCGAACTTCATTGACTACCCCATCAAGACCCGCCGCGACTGGGAGGCGAAGGTCGCCTGGCGCTACGACCCCGACACGCCCGGGCGCTTCCCCGACAACTGGGACGAGCTGGTTGCGGGCTGGCGAGACCGCGAGGTGCCCCTGGTGGTTAGTGCCTACCCGCATCTGGGCATGTTCGGCCCCCTGCGCGACCTTATCGGCATCGAGCACATGGCGCCGCTGCTGTACGACGACCCGGAGTTCATCCACGACATGGCCCACCACTGGGGCGAGTTCCACTACTGCCTCCTCGAGCAGATCGTCAGCGACGTCGTGCCCGACACCGTGGACTTCTGGGAGGACATGGCCTTCCACACCGCCCCGCTGATCTCCCCGCGCATGTTCATGGAATTCTTCGGGCCGCACTACCGGCGCATCAACGACCTGCTGATCGAGGCGGGCGTCCCCGTGCGCGGAGTGGACAGCGACGGCGACGCCTCCCAGGTCATCGGGCCCTTCCTGCGCTGCGGCATGAACTACCTGTGGCCGCTCGAGGTCGCCGCTCACATGGACGCGCCGGTCCTGCGCCGCAGGTACGGCAAGCAGCTACTCCTGCACGGGAACCTAGACAAGCGGGCCATCGCGGCGGGACCGCCCGCCATTGATCGCGAGCTTGAGGCCAAGATCCCGGTCGCGCTGGAGGGAGGCTACCTCCCGACCTGCGACCACTCCATGCCCCCGGACATTTCCTGGGAGGCGGTCCAGTACTACTGGCGCAGGAAGAAGGAGCTACTTGGGATCGAGGTCGAGTAACCTGACAAGGCGTATCGCTGGGCGCGCGGGCAGCCGAGGTTGACGTCCTTCGCGGCACACACAATACTGCGCTTCTGAACCAGCCCTGCGACGTACTCCGCAATCGCAGAAGGCCGACGACCTATGGCGACAAGGACGCAGGAAGGAGAGCGCGACGCGCTCGTGGATACCGAGCGCCGTCCGTCAACAGCCCGCATCGAGGGGCTGCTCGCGCGCCTGCACAAGCCCGCGGGAACGGCCCCCGGCACGCCCTACCCCCACGACTGGCAGGAGCCGGGCGCCGAGGCCTGGTGGGCGAGCGAGGGCAGGCATCGCTATCTCCGCGTGGCGCAGGTCGAGGCGGAGACTTGGCGGCGGACGGCGCCGACCCTCGACGATGCCCATCTCCTTCTGGGCGAGCCCCGGCCCGCGCGGGTCGTTTCCACCTTCTACACCGACGGGCTCAAGGTTGACCCGGCCCTCGCCGCTCACCTGAAGACGCTCCCGGAGTGTAGCGCCGAGCACGCCGCCTACCTTGACCGCGTGGTCGCCGAGATTCTGCCCCACACCTTCGGACCTGCCTTCGGGGACGAGCTGGCCCGGCGCGGCCTGCGGCGCGTCACGCCGGTCTACTGGGGCGCCCAGTACCAGGGCCACATGGTGATAAACTGGCAGCGCGTCATGCGTGACGGCCTGGCCGGCCTGGCCCGCTTCGCCGAGCACTGGGCCCAGGCCCACGAGACCGATCAGGGGCGCACGCCGGCCCTCGCCGCGCTCACTTCCCTGCGCGGCCTGCAGGACTTCATCCGCGGCTACGCCTCGGCGGCCCGCGACGCCGGCCGGGCCGATGGCTTCACCGAGGAGCGCCGGGCTGAGCTGTTGCGTCTGGCCGACGCCTGCCGCCACGTCGCGGCGGAACCCCCGCGCACTTTCCACGAGGCCCTGCAGCTCTTCTGGTTCGTGTTCATGTACGACGGCTGCGACAACCCCGGGCGCTTCGACCAGTACCTGTGGCCCTTCCTGCGCGACGACCTGGAGGACGGGCGGCTCACCCGGCCCCAGGCCCTCGAGCTCCTCGAGGACGTGTGGATTCGGCTCAACGAGGTACGCGGGTGGAACATGGCCCTGGCGGGTCAGACCTCCGACGGGCGCGATGCCACCAACGACCTGACCTACCTGTGCCTGGAGGTGGCCGAGCGGCTGCGACTGCCGGCGCCGAATCTCTCGGTGCGGGTGTTCCACGGCAGCCCCGCGCGGCTGTGGGAGCGCGCGATCGAGGTCGTGGGCCGGGGCATGGGCATGCCGGCGATCTACAACGACGATGTCATCGTCCCGGCCCTGCAGCGCGTGGGTGTGAGCCTCGAGGACGCGCGGCAGTATGCCTTCGGCGGCTGCACGGAGATCCAGATTCCCGGGCGCTCGAACCTGGGCGGCGAGGACGCGGACATCAACCTGGCGAAGGTGCTGGAGCTGGCCCTGAACGACGGCGTGGACATGCTCACGGGCGAGCGACTCGGCCCGCCCACGGGCAGGGCCGAGGACTTCGCCACCTTCGACGACCTGTGGGCGGCCTACGAGCGGCAGTTGCGCCACGCCACGGCCGAGATGGTGGCGGTGTCAAACCTCGGCCAGAGGGTCCGCAGCCGCCTGGGGGCCAAGCTCTTCCGCTCGCTGCTGATTGACGACTGCCTGGCGCGCGGGCTCGACCCCGACGGCGGTGGTGCGGTATACGGCCACGGCGAGGTGATGACCCTGGGCATCGCTGTGACGGGCGACGCCCTGACGGCCATCAAGCGCCTGGTCTTCGACGAGCGCCGGGTGGCCCTGGCCGAGCTGGCCGCCGCCCTGCGAGAGGACTTCGCCGGCCGCGAGCCCCTGCGCCGATTGCTGCTCACTCAGCCCAAGTACGGCCAGGGCGACGCCGAGGCCGACGCCATGGCCGCCCGCGTGGCCGATCACCACTGGGAGATGCTGCAGCGCTTCCGCACCCATCGCGGCGGGCCCTACGGCGGCGGCGTCATCGTCCTGGGCCGCAACCTGACCTTCGGCGCCCAGCTTGCCGCGTCCGCCGACGGCCGCCGCGCCCGCGAGCCCGTCGAGGACAGCATCGGGCCGCTGGCGGGTCGGGCCACGCGTGGGCCGACGGCCGCCCTGGCCGCGGCCGCCGGCGTGGATCAGACCCTCGGCCCCATGGGCATCCTGTGCAACCTGACCCTCACGCCCCAGTGCTTCGCGAAGGCCGAGGCGCGCGCCAGGGTCGTCGCGCTCGTTCAGGGCTACTTCCGCCTCGGGGGCCAGCAGGTGCAGATCACCGTGGCCAGCGCGGAGCTTCTGCGCGAGGCCCAGCGCGACCCCGACAGCCATGCCGATCTGCTGGTGCGCATCGGGGGATACAGCGACTACTTCGTGCGCCTAAGCCCGGACCTGCAGGAAGACATCATCCGCCGCGAGGCGTACGACCTCTGACCGCGCGCAGCCCGACGCCTCTCAGCGGCCCCCGGCCCCCAGCAGGCTGTGAAGCAGTGCCGTCGCGCGCTCGATCAGCACAGGCGTCACCAGGCTCACGAACAGCCCGCAGGCGACGGCATGTGCCGTGATCACGGCGATGGCTATCCGCGTCCATCGCCTGGACTCGCGCCGCTGCCGGGCCTCGGCGGCCGGATCGGCCTGCCGGACACGGGCTACCGCCTCACGGGCCACCCGCCGGGCCGCGTCCTCGGTCAGCTCGCCCGCGCGGGCGTCGGGCGATCCGGCCAGCGAAAGCATGACCCAGGCGTCGAGCGCGCAGTCGCGGCAGGACTCCAGGTGAGCCTGCAGCTCCGCCGGCGCCTGGCCGCGTCCCTTCTCGGCCAGCTCGGCCATCAACCGGTGCGCTTCCTCGCAGGTCATTCCCGTCCCTCGCTCGGCAGCTCTTCCGGGCCCCAGCCGGCCCGGGCCAGTCGCTCGGCGAGCAGGGCCCGTCCGCGAGACAGGCGTGACTTCACCGTCCCCGCCGGCAGGCCCAGCTCCTGCGCGATCTCACCAACCGACACGTCGCCCAGATAGTACAGAACCAGGCTTCGCCAGTAAAGCTCGGGCAGACAGGCCAGCTCCCGGCGGATAGCGGCCGCTCGCGCCCTCGTCTCAGCCTCGGCTGCGGGCCCGGCGCCGGGGTCTGGGCCATCGCCCCGCGGCTCGACCGCGGCCGCCGCCAACAGGCCTCTCCTCGCCAGGCGACGGCAGACGTTCAGCGTGATCGCCCTCAGCCAGCCGGCGAAGGCTGTCGCGTCTCTCAGCGCCGGCAGACTGCGCCACACCACCGCCGCCACCTCCGCCACTGCATCCTCCGCCAGGTCCGCATCGCCGAGCATCCGCCGGGCCATCGAGTGCGCCCGGGGCAGCCACCTCCCCATGAGCTCCTCGAAGGCCTCATGGTCGCCGTCGGCCGCAGCGGCGATCAGTTGCGGGTCCGGCCGGAGCTGCATGGTGTGGTCCTCGGAAGCAAGGAGTCCGTCCCTCGCCGACCGGTTGCACGGACCCATGCAACCGGCCGGTCCCGCCCCGACTCCTTACAGTGACAGACCCAGCCGGTCCAGGAGGGAATCGAGTCCGTGGCATATGGCAACGCCGGCGACGTGATTGCGTTCCTCGTGGGAGTGGGCATCATCCTGTGGGTGCTCTTCGGCATCCCCGTCCTGGTCTTCTGGCTCCTCTACCGCCTCGGGCGAAAGGCCCGGCGCGAGCCCGGCGCAGGCGCCCCTGACGTGCCGCCGGCTGTCCCGGCTCTGGCCGCCGACCGTGACCTGCGCACCTTCGTCTGGGGCATGGTCTGCGTGGGCCTGGGGGTGGGCCTTGTCCTCGGCCCGACGCTCATGTACGTCTCCGGCATCCATCTCAGGATGAGCTTTGCGGCCCTGCCCGAGGTGCGCGGCGCCCTGGTGGCTCTGTGCGTAGGCATCGCCCTGCTCGCCGCCTACTTCCTCCGCCCAAGGCGGCAGGGCCCCCCCGAGGACGCTGCGCCTCCGTCTGCGCCCCGGCCCAACGACGAGGAGTGAGCACCGCGGCTCAGGAGGTCAGCGTCTCGGCCACCTTGTGGATCGCTGCCGCCGTGTCCTGCACCTCGCGCTCCGTCCACCCCTCGTGCAGCCCGATGGTCACGAGCTGCTTCAGCCCAAGCTCGGCGTTCGGGCACATCCCCTCGTAGTACTCCACGGGGTCCCCGTCGCGCACGGGGCAGTTGAAGGGACAGTGCGACGACCCATAGGTGATCTGCTCGGCCAGCGCCTCGAACAGGTACAGTGGCTTGCCTATCCAGCTCCCGCCGGCCGGTATGCCCTCGGCCTGCAGCAGCTCCGCGAACCGCGCCGGCATCACGCCCAGCGCGTCCGCATCCACCCGCAGGGGGAACTGCCAGTAGCTGTGCTCGCGGTCCGCGAACCTGCGCGGCGGGAAGACCCCCGGCACGGCGTCCAGCATCCGGACCAGGCTGTCGCCCAGCTCCTGCCGGCGCCGCACGCGCTCTTCCAGGGTGTCCAGTTGCGCGCAAAGCACGGCGCCCTGCAGCTCCGTCATTCGGTAGCACGGCCCCAGGAAGGCATACCGCAGCCGGTACTTTCGGTCCTCGGTCCAGTCGCACCCCTTGTCCACGTACAGCTCCATCCGCTCGCCATACTCGTCGCGGTCCGTGATGGTCACTCCCCCGTCGCCGCACTGCAGGTGCTTGGAGTCCTGCAGACTGAAGGCCCCCAGGTCGCCCAGGGTGCCCACCAGCTCGCCCCGGTACCGCGTGACGTGCGCCTGGGAGCAGTCCTCGATGATCGCCAGGTTGTGGCGCCGGCCTAGCTCGAGGAACCGGCTCATGTTCGCCGGCTGGCCCCAGCAGTGCACGACGATGATCGCCGCCGTGCGGTCGGTCACCCGCGCCTCCACATCGTTCGGGTCAAGGTTGAAGGTATCCAGCTCCACGTCGGCAAACACGGGCACGCAGTTGCTCAGCAGGATCGGCGCCACCGTGCCCATGTCGCTCACGGGCGTGGTGATGATCTCGGCCCCGGGGTCGGGGTTGATAGCCCCGACCGCCACGTGGATCGCCGACGTCCCCGAGGTCGAGGCGGTGGCGTACTTCACCGCGTACAGTGAGGAGAAGCGTCGCTGGAAGTCGTACACCTTGCTCCCCGAGGGGAAGAAGAGCGTGCCCTGGTTCAGCGCCTCCAGCAAATGCCGCGCGTCGCTGAGCGTGAACTTGGGGCGCGAGGGAAAGGGTTCCCGTCGTACCGGGGTGCCTCCGTCCGCGGCAAGCCCGTCAGGCATCGTTATCCCTCCCGGACAAGCGGCCTGTGGACGTGCATGATACTCTGGGCTGACCGGCCCGACAATGCCGACAAGAGCACTGCCTCGCCCCCCACACCGAGCGCCCTGGGGCGGCCTATTGCTCCGGCCGCCGCCGTCGCGTAAGCTTCCTCCGTTGGCCCGCTCGCGGCCGGCAACGGCGCGTCCCCGGGCCCCCTGCGAGCCAAGCATCCATGCCCGCCGAATCTACGTCACAGCCCGCCGCCCATCCCGACCTGCGGGTCAGGCACTTCTGGCGGAACATGGCGACCAATCTGGTGGCTGAGGGCCTGTGGGGCTTCTCCGCGGCCTGCGTCAGCGTCACCACCGTCCTGGCCGCCTTCCTCCGTCACCTTCACGCCTCCGACCTGCTCATCGGCCTGCTCCCGGGCGTGGGCATGGTGGGCTATGCCGTCCTTCAGGTCCCCGGCGCCCTCTTCTTCCGCCGCTTCCGCAGGCGCAAGTGGCCCTTCATCGCCACCATCCTCCCCACAGCCCTCAGCTA
>CAZSOQ010000222.1:6652-8676 GCA_964608495.1 uncultured Armatimonadia bacterium | reverse complement strand
ACCCCGGAGAGCTACACATGCCGGGACTGTGCGGCAGGCTACGCCATAGGTGATCAGCGGGGCAGCGGTCAGTCGCCCGCGGCCCCGCCAAGCGTCACCGCGCCGTCCTGGGCGATGCTCAGCGTGCCGACGGGTATGCGGCGGTCCAGGTCCCCGCTATCGGGGATCATGCGCTCGTCGGGACGGCCGACCCGCTCTGGCACCCACAGGCCGATCCTCACGTCGAAGCTCTGGCCCCGCGCCCAGTCCGGCACAGAGAAGGTCAGGCCCAGCTCGACGGTGCCCGAGCTCTCGAGCGCCTGCCTCGCCCCGGCGGGGTCGGGAAGGCCCTGGAAGGCGATCTTCCCGTCGCGATCGAAGTGGCAGAAGGGCGTCACGCCCGCCCGCAGGGGTAGGTTCACGGTCCAGGTGACCGGGAGCAACCACTGGTCGCCGGCTCGGCGCGGCTCGCCCACCACGGCGTCGTAATGCCCCACCACCCTCATCTCGCCCACGCGATAGCGGCGATGCGCGTCGCCGTCCGGCAGGGGCAGGGCGATGGTGGGCGTGCCCGTGCGCGTGCCCACCGATACCAGCACGTCGTAAGTCCCGGGCCTGAGGTCGAAGGGCAGCTCGAAGGCGACCTCGTGGGCGCGGGTCTCGGCCTGCCCCGGCGGCCCCACGGGCAGGTCGCGCAGGGCCAGCCCTTCGTCCACGAAGACGCCCGCGATGCCTCCTTCGGGGTCCCTGAGCGTCACTGCGGGGAAGCCGCCGGGCAGGCACGCCGCCACGCCCGCGTTGCGCCACTGCCAGGCCAGGCGCCACCGCTCGCCCATTAGCACCCTCTCCGGCCAGGACGCCTCGACCAGTTGCAGCCTGTACCCGAGGCGCAGGTTCATGCGGCTGATCAGGTCGCGGTTCTCCTCGAGGAATTCGCGCGGCCACCAGTGGATCGAGGCGTAGCTGGCGTGGTACTCCTCGAGGGCTTCGAGGTACTTGCTCCCGTCCTGCCAGTTGCCCCGGTCACGCGAGCCGCCGTAGTGCTCGGATTCGAGGATGACGGGGAGGCGGGGCCAAAAGGCCGGGGCCAGGGCAGCGCTGAGGTAGGCGCGGTCGCCGCCCTGCACCAGGATGCTGTCGTCGCGGAGGGTCAGGCCCTTCTCGCGGGCATAGTCGAGGACTTCGGGCCCGCGGCCGTGCAGGGCGAAGTCGTCGTTGGCCGCCAGCAGTGTGTGCCGGAAGTGCTTCAGGTGCAGGTCAAGGTGCCTGCGGATCGTGCTCGCGGGGTAGTCGAGACGGGTGCTCGAGTAGGTGTGGCCCTCGCCCCATACCCCGAAGGACCCCACGTCCACGAAGGCCACCTGGGGGCTGCCGTCGTAGCGCGCCGCCGCGGCCGCCAGGAAGTGGTCGAGCTTGTCGAGGAAGACGGGGTCGTCGAAGTCCGGCTCCCAGAAGGGCCCGTCCTCGCACACGCCCTCGCCCGGCCGGAAGTTGTATCCCTTCGCGCCCGCCTCCTCGACCCACCGGGGCGTGGCGTAGCGGGTCCAGGATTCGCTGCAGGAGAACCGGAAGGCCACCTGCTTGCCCTTGTCCACCCATCGCTGCGTCGGGCCGTCGAGGACGGCCCAGTTGAACCGCCCCTCCTCGGGCTCCAGATAGGACCAGGGGATCCGCAGGTAGATGACCGTAAGCCCCGGGAAGTCGTCCAGCGTGTCCGACGGCTCGAGCCGCGAGCCGTAGTTCTGCGGCACGTTGTCGTAGTAGTGGAACACCCAGCCCATGCCGGGATTGGCCAGGGCCTCGCCGGTGTCCTGCGGGCGCACCGTAACGCGCTCGTCATCCGCCAGGCCCTGGGAGAAGCCAAGGCAGAGCGCAGCCACAAGCAGAGCCGCCGTCGTCCAGTCGCCCATCGAGGGTCCCTCCTGTCTCGCGCGACAGCGACAGGTTCGGCGGGATGGCTCGCGGGCCTTCGCGCGCGTGGGCTGAAGAGACACGACGCGCTGCTGGGCAGGGCTCACTGCCGAGCAGCGCGCCGACCCTTCGCG
>CAZSOQ010000222.1:0-6642 GCA_964608495.1 uncultured Armatimonadia bacterium | reverse complement strand
GGGTCGGCTGGCCGGCCCTCGTCGGAGGGCGGGCGAGCGGCGGCGGGACCTACTGCCCCTGGGGCTTGGCTGGCTCGCCGGTGCCCGAAGGCTGGTCGCTCTCGCCGCCGGCCGCGGGCTTCTCGCCCGGCGTGACGAAGCACTTCGGGTCATCAAGCTTCATGAAGCCGCCAGCGGCGAAGAGCTCCTGGCACTCGGGCTTGGTGAGGAAGTCGAGGAAGGCCTGCGCCTCCTGCGGGTGCTTGGCGCCCTTGATGACGGCCGCGGTGCAGGGGATGGTCAGGCAGTAGTCGGCCAGAAAGTCGCTGATGAGCTTGATCTGGGCGGCCATCTGCTTCTTCTCGCCGCCCTCGGCGCGGAAGCAGGCGGCGTAGGCGAGAGAGGCCTGGACCTTGCCCTCGCGCGCCATCTTGAGCAGCTCGACGGGGAACTTGGGCCGCACCAGCTTGCCCTTCACGCTGTCCCATACGCCGTTGTCCGTCAGGATCTTGCGCGAGTAGTAGCCCACGGACAGCTCGTCTTCGGCGACGGCGATGGTCTTGACCGCCGGCTTGGCGAGGTCCTTGAGGGTGGCAACCTTGCCGGGATTCGCCTGGGGCACGACGAGCACGATGCTGGTGAAGCAGAAGTCGCGCTGCGCGTCCACCAGGCCCTTCTCCGTCAGCCCGGCGACTTCGCGGTCGCCGATGGACATGAACACATCGGGCTTGGCCCCGTTGGCGATGCGCGGCACCAACACGCCGACGTTCTCGATCGTGCGGTTGACCCGGATGTTCGGGTGCTCCGCCTGGAACATCTCGGCTATCTCCGACGTCGCGTCCGCGAAGGCGCAGGGGACGAAGACGTCGAGCACGACCTGCTCCTGAGGGGCAGGGGTCGCCTGCGGGAGAGCCCCGGGCGCCTTCTGCCTGGCACAGCCAACGCACAGCAGCGCGGCCAGGCCCACCAAGGCCACTGCCGCGACGGCCAGGGATCTCGTTCTCAGCATGAGCTCTGACCATCCTCCTGGGTAAGCCGGGTCTGCTGCTGCGTGCGCCCGGAGCCGGGTCCGCGCCCGGCCGCCGGGGTACGTTGCGGGAAGGGACGCCGTGCCGCGGCAGCCCCGAGCGCGGCGCGGGGGCAGGATCGATCCTCGCCCACGCTGTCCCCCGGCACGCCAGCTTACCGCCCTTGAACGCCGAGAACAAGCACCTTGGTTCCCTACAGGAACTGCACAACGCGCCCCTCGCGTTGTAACCTAAACACCAGCAGCGCGATGCTCGCGCGCTCCCGTGGCCGGGATATGGGCGACAAGCTAATCGAGATAATTGACGTCTTCTCCTGCTGCATCTTCACGCCGAGGATACTGACCACGGTGCTGCCCGCCTTCCTGCTGGCGGGCGCCATCGCTGCCTTCGTGCCCAAGGCCGCCGTGCTGTACTACCTGGGCCCCAAGGCCGGCCGGGCCTCCGCCTACCTGGTGTCGGCGCTGTCGGGTGTGCTGCTCTCCCTGTGCTCGTGCAACGTGGTGCCCCTGTTCGTGAGCATCTACCGCTCCGGAGCGGGCCTGGGCCCCGCCTTCACCTTCCTGTACGCGGGCCCCGCCATCAACGTGGTCAGCCTCATCTTCGTCTTCCAGGTGATAGGCTGGCGCCTTGGCCTCTGGCGAGCCCTGGCGGTGCCCGTCATCGCCATCGTGCTCGGCCTGATCACGGCCTGGATCTTCCGCCGCGAGGAGCAGGCCCGGGCCGACGGGCTGCTCACCGCCGCCGGTGGCGCCGCAGCCGACGGCGGGGCCCAGGCCGACGGCGGTCAGCCGAAGGCCGACCGGTCCGAGCTGGCCGGCTCGCTGGTCGTCATCGCCCTCTTGCTCGTCTTCGTCGTGGTGGGCTCCATGAAGCTGCCGTGGCAGGTCCAGCTTCCCGTCCTCGGCGTGGTGCTGGCGGCGGCGGTGCTGGCCGCCCTGAGGCTCAGGGGCATCGAAGAGGTCCGCGAGTGGATGCTGGAGACCTGGGGCCTGGTGAAGCTCGTCATGCCCATCCTGATCCCAGCGGTGCTGGCCATCGGCGCCCTGGCTACCTATCTGGACATCAAGTGGGTATACCGCCTGGTGGGTGACAACAGCGCCCTTTCGGTGCTCGCGGCCAGCGTCTTCGGGGCGCTGATGTACTTCCCGATCCTGTCGGAAGTCGCCTTCACCAAGGCTTTCCTCAAGCTCGGGATGGCCACCGGGCCCGCCCTGGCCATCCTGCTGACCGGCGCTGGCCTCAGCCTGCCCGGCGCTCTGATCCTCACGCGCGCCATCGGCTGGCGCAAGGTCGTCCTGTACCTGATTCTCGTCATCGCCCTGGCCACCGTCACGTCCCTGGTCTTTAGCTGGCAGATCGGGCAGTACCTCTGTCCCTGCGTAATGGGACTGAAGTGAGGCAAGCCATGGCGAGGAAGCGCGGCAGCAGGCCTGACGAGGACCTCGAGCCCGCCGGTGCGGCCGGCCGCAGGTCCGGGGAGTTGGACGCCTCCGCGGAGGCCGAGAGCCGCCCCGTCTACACCATCGCCATCGCCGCCCAGCTCCTGGGACTCGCCCCACGCACGATCCGCGCCTACGAGGAGGCGGGCCTGGTAGCCCCCGCGCGCGGCGGACGCAACAGGCAGCGCCTCTACTCACCCCAGGACCTGCGCTGGCTGCGGTGCATCCACGAGATGGTCCACGATGAGGGCTACACCCTCCGGTCCATCCGCCGGCTCCTGGACTTCGCCCCCTGTTGGGAGGTCCGCCGGTGTCGCCCACAGGTCAGCGAGCGGTGCGCGGGCAACCTGCGCATACCACCTCCCGCGCAGGGCGATGAGGCGCACCCCGGCCGGGCCGTCGGCGTCGGGGAGGACGCCGCGGAAGCCGGGGACAGCGGTGCGGCGGCAGCCAAGGCCGAGGCCGGCGGGAATGGGGCCGAGGCAGGCGAGCCGCTGGTGCACGTCAGGATCATCTACGGCCTGCAGGAGTTCGGCACGGTGATGCACTGCAGCCGGTGTGTGCATGCCGAGCGGCTGGTGCGGCGCGTGGCGGCTGAGTTCGGCCCCCAGGTGCTGGTGAGCAAGCACGGCATTCTGTCAGCGGAGGCGCGCCGGTACGGCGTGCTCATGACACCGTCCATCGTGATCAACGACGAAGTGGTCAGCCTCGGCAGGGCCCCGTCCGAGCAGCACCTGCGCCAGCTCATCGAGCGCCATCTGGCGGCCCGCTTGAGTTGAGCCCCTCCGGCGCCCACGGGCACGAGGCCGGCTTCCCCCGACCTGCGCCAATCACGGCTGGTGCGACGCACCAGGAACTACCAGCGCGGGCCCGCGCGTTTTGCTTGTCCGAGCGATGGTAGTGCGGCGTCGCATCCGGCCCCCCGGCCGCGGAGGTGACTAGCGCGTGATCCGGCACGGCTTTACCCTCATCGAGCTTCTGGTCGTGATCGCCATCATCGCCATCCTGGCGGCGATCCTCTTCCCAGTCTTCGCCCGCGCGCGCGAGCAGGCGCGCAAGACGAGCTGTCTGTCGAACCTCAAACAGATCGGCCTGGCCTGCCACATGTACGCGCAGGACTACGACGAGCTGTTCCCCGTGGACTACCACATCTGCAACCCGCACCTGCGCTTCGTCAACCAGATCATGCCCTACGTGAAGAACTACCAGATCTTCTACTGCCCCTCGGCCAGGAAGATGGGCATGTGGTACCTGATTGACACCGACGCCAACCGCACGGCGGGCAACATCTCGTACTACTACTTCTCCTTCGACGCCCTGCCCAGCACCGCTCCGCCCGCCTCACCGCCCGACTACCTGGGGTGGATAGACCGCCAGTTCTATGTCAACAGCGCCGGCTACGGCAACACCACCCGCGTCATGAGCGAGATGTGGGACACCGACTACTGGATGGCCTCCGACTGGTACTGCAAGCCTGTCTCTTACGGCAGCGGGGTCCACGGGGGCTCCTTCGGCTCCTTGAACGTCCTGTACGTGGACGGCCATGTGAAGTACTGGCCGCGAGAGGCTGTGCTAAACTTCAAGTAGAGCGAGTAGGGCCCGCGGGGCCGAGGGTCAGGCCGGGGATGTGCCCCGGCGTGGGCCGTCGGCCCTGTCGGCATCTTAAGAGCACCCACAGGGAGGGACCCGGGATGAGAGCCCAGATCCCCGGTATGGTGTTGTTGGTCGTCATCACCTGCGCGCCGGCCCTGGCGGGCAACTACAGGGATCAGTTGATCGAGCAGTATCCCTTCTACAAGACGGCGACGACCAGCTTCGCCCCGGTGTACCCGGCGCTCGCCCAGCAGGTCGTCGGCGACTACGGCATCACCAAGGGCATCTGCGTGGACATGGGCGGCGGTTGCGGGTCGCTGGCCATGGCTCTGGCTCGTATCACCGACCTCACCGTGTACATGCTGGACATTGATCCCGCTGCCGTGCGGCTGTGCGGCCTGCTGGTGGACGAGGCCGGGCTCAGGGGGCGGGTGCGCCCGATCGAGGGCGACGCGCAGGACATGCCCTTCCGGGACAGTTTCGCCGACCTGGTCGTGAGCCGCGGCTCGATCTTCTTCTGGCCGGACCAGTTGGCGGGTCTCAAGGAGGCCTACCGGATCCTCAAGCCGGGCGGCGTGGCCTACGTCGGCGGCGGGTTCTCGCGCATCCTGGACCCCAAGGTCCGCGACCCGCTGGTGCAGGAACGCAAGAACAGCCTGGCGCAGGGCCAGGGCGAAGGAGGCGGCTGGCGGCTCCTCGACGAGGACCTCGTCGAGAGGGCCAAGGCCGCCGGCATGGACAGGATACGCCTGCTCCGCGAGCCCGAGGTGGGCTGGTGGATCGAGCTGCGCAAGTAGCACGTCGCTGCGCCGCCGGCGCGGTCTCGGCCCGCGCGGTGGGCCCTGCGAGGCTGGCTTCGCGCGTGATTGGGCTGGATCGGCGGCCATGCGGGAGCAGGTCCCTCTCGGGCTGTGTTCGGGTTTTAGCCTCTTGTATGCCACCAAATGTCCCATCTTCCTGGCAGGAATTGTCGCCAGGATAGCAGGCGTTGTTTATCGCCAGAGCATAGGCTATCGTGCTCGCGTAGCGCCCAAAGGAGGCCGCACCATGCGCCAGGTCGGTTTTACGCTCATCGAGCTGCTCGTGGTGATCGCCATCATCGCGATCCTGGCCTCGATCCTCTTCCCCGTCTTCTCCCGGGCCAGGGAGAAAGCCCGCTCCATCGCCTGTATGAGCAACCTCAAGCAGTTGGGCACCGCCGCCGTGATGTACGCCCAGGACTACGACGAGATGTACGTGCCTCACTGCCACCGGGACCCCAGCACGGTGTATGCCTACTGGTTCGAGATGCTCCAGCCGTACGTGAAGAACTGGCAGGTGATCGTGTGTCCGTCGCACAGGGGGGCGGTGGGAGGCCACAACATCGTCGGCAGCTACGGGTACATCTGCACCGGGTTCACGCTGAACCCCGCCAGCCCGAACTACACGGGCATCCCGCACTATGGCTCACTGGCGCAGATCGAGTACCCCTGCCAGCTCATCATGCTGGGCGAGTCGTCCAAGGCCACCTGCCGCGTGTGTCCCCACTACCACGTCCAGGACGCCGAGCACTATCCGCCCGTTCACCACTACCCGGCGGAGCTGAGCCGGCACAACGGCGGCGCCAACTACTGCTTCTTCGACGGGCACGCCAAGTGGCTCAAGTACGACCAGACGGTATCGCCCACGGACATGTGGCGGAACATCCCCTGAGCGCCCTGAGCGCCGGGGCGGGTACACTGGGCCCAGCGCACACTCGGGAGCGTTGCCCATGAATCCCTATCGCGTCGTTGGCCTGCTGGTAGTCATCGCCGCTGTGGCCTTCCTGGCCGGCTACAAGCTGGGTGAGCAGCGGGCCATATCGGCCGCCACGCAGACCGGCGCTGTGGCGCAGACCGGCGCTGCAGCGCAGGCCGCCGCTGTGGCGCAGACCGGCGCTGCAGGCGAGCAGCCCGGCGAGGAGGGAGGCTGCTGCGGTCCGGTGCCCGACTCGGCCAGGAACGTCGGCACGCCTCCGGCCATCCCGACGGGATCAGGCCTGCCCTGCCTGGCCGAGTTCGGCTCGACGGATTGTGAGGCCTGCAAGAAGCTCAAGCCCGTGTTCGACGAGCTCGAGGTCAAGCTGAAGGGCAAGGTGGACGTGGTGAGGGTGGACACGGCCAAGTACCCCGAGGAGGCCTCGCGCTGGCGCCTGCGCCTCATCCCGACAATGATCTTCCTGGACGCGAAGGGCAAGGAGCTGGGGCGCCAGGAGGGGTATCTGTCGGGCGAGGAGATTCTGGCCCGGCTGATCGAGGTCGGCATCATCGAGGCGCAGTGAGCAGCGGCGGGCGGGCCAGCGGCCCTTCGGTCCCGGGCGCCGCGCCCATCGCCTGACACGCGGGCCTTCACAGTAGTCGTAGCCCCCCTATCCGTGCGGGATCCGTCTCCGCGGGAACTTCCTGGCGGCCTCAGGACGCTCTAGCCTCGTAATGCTGGTTCCCGCGCATCAGGGGTCGAGCCGCGGGCTCGTCCCCGACCCCAGGGAGCCAGCCCAGGCCCTCAAAGGGAGGCGGTCACACAATGCACCGGGGGATTCTGTTGTCTCTGATGGCCTTGGGGGCGGCTGTGGGGATGACGGGGGC
>CAZSOQ010000221.1:0-8691 GCA_964608495.1 uncultured Armatimonadia bacterium | reverse complement strand
GTGCGGGGCAGAGCCCCGCGGTGTTTCCTGCTTCTGCCCACTCCGCGGTGTCTCCTGCCTTTCCTCTCCCCGCCGTTTTCCAGCCACGATGAAGGCGAAGTCCGAGTCGATCTCCCCGGCGGCCATGAGTGCGTCCTCGATGGTGAAGAGCATATCGAGCAGTGCCTCGGCGGCGGGGTTTGCGGAGGCGCCCGCGGCGGCGGCGGCACCCGGTGCGGGCCCGAAGTTGCCGGCGATGTCGTCCAGCAGGGGCATGAGTAGGGTCCCGCCGTAGGGGCGATACTCGATGATGTCGAGGTACTCGCGCAGCAGCGGTCTGATCTCGGCCGACCGCACGGCCTCGGTGGGGTCATCCACGGCCATTTCTGACCCCACGATCCGCGGCACGCGCTGTTTGGTATGGGGCAGGCCGCGGGCCCGCAGCCATCGGTGGTAGACGCGGCGCCCGAGGGCCTGGAGGAGGGTACCGTTACGCAGCTTCAGCCAGAGGAGCTTGACCCAGGCCGAGGCCGGCCGTTTCCCGCCCGGGCCGAGGCGTCCCAGCCGCTGCCAGCTCACGTTGCGCCGGAATCGCTCGGGCAGCAGGCGCAGGGCGCAGGTAGCCAGCTCGAGCTGGCGTCGCGAGTAGTCGAAGCGGCTCGGGCCGACGTATTCCATGACCACGAGCAGCCCGTCGTCTCTGAGGCCCCGGTTGATCTGTTCCAGCACGTGCTCGAGCGCGGCGATATGGTGTAGCGCGCCGCGTGCCACGACCAGGTCGAAGTGGTTCTCCGGCAGGACTATGGTGTTGACGTCCTGCAAGACGTACTCGATGCCCTGGAGGCCTTCCTCAGCGGCCTTCTCGCGTGCCCGGGCCAGGGCCGCTTCCGAGATGTCGTAGGCCATGCAGTGGCGGAACACGCCGCGGCGGGCCAGGTCACGCTCGACTTCCCCTTGCCAGCAGCACAGGCTCAGGCAGTGCTCGACGGGCGCCCTATCGCCCAGGTGGGCCGCTTTGAGGTGGTCCACCCAGTCCACTTCGGGGTCGCCGCTGATCTTCTCGTTGATCCGGCGCTGCACGGCTACCAACTGGCCCCACATCACGCCGCCCGCGTCGTAGTAGGCCGAACGCACGTCGTCGCCCCACAGTTGCGCTGCTCGCCGCAGGTCCTCCTGTCTCATGGCTCACCGGGTCCCTCGGCTGCCGAGGCCTTCGCCCACGGCCTCAGGCGCCGATGAATCCTCAGATTCGTCCAGGCGTAGAAACACGACTCGCAGTAGCAGGCGAAGTCCGGCTGTCCCGCGCGGGGCAGGTTCCGGGCCGCCCTGCGGAATTCATGGTACTTCTCCGAGCCCCACACCGCTTCCCAGTCACCGCCCTCCGTCCTACCCACGAGCATATCGCAGGCGCAGCAGGGGTACACCTCGCCACCGGCCCCGATCTGCGCGAAGAAGTGCCCGGCGTAGCAGGGCACGCGCCGCACGATCTCGCGCGCGTGCCGATGCGGGTCGGTCACGGCCATCATCGCCAGGAACCGGCCGACGTTGTGGCTGAGGCCGGCCTGCTCCGCCAGCGCGGCGGCGCAACGGGCGCTGGCCACGGCCGCTTCACGCCGGTCGCCCAGCGCGAGGTCGTCCATGCCCTGGTACAGCGCCGTCGGGAAGAGCAGGATGCCCGTGGCGCCCACGTCGGCGGCGATGCGGGCCATGCGCTCCGGGTCCTCGGCCGTGGGCCCGCAGACGGCCAGGGACAGGGTCACCTCGGTGGTCTGGTTGTGCGCCTCCTGCTTCGCCTGGACGAGCGCTCGCACGCCCTCAACGACGGCCTGCCACGTTCCCGCGGCCGCGCCCCGGTGAAGGGCCTCGTAGGAGTCCTCGGTGCCGCCGTCCAGGCTCACGTTGACGTATTGGGGGTCGAGGCGCACTAGCCGGGCCAGGTCATGCCGGAGCAGGTGCCGGCCGTTGGTCACGAGCGAGGTGGCCAAGCCCAGGCCCCGCGCCGTCGCCAGCACATCCACGCACGCCCGGTTGAGCAGCGGCTCGCCGCGCCCACAGACCTCGAGACTTGCCACGCCAGCCCGTACCAGGGCGGTCAGGATCGCCTCGGCGAGCTCCAGGGACATCAGCGGGGTGGACGAGGGGCGCCAGGTGGTCCCGGACGCGTACCGGCAGAAAACGCGGTGTCCGTCGCAGGCGTCGCTCAGGCCGAGCTGCACCTGTGCGGGGCCGACCCACGGGCGACCACCGGTCAGTGCGCCCAGCCACCGCAGGGCGCTGTGCAGGCGGCTCCCGGCTCGCCGGGGCGACCTCGGGCCCGGCTCGCCCGACTGGTCCCTCATGCCCGTGGTCCTCGCTGCGTGTCGCCCGTCCCGTCGGGCGCATCGTCCCTGCGCCGGTAGAGGCGGAAGTTGCGGCCGTGCTCGTAGCGTTCCTCGAAGTGCAGCGTGTTGACCGTCTCGGCGGTGCAGAAGCAGTGGTCAGCGGGACAGGGCAGGTACTCGCTGAGCAGGCGGAGGCCGCCGTCGCGCAGCAGGTTCCCCAGTGGCGGCCACCCGTCGTTGTACTCGTGGCTGCAGCGGAAGCAGTCGCCGTTGGGCGCCACCATCACGGCCGAGCATCCCGCGCCGCAGGTCTCGCCGCGCGTGTTACGTGGCACGAACAGGTACTCAAAGTCGTGCTCCGAGTAGACGAGGGGGCGCAGGAATTCGCGCTCGTCGTCCGAGTACCCGTGGGGGTACTGCTTGCCGTCGTGCTCGCCGAAGAAGGCATTCACGAACAGGGGCAGGCCCAGGGCATCACAGCGCCGTTTCATCTCGGCCACCAGGGGCAGATTCGGTGGGTAGGCGACGCAGCCGGCGACCACTTCCACCCCGCAATCCCGCACGAAGCACACCTTGTCGAGGAAGGCGCCCAGGTCGCCGGCGTTGCTGGGGTGGTAGGTGCAGGCCAGCGCCAGCTTGCCCGCGGGTAGTTCGCCCAGCCACGCCCGCAGGTCGTCGGCGCCCGAGAAAAGGTTGGTGACCAGGTTCACGACCCCCACCCTGGGGCTGAGGCAGAGGCGCCTGACCCCCTCCAGGATCGTCCGGGAGGTGAGGGGCTCGCCCCCGACGCCCAGCTCGACCATGTCCAGGAAGGCGTCCAGGGCCGCAAGGCTCTCGATGACGGGCAGGTAGTGACTGCTGTCCCATTCCTGGCGCCGGGCGTGGTCCAGGCCGGTGATGCAGTAGGGGCAGCGGTAGTTGCACCGGTCGTAGCCGGGCACGAAGAAGACGCGCAGCCGACGCACCTCGGCGGCATCGCCCTCGGGCCCGAGGCCGTCGCGCCTCACGGGTACGAAGTCCGTCGGCCTCGACCCAGCGGGCCGGCCGGCCAGTCGGCGCATCAGCCTCCGAAGCCTTGGCAGTACGCGAACCATTCGTCGTCTCCTCGTCCCTTCGGGCACACTGGGCGCGGGCGGTCTAGAGATACCCCAGCGTGCGCAGCCGGCGCTCGATCTGGGCCTGCTCTTCCGCCGAGTAGGCCGCGCCCGCCCCCGCTTCCGGTGGCGGCCAGGGCGGCCCGGTGCGCACCTCGCGCTCGCGCACGACCTCCGGCCTCACGATCTCCAGCAGCGCCCGGCCGTCCAGGTCCTCGGGCACGGCCTCGTCCAGCAGGTACAGCAGCGTCGGCACCAGGTCGGCCAGCGCCGCGTCGGTGATCTGGACCCCCGGCGCGATCTGGGGGCCCGCCGCGAACAGCACTCCCCGCTGGGCATGGACGCCCCAGGGCGGGTCCAGCGGCACCACCGGATCGGGCTGCACGTCCAGCAGCGGCAGGCTCCCCACGCCCTGCCGCGCGCTCACGGCCAGGTACCGCTCGTCGCGCGGCAGGGCCACCACGTCGGCGCCATCGGCCGCATAGGGGCCCTCATACAGCTCTCGCCCGGCCAGTACCTGCTCGTAGATCGTCTCGCCCGTTGTCGGGTCCTGCAGTGACGAGAGCAGGTCGGCGACCTCCTCGGCCAGCGCCGGCACGTCCCTTTCCTCGACCACGCCCTCGGCGTCGCGGCCCCTCACGTTGAGCCGCACCTGGGCATACTCGCCCCAAGGCGCGGCGCGGGTGAGCGACCAGTCAATCTCCAGGCCTTGCTGGTACTCGGCCAGTCTGCCCCGCATCCGCCTGGCCAGCGCCCGAAGCGGCTGCACGGCCCAGGGCACGGCCGTTTTGAGGCGCATCCACCAGCGCAGGGCCCACTCGGCACGGCTTCGCTGGGCCATCAGCCGCGAGGTATCGCCCTCGCCGGAGGACTTGTAGGCCATCAACCCGCGGTCCAGGAACAGCTTCTCCAAGTTGACCAGCCGGTCGGCGGCGGTGCCGCCATGGTCCGACACCACCACGACCGTGGTATCCTCACCCGCCCATTCGCTCAGCAGCTCCCCGACGCAGCGGTCCACCAGGGCGTAGGTCTCGGCCACCACGCCGTCGCGGGCGAGGCTCGTGGGGTCGCCGGGGGTCATCTCGCGTCCCAACGCGGCGTGCTGGACCCAGTCCACGACCTGGAAGGAGACCATGTACACGTCGCAGGGGAAGGCGGTGAGCAGGGCGCGGGTGCCTGCCACGGGCACCTCGGTGTGCCGCTTCACGGCCTCCGGGTCGCCCTGGGGGCTCTGTATCGAGAGCGGGAAGACCTCGTACTCGCCCACGGCGGCCTGGAGGACGTCGAAGGCCTGGCGCGGCAGGGCCATTTCGGGGCGGAAGGACGGTGCGTCGAAGCCCGACACCTGGAAGCCGCTGAGCTGCTCCGGCGGGTAGGTCACGGGCAGGTTGTGCGTCCCGACGCGCAGGCCGCGGTCGCTAAGCGCCTTCCACAGGGTACGGCTGCGTCGGCGCAAGGCCAGAGGGGTGTCAAAGGCTTCGCCGGTCATGGGGAGGAAGTCGAAGACGCCGTGCCTGCCGGGGTTCTTGCCGGTCATAAGGGTGGTCCAGGCTGGTGGCGTGATGGGCGGAATCGTGGACGTGACGGGGCCCCAGGCGCCGCCCTCGGCGAGGGCGGCCAGGTTCGGGAGCCGTCCCTCGACAAGCAAGGCTTTCGTGATAGAATAATCGGCGCCGTCAATGCCCAGGATCAAGACGCGGGGCTTCATGGACCAACTCCTGCCGCTGCCCGGATCCCACCGCGCGGGGAGCCCCTGCCTCGCCCCTTCACGGCCCGGCGCCCAGGGCCCGGCACGCGGTGTGGCTGGGTCTAGCAGTGTACTACCGCGCCTCGTACCGCACAAGAACACCCCTCTTGGGGCCCCTTTCGGCACCCTTTCGGGCCCTTCAGGCGCCCCAAGGCGCCCCAAGGGAACCCCTCTGAGGGATGGACCATGAGCGCCCCGGCCCGTCCCCTCGTATCCCTGGCGATAGTCAACTGGAACACGCGGGAGCTGCTGCGCGCCTGCCTGGCGTCCCTGCCCTACGATTCACCGGCCGTGGGAATCGAGGCGGTGGTCGTGGACAACGGCTCGGACGACGGGAGCCAGGAGATGGTGCGGACGGCCTTTCCGGGTGCGATTCTGGTGGAGAATCGCCGGAATCTGGGGTTCGTGAGGGCGACAAACCAGGCCCTGGCCCGCGCTTCGGGCGGCTTCCTGTTCATGCTCAACAGCGATACAGAGGTCCGGGAGGGCTGTATCGAGCGCCTGGTGGAGGTGGCGTCCTCGGACGAGGGCATCGGAGCTGTGGGACCCAGGCTCCTGAACACGGACGGCACGCACCAGCGGTCTTTCGGCCCCTTCCCGCGCGTGATACACCGGTTCTTCCCGTCGCGCTTCGAGGAGCGCTATGCCCAGGCGGTCGAGGAGAGGGTTGCGGCTTCACCGGACGGCCTTCCCCGGGTCGACTGGCTCAGCGGGGCGGCGCTGCTGTTCCGGCGGGACGTGCTGGAGAGGGTTGGCCCACTGGATGAGCGGTACTTCATGTGGTACGACGACCTGGACTGGTGTCAGAAGCTCCGGCGGGCCGGGTACCAGAGGGTATTCGTGGCCGACGCGCGGGTGACCCACCACGGCCGCCAGTCCGGGGCCAGGCTCGACGACCGCCGCCTTGCCACTCAGCTCTTCGACAGCGAGTACACCTACCTGCGCCTGCACGCCGGCAGGGCCGCGACCCTGGCGGTCTTCGCCCTGCGTGTGGGCAAGGCGCTCGTCAGTCTGGCCGCGGGCGGGCAGGCAGCGCGTTCGGAGGCCGCCTTCCGTCTGGGCTACCACCGCAGGCACTTCCGGCGCTTCTGCCTGGCGGCGCTTCCCGGCCGCGAGCCCGCGGCGGGCGACGACGACTGACCTCTTCCCCACCACGCCCTGCCGCCTACTTGATGACCGGGCCCACCGTCACGACGACATACTGGCTGGAGGCGTCTATCGTGCCGTCGGGGCTCTTCACGGCTGCGGCGTAGACGTAGGCGCCGTTGTTGTTGAGCTTGAGCGTGCGGGTGCAGACACCGGCCGCGTTCGTCTTCACGGTCCCCCTGGGCATGTGGTGGTCCGGCTTGTTGACGCAGCGGTTGTTCACGCGCTGGAAGAAGGTCACTTCCCGGTCCTTCACGGGCACGGGCTGGCCACCGGGAAGGAGAGCGGCACTGGTGAGGGTCGCGGTCAGGGTCACGCTCTCGCCCTTGTTGATGTTGGTGCGGTCGGCCTTCAGGCTCAGCGCGAGGGACCGCGCGAGCCGGAGCACCAGTCTGGGCTTGGCGTTCTCCAGGGGTACGGTCACCCGGTGGACGGTCTTGTCCTCCATGTAGGGCGAGTGGGCCGTGGGCTCCCACTTGAAGGTCTCGACCTGTTGCTTGCCCAAGCTGAGGTTGGACGGGTTGTGGTAGACCCGGGCCAGCGTGAACTCGTCAATCATGCCCTTCCGGTTGTCCTGGTCGTCGTCCGTGATCTCCAGATACCACCGATTCTTCGGCGACGGCGGCCAGTGCTGGGCGGCGTAGTGGGGCAGGGCCACGTCTATGTGCAGGCCGCTGCTCATGTCCAGCAAGTTGACCCTGTTCGGCTTGTCCCACACCACCAGGGGCGTCTCGCCCTCGACACCGATCGCTATCTTCAGCAGGTTGCGCCGGGGGTGCCGCACCCCGATGCGCGCGGAGTAGGCGTAGGGCGTGCCCGTGCGGTCGGCCGCGATGTCGGTCAGGGAGCGCACACACCACAGCTCGGTGTCCAGCCAGTCGTAGGGCAGGTAGAAGGTGCCGTCCATGGACCAGTTCTCGCCCCCGCTGTTCAGGCACCGGAACTCTCTCGTCGTGTCGTTATAGCCGATGATGCAGACCACGTGCCCCTCGTCCTTCAGGCCGAAGATCTGCGTCCACATCCCCGAGGCCCATACAGGCCCCGCCGTCAGCAGCATCGTCTTGATCGTGTCCACGGTCGGCTTGTACTCGCTGCTCATTCGGACGCGGTACATCGCCGCCTCGGCGTCGTTCGCAGCGGTGGGCTTGGGTGTGTTGCCCTTGCCGATGACGTGGTCCATCCCCTCGTAGTCGTTCCCGTTGGGGTCCTTGTCCGTTACCTTCACCGAGGCGTCGTAGTTGCTGTTCAACATGCCCTCGGAGCACACGCCGATCTCCTCAAGGGCCTTCCTCTGGGCCGTGGCGGGGTCCTGCCAGAACAGCAGCGTGGCCCGGTACTCCAGGTAGCGGAAGGACAGGTCGGGAGTGTAGGGACACTCCCACTCGTTGAGAATGTCGGCCGCATGCAGGGCGGCGTAGTGGAAGCACCCGCCCCAGCTGTCCTGGTTGCGGACGAAGGTGATGTCGGGGTAGTAGTCCAGCTTGTCCGGGACGGCGGACAGGATCAGGTCGCTGGGGAAGGGCGTGGCCTGCAGGCGCCACTGGTTGAGGAGCTGGAACTCCAGCTTCTTTACGGCGTCCGGCGGCGCAAAGAGCTGCCGGAAAGAATCCCGCAGCTCGACCGTGGGTGGGGCCGCCACCACGGGGGCCATCACACAGGTCAGGACGGCAAGGGCGACCGCACCGCGTACCAGCACACACTTCACCGGGCATTCCTCCCATGGGGGGTCAGATACTGGTGCCGGTAGTAGTATAGCACGGATCGCCGGCCCAACCGGTCAGGCGTCGGACGCCAGGCACCGGTGTGTGCAGTACCCCCAAGGGGTCTCTCCCAGGCGAAGGCGGCCAACGGACACGCCCCGACCCGCAGGCCGCATCACCCGCCGCCGCCTTCCCGTAGGAAGCGGGGTCCGTCGCCGTCGCCCTCGCACACCGACCGCGCCCGGCTCCTCTGAGCCAGGGCGGCCGGAGCCGCGGCTTCAGCCACCCCGGCCTACCGCGGCTTCATCCATATGGCCATCGCCATCAGGAAGACCGCGATCTCGCCCATCATCAGCGAGTCGAAGACGTTGCCCTCCTTGTACTCGGGGAGAGCCCAGATGAGCACTGCCGCCGCGCCCAGGGCCAGCGCGTTGGACGCGACTGTCATCACGATCCTGCGTGCCCTGCGCCACTTCTCGAAGCTGTCCTGCGGCTTTCCTGGGTCCTGCATCCGATCCACTCCCGAGGATGAGGCTGTCGTCGGGGTCGAGCAGGGCGGGCCGGCGCCCTGAGCCGAGCCCGTGGGTCGAAGTCGGGTCGGGGCCGAGACGCAATGTGCTGCGAGCCACGGCCCTGCCTGCCCTTGCGCCCGATGGGCGTGACCGCGCGCCTACTGTAGGCGCTGGGGTTGGGGCTGTAAAGGC
>CAZSOQ010000220.1:0-8740 GCA_964608495.1 uncultured Armatimonadia bacterium | reverse complement strand
GGCCTTACCCGCCGTAGCTCCTCCTCGTCCACCAGCCCCATGTTCCGCCCCTCGAAGTAGTCCGGCCCTATCAGGCTGTTGCCGCACTTGATGTTCTCGTCAATGTTCGGCAGCAGCCTCTCGCGTAGCAGCACGCTCTCCCCCGCCACCACCGCCGTCTGTCCCTCCATGCACTTGAGCAACAGGTTCAGCTTCGTGACCTCGACGGCCTGGGGGTCCAGGTCCACGCCGTAGATGTTGTTCAGAAGGATGCGCTTGCGCTCGTGCGGCGTGAGGCGCCAGTCGCCCCCGCCGACCTGCACAAGCGCGGGGGTGCGTCCGCGGGCGTGCTTCTTGGCGCCGTCGTCGAGGTAGTAGCGCAGATGCCAGTCCAGAAGGTACTGGTAGGCCCCGAGCAGGAAGGAGCCGGAGCCGCACGCTGGGTCCAGGATGCGCAGGCCCGCCACGGCCTCGGGCGTCCCGGCCTCGCGCAGGGCTTCGCCCACGGTGTGCTCGACGATGTAGTCCACGATGTACCTGGGCGTGTAGTAGACGCCGCCGGCCTTGCGGACCTCGGGCTTCTCCTCGACCTTGGCCCGGTGGCCGGGGGTCAGACGGATTACCTTGCCCAGGAAGCGCTCGTAGACCGCCCCGAGGATGTCGGCGGTAATAACCGAGAACTCGTAGGGGCAGTCCGGGTAGTAAAGCCCGGCCAGTATCGGCCGCAGTGCCTTGTCCTGGACCTCCAGTTGCAGGGAGAGCCGGTCGCCGTGCTCGCCGAAGTCGAACAGCCCGGCGTTGTACCTGTCATCCGCGTCGCGAAAGACCTGGCACAGGCGTGGGTAGACACCCTCGCTGCGGGCCACGTCGCGCAACCGCGCGTAGGGCTCCGCGCCCCGGTCCTCGGCGATGCGCAGGAACAGGATTCGGTCTACCAAGGCCTGGACCGCGAAGTTGAGCTCGTGGACGGAAAGCGGCGGGTTGCGCAGGGCGATCTCCCTGGCGAGCGCCTCGCGCCACGCCTCGATCTCCTTGAGGAACTCGTCGTCCACCCTGGTCGTGCCGCGCTGGCGTCGGGTGTCCTCGGCGTAGCGGTCCAGGTAGCCCTTGAGGATGGCCTGCTTCGACAGGATCGAGTAGACCTCGTCCAGGCGGTCGAGGTACTCCTCGTAAGTGAGGAAGTCCACCCGGGCGACGGACGGGCCGTCCGAGTGCTTGGGCTTGAGGCGGCAGTCGTACAGCGCGAGCTCCTCGAAGTCGGTCAGGACCGACAGGGCCAGGCCGGCGCTGAAGCCGTAGCGGCGAAGCTGGTAGGCCGGGGCCGGGGCGTCCCTCACGTGGACCGAGGGCTTCTTGGCCTCGACGAAGAACACGCGGCGTCCGCCGATGCGGAAGCAGTAGTCCGGGGCCTCGACGCCCGCTCTGGTGCGCAGTGCGTCCTCGTGGATGACGTCCTTGTAGGGCTCGGCGAGGCCCTCCCTGTTGGACACGTCCCAGCCCAGCGCCTCGAAGAAGGGGTCAAGGAACTCGCGCCGCGTCTGGGTCTCGTTGTAGGCGGCGGTGCGGTAGTGGTCGGCATTGCGGCGGTAGCGCTCCACGAGGTCGGCTACCGCCGCCCGTGTCTCCTCAGGGGCCGTCAGCAGATCACGGCCATCTTCGAGAGGTTGCTGTGCAACCTCGCTCATTCCGGGCACCTCGTCCCTGGTCGGGAAGCGACGCGGCCATGCCGACAACAAGACAGCGACCCTTGTAGCAGACTGCGGCGCCATGCGCAACAGGGGCGCGGCGGGCTTGCGTCATCGGCGGCGCGGCGGGTAGTATCATCGGCGTGTCCGGGACGCGCGGCCGAGGCCCTGAGGGGCTCGTCAGGGCCATCGCCGTCCTCGCCTGCATCCCCGGGCGGTGCAGCAAACAGCAGGAGTGACGGGCCCCCACCAGACCATGGGCGTTGTTCCTGCAGCGCACGGCGTATCGCTGACCTCGGCCGACGTCATCGTTGTGCTCGTCTACCTCGCCATCGTCGTCGCCAAGGGAGCCCTGCTCTCCCGCAAGCAGCAGAGCGTCCGCGACTACTTCCTCGCCGGCCGCAACATGAGCTACTGGGTCGTCGCCGTCTCCATCATCGCCTCCCTGCTGTCCGCCATCACCTACATGGGCGCACCCACCGAGGCCTACAAGTACGACCTCAAGTACTCCCTCAGCCTCTTCTGCATCAGCCTCGTCGCGCCGATCGTCATCCACCTCTTCCTCCCCTTCTTCTACAGGCTCAACCTCTACACCGCCTATGAGTACCTGCAGGTCCGCTTCGCCCTGCCCGTGCGCATCGTCGCCAGCCTGTTCTTCATCTTCTGGCGGCTGGGCTGGATGTCGCTGGTCGTCTTCGCGCCTTCGCTGGCCATCTCGACCTTCTTCAACATCCAGTGGCAGACGTGCGTGGTCCTCGTCGGCCTTGCCTCCACGGCCTACACCGTCATGGGCGGGATGACGGCGGTGATGTGGACGGACGTCATCCAGTTCTTCGTGCTCTACGGTGGGGCCCTGCTGATCGTCGTCGTCGCCATCCTGCGCACGGACGGCGGCGCAGGCTATCTGTGGACCGCGGGGCTGCAGCAAGGCAAGCTGACCCTCTTCGACTGGACCTGGGACCCGCAGCAGCGGGTGACGACCTGGGCGATCCTCTTCGGTGGCACGGTGGGGGCCCTGGCCGCCTACGCCACGGACCAGGTGGCCATCCAGAGGTACCTGACCACGAAGAGCTTCGAGGAATCCCGCCGCTCCCTCGTCCTCCACGCGCTCATCATCGTCCCCGTGAGCATCATCTTCTACCTGATGGGTGCCATCGTCTGGGGCTTCTACCACCAGAAGCCCGAGCTCCTCGGGGGCTTCGACACGACCCACCCAGACCGCATCCTGCCCTTCTTCATCGTCCAGCAGCTCCCGCCGGGCGTGCGCGGCGCCCTGATCGCCGCTCTTTTCGCCGCGACCATGTCCTCGGTGGATTCCGGCATCAATTCCATCACCACCACCACGGTCGTTGACTTCTACGGCGGCCTGCTCAAGCGCAGTTACGACCGCGCGGCTCACCTGCTGCTCGCCCGCGCATGGACCATCATCTGGGGCGTGCTGGTGACGGGCGTCGCCCTGGCCGCGGGCCTGTGGGGCAAGACGCTCCTCGAGATGTCCAACACCGTCAGCGGGCTCTTCTGCGGCCCCCTGCTGGGCATCTTCCTGCTGGGCATGCTGACGCGCCGGGCCAACTGGCAGGGCGCGCTGCTAGGCGCCGCCGCCGGCTTCGCCGCTGCCGTCCTGACGGCCTTCGGCAAGGCCTTCGCCCAGCACCTGGCGCCCGGCGTCGCGGGCCGTGAGCTCCTGGCCGCTGTGGGAGGCATCACTTTCGTCTACTACCCGGCCATCGGCTGCGCGCTCACCATCATCTGCGGCCTGGTGGTGAGCCACCTGTTCTCTCCGCCACGGCCCGAGCGCCTCGGCCGGCCCGAGGAGCTGACCCCCGCGCGCGACGACAGGGACGAGTAGGTCGCCGGGCCCGCGATCTGCCGGTTGGGCGTTGTCGTGGCGGCGGATTCGCTCTATCATTGCCGCGACCCGGCCACGGCGGCGGGGCCGCCGGTAGTGGCGACAAAGAGGGCCACGAGACCCAGGAGGGTGTCACATGAAGCGGGGTTTCACCCTGATCGAATTGCTGGTCGTCATCGCCATCATCGCCATCCTCGCAGCAATCCTCTTCCCAGTCTTCGCCCGGGCGCGAGAGAAGGCCCGTCAGGCCAGTTGCGTGAGCAACCTCAAGCAGATCGCGCTGGGCCTGGCGATGTACTCGCAGGACTACGACGACAGGATCTGCTTTGTGTACCAGTACGAGCCGCAGCCCGGTGCGTACATGCTCTTCTGGTGGTGCGACCTGATTCAGCCCTACGTGGGCAACTGGCAGGTTCTGGAATGCCCGAGCTGGAGCGGCGAGTACACCTACATGCGGCCGCCCGGCCTGCCCAACCCGATGCGGTTCAGCTACGGCCGCTGTAGCTGGATGGTGGGCAACTCGGGCGGCGCTGGCGGGCCGGTCAACATGCCCGTATCGCTGAACCAGGTTCAGGACCCGGTCAACACGATAGACTGCTTTGACGCCTCCAGCCTCGAGCTGTGGGACCAGCTCAACCACGTGGACTACGGGTCGGCGCCGCGCGTGCTGCTCAACCACAACGAGATGTTCAACTGCGCCTTCTTCGACGGCCACGCCAAGGCTCTGCGCCAGAGCCAGCCGGGCATGTGGACTCTCACCGCCGCGGACTAGGGGGATCGCGACCCCCGCCGCCCGTGTCAGTACGTAGGCCCATGGCCGCACCACCATGACGCACCGGATAGGCCTGCTTCTGCTTTGTCTTCTGCCGGTCCTCGCGCGGGCGGACGTGCCCCGCCCGCTCGTAGAGATGCTCTTCGATGGCGACCTCGCGGACTCGGGGTCGCTGGGGGGCCAGGCTGAGAGGACCGAGTACGCTCCGGGCGAGGGCCCCGTCTACTCCCTGGGCGTGCGGGGCCTCGGCTTCAGCTTCGAGGCCAGCTCCCGCGCGGGAGGCAGGGATACGACGAAGGCCGGCGGGGCGGCGCTCCTGGACGCGCCCGACCTGGGGTCACTGACGCGGTTCACCCTCTGTGCCTGGCTGCGGCCCACCGATCCCGGCGGGCCCGCCCGGGTCCTCTACCTGCCCCGCCGCTGGGACCTGTTCGTCACGGGCGACAGGGCGTACTTCAAGGTCACGTCGGGCGGCAAGGACAGCTCCTTCGGCTCGCCGGCAGGCGTGGCCGCGCTCCCCCTCGACGAGTGGAGCTTCCTGGCCGTGGTCGTTGACCTGGAGGCGGCCACGGCGGTCATGTACACCGCCGTGCCCGGGAATCCCCTCGCGGCGGTCGGGCGCTGGGACTCGGTGCCGCTGCCGGACGCCGCCACGGGTCCCCTACAGATCGGTAACCTGGAAGGCATCCGGCCCTTCCGGGGGAGGATGGACAACCTGCGAATCTTCGGCGCGGCCCTGGCCGAGAGCGAGGTGGGGGCAGTGTACGAGGCAGACCAGATCCCCCAGCGCAGCCTCAAGGACCGGGTCGTCCCTCCGCCGGCCGGGAACTTCCGGACGCTCAGACACTCGGACGTGTGCTTCTCCACGCGCTGGGCCCGCGACAACGCCGTGGAGGCTCTGCGGGCCTTCGGTGCCAATCGCGTGGTGTGGGTCTACACGGAAAGCGCGGACTTCGCCCGCGCCATCCACGACACGGGCGCCACCCTGCAGTGCGCCATCAACTCCATCCCGCAGACCGACGATCTCTCCGCCTACTGCGTGGACCTGGACGGTACCATGCTGGTCGCCCCGTGGATGGTCACCTTCAGCAAGGACAATCCGCCCAAGTGGGGCTGCAACAACCAGCCCGCTTTCCGCCAGGCCGTCCTCGACAAGGCGAAGAAGGCCCTCGACGCGGGCGCCGACTGGATGCAGTTCGACGACTGGTCGCTGATAGCCAGTGCCCATAGCTGGGGCGGCGGCTGCATGTGCGACCGCTGCATGGAGGCCTTCCGCGAGTACCTGGCCGAGCTGCCCGCCGAGACGCTTCGGGAGCTGGGCATCGAGAGCCTGGACGGCTTCGACTACCGCGACTTCCTGGCGCGCGAGCACGGGATCCACGACGCCGCCGCCTACAAGCAGCGACGGGGCGAGCTGGCCACCACACCCCCTTTAGAGGACTTCCAGCGGCGGTCGGTGCGCGAGTACTTCGTGGGCCTGCGGGCGGCGCTGGACGAGCACGCCGGCCGTCGAGTGCCCCTGTCCATCAACGCGAGCCTCACCAACCCGTCGCAACGTGCCAGCTTCCTCGCCGACCTCGTGGACTTCTTCCTGGGCGAGACGTCAGCCACCACGCTGGAGGACCTGGCCGTCTGCGCCGCCACCGCCGACGCTCTGGGCAAGCCGCAGATCGTCTCGCCCTTCCCCCACAACGTCAGCGACGCGCGTCTGGCGCTGGCCGCGACCTACGCTCTGGGCCAGTACTACCTCGTGCCGTGGGACGTGTGGATGGGGCCGGAGAAGCCCCGCCACTTCGGGACCGTGGAGGACTACGGCGACCTGTTCCACTTCGTGCGCGACAACCCGGGGCTCCTTGACGACTACGAGGCCCCTGGCGTCGTGGGCGTCGTCGTGGACACCGATCGCTACGACGCGGGACGCATGCGCTCGGTGGTGGGCAAGGTGCTGCGGGCGCGAGTGCCCTTCTGCTTCGTGCTGCTGGGCCGCAAGTACTACCACGTCCCCCTCGATCCCCAGCGCCTTGCCAGATTCGCGGCTCTGATATGCCTGGATGAGTTCGAGAGCTACGCCGAAGAGGATCGCGCAGCGCTGGCGAGCGTGGCCCACGAGGTCGGGCGCCTGTCCGACCGGCAGGCCACGCCGGACCTCCTGTCGCGCCTGGCGCCCGTGCAGGTGTGGGGCCCGGAGGACGTGTACGTTCTGCCGCGCGTGTCACTGGACCCCGCCGACCGCACGCTCATCCTGCACGTGCTGAACCGAGTGCGCGAGGCCGAGGGCCAGCCGGTGGTGCCCCTGCGATACCTCTCAGTGGGCCTGCGCGGCGAGGCCCTGCTGGGAGCGCGCGTGGAGAGCGCCACCTGGCACGCGCCGGGCGAAGAGACCCGAGAGCTGGAGGTGGACGACCTGCCCACCGGCCCCCGCCTCATCATCCCCGAGCTGCGGCGGTGGGGCATCGCGCGGGTCCGCTTCGCCGCGCCGTGAGGCCCAGGCTTGCGCTTCGTGGGGCCCGCAGGGGCTGTTGGTTTGACGTAGGATGCGCCGGCAGCTAAGGTGCTGGTGTAGGAGCCGGCTCTGCCGGCGACCGCAAGCCGAGACGCTCGCGGCTGTGCGCCTCGGTTGCCCGCAGAAGTCGCCAGCGAGGCTGGCTCCTACCCGACGCCACTCGTTCTGCTGCGGACACACCCCTTGGCAGTCGGGGCATGCAGGCGAGCCGCCTACATCCTGTGGCAGATCCATCCTGAGCTGATCGAGGCGCCCGGGCCCGCACGAGTGCTTGACACGAGGGTTGGCCTGTGGTAGAAGAATCCCGGATACCTAATCCTTAGTCTTTCGGAGCACATCGCCGCCCATGAGCCTGGGAGAGCGCACAGCAGGAATCGTCGCCAAGCTTCGCGAGCGTGGCCATAGCCTGACGATGCCCCGGATCGCTGTCATCGAGGAGTTTGCTGGGCGCGCCGACCATCCGAGCGCGGCGATGTTGCACGAGGCCCTCAGGGCAAGACACCCGGGCATTGCCCTGTCCACTATCTACGACACGCTGTCCCTGCTTGTGGAGATCGGGGAGGCAGCCGAGGTGGCGCCGGGGGACGTCGCGCGGAGGTTCGACCCCAACATCGGCGACCACTGTCATCTAGTGTGCACGGAGTGCGGATCGGTTCTGGATCTGCCTGTGGATGCGTGCACTGAGGTGCATGCCGAGGCGCTGCGGGGGACGGGGTTCGAGGTGCGCAGGCACGTGCACGAGATCGTTGGTCGCTGCGCCAACTGCCGAAAACGTTCATCGTAGAGCTCAAGGCCCCCGCAGAGGATGGGGCTGGTGTTGTCCTGATGGGTGGAAGGATTAGCAAACGCTACTTCTTCCCGTATCGGCGGTCAGTGTGGCGCTGCGGGCGCGCGAGGAGGCCTGGCCCCGGAGTGGGCCCGCAATGCCTTCGGTCACCACAACTCCGCCTAGCGGAGCAATCTACCCTATGACAGGGGAGGCTGATGCACGATGGCGAAGGTTGCACGGGAAGTCGTCGAGCAGGCTGGTGTGGACGTCGAGCAGCTTCTGGAGCTGCTGATCAGCAACGCAGCGGCTGAGCTGACCACTTACTACTACTACACGATCCTCCGCATGAACCTTGTGGGCGTCGAGGGCGAGGGCATCAAGCCGATCGCCGAGGACGCGCGGATCGAGGACCGGAATCACTTCGAGGCCCTGGTGCCCCGCATCTACGAGCTGGGAGGCAAGCTGCCCGAGTCCATGGGGGCCTTCCACGACCTGTCCGCCTGTCCGCCGGCTCGGCTGCCCGAGTCCGGCGACGTGCGGGCGATCCTCGAGGTGCTAGTGGAGGCTGAGCGCTGCGCTGTCCGGGGCTACAGCGCCATCTGCAGTCTCACCGCCGGCAAGGACCACCGCACCCACGACCTCGCCCTGGCCATTCTCCACGAGGAGATCGAGCACGAGGCCTGGTTCTCGGAGCTGCTGGGCGAAGGGCCGTCGGGCCACTTCGGCAGGACGACCCCGGGGGCATCCCCGTACGTGTCGAAGTTCCTCCATCCCTGACGACTGCTGCACAGCGGCGGGGCGCCCTGGCTACAGGGCGCCCCGCACGCCGGGACGGGCTGGCTCACTTGGGGAAGGGATGCTGCCCCCAGGTGACACACTGCTCTCCGGCGTCAGGCCAAGGCCGCCGTGGCCGTGGCGGCGACGGTGCGGTCTTCTGCTTGCGCGGGGCCTGCGGGGGACAGGCCACCACACCCCCACGGCTGCAGACTTAGGCCAGCGGCCATCAGGATCGCGGCCACGCCGCAACTCCCGACTGCGGCGGGACGCGGGGCGGATCTGTGCTCGAAGGACGGGGTGACAGGCAGACGGGGGAGTGCTCAGTCCCCGCAGGACAGGCTTGAGAGACGGGGGAGTGTTCAGTTCCCGCAGGATAGGGTTTGGGGGGGAAAGAGCAAAGGCGCGG
>CAZSOQ010000219.1:0-8762 GCA_964608495.1 uncultured Armatimonadia bacterium | reverse complement strand
GCGCAGCGTAGTAGTGTAACCCTCGGGCTATAGGCCTGTACGGCGCAGGTAGGCCGGCGGGCTTTTTGCGCAGCTTGGCCCTCTCGCCCGCACCTTCCCTCCGCAGGCCCGAGCCTCGCGGGAACCGTGCTTGGTGGTCGTGGGACGGCCGTAGGCCGCGCCCGCGGGGGTGCTGCTCGATCCCTATTCAGCCCCACGCAGGTACGCGTCCAGGAAGACCTCCGCGTCGTCCCTGTCTATCTTGCCGTCGGGCGCCGGGGTCTGATTCGGCGCCTCGCCCACCAGCGGCGCCAGGTCGCAGGCCGCGTCAATCTCGGGCTCCGCCGCGTGAGCCTTCCGCCAGGCTTCGAGGAACCGCACCAGGTCCTTCCCGTCCACCGCGCCGTCCATGTCCACGTCGGCGGCCGAGGTCACAGTGAAGCTCCAGGGCCCGAAGGTCGCCGCGTGGCCGCCCCGATCCTCGGCGTATAGCTTCAGCTCGTGCTCACCTGCGGCGAGCCCCGCCGGCGCGACGAAGCTGACATCGGCCACGCCGTCAGCGCCGACCTCCTGCGTCCCCGCCGCCACCTTGCGGTCCACCTTGAAGTACACGCCCCCGGGCGCCAGGCCGAGGTTCAGGCCCTCCGGCCGGTCCGCCACCTGGAAGCTGACGGCCTCGCCCGGCCGCAGCGTCGCCCCGTTGGTCATCTCGGTGCTGAGCAACGTCGGCGCCAGCGTGTCCACGGCGCTTGTCACCACCGCGGGCATGTACTCGCCGGCCTTGTCGGCCTTGGCCACGAAGGTGTCCTGTCCCTCTCGCGTAGTCGGCAGCAGGTCCCAGCCCTTCGCGCTCTTGTTGTACCGGCAGACCACGACCTGTGGCAGCAGGCTCGCGGACAGGCCCCGCGCCTGCAGGTCCATCTCGCGCACCTTCACCTTCAGCGTGATCTTGGAGTTGCTGGTGTAGCGGTAGATCGAGCCGGACAAGTTCTTGAGCACGATCTGGCGCACCTTGCCCACCGACACCACGTCCTGCAGCGCCCAGGACCCGGTCTGGGTCGGCGTCACCTGCAGGTGCCTGTAGGGCCGCAGGACGCGCTGCGGGAGCACGGCGCTGCTGCCCGCGCCGGCCCCGGGCGTCGGATCGTAGGACTCCATGCCCACCGAGTAGCCCTTGTGCGACGTATCGCCCTCGACGACCACCTCCGCGAAACCGTCGGCGGCGCCGGCCACTGCGTTGCCCAGGTCGCTGAGCACGCCCCAGGCCGCGTCCAGGAGGTCCTCGAGGACGTCCAGAAGCGTGTCCACGGCCGCCCAGATGATGTCCCCCGCCAGGCCCGCGAAGCTGCGCCCGTCCTCGGGCGGGACAGTGGACGTGTTGTGCACCTCGGCCCACATCGGCCCGAGCCACAGGTCGCCGCGCCGCTCGGTGTAGGAGTAGCTCTTCATGTAGGACCCGCTGGCACCGACCGTCACGCCCAGGCCGGCGCCCAGGTCAAGGCTGAAGTCGAAGCTGCTTCCCCGGCCCTTCTCGCGCGACTTCTCGACATAGCCGATCGGCTGCGTGGCCTGGTCCTGAGCGTACCGGAAGGCCGAGACGAGCATCCTGGAGAGATCGCCGGAGAAGGTCTGCCAGTCGAGGCCCGGCAGCGACCTTCCCTGCGTCAGGGCCGCCAGGATCTCACTGCGCATCGCCGCTCCGCCGTTGGCCAGCGCCGCCACGGCCTGGGGTCCATAGATACCGACCTCCATCGTCTGCGCGTCGCTCAGCGAAGAGAAGAGGGCCTCGGGTTGCTGCTTGTCCACCGTGACGCCCACGGCCACGGTCTGAGGGGGCAGCACGGACGCGACCGACGAGAAGTCACTGCGCAGGTATACCAGGCCCGTGGCGCCGAGTTGCGGCAGCAGCGAGGGAAGGCTTGCCGACCAATTCTCATCGCCATCGCCCTTCAGACCGCTGATGGACGAGCTCAGGAAAGAGACATCGGGCGACACCGCCAGGCTGAGCTGGCCCGAGAAGGACGGGTCGCCGGGGCCCTGGTTGAAGTACTTGTCGAAGGATGCCTCCAGCGCGGTCGTCACCGAGCCGCCCGCCAGAGTCACGCTGGCGCCCTTGTTGTACTGCCTGGACTTGACGCCGAACTGCCCGACGTTCAGGCCCACGGAGTTGGAGGCCTGGAAGGCGATGCCCACGCGGTCCAGGTAGTCGTGCCCCAGGGCGCCGGTGAGGAAGGTCAGGGCGGCGTTGACGAGCAGGCCGAAGCCCGGGGTCGTGCGGGCGGGACCCGTGACGAGCGGCTCGCCCAGCAGCAACACCGCCATGGCCTGCTGCTGCCCGCTGGTCGAGCCCTGCTCGGGCAACACCCTGTCGAAGGCGAAGGTCGAGGACGTGGCCAGGCCTACGGTCACCTCGCCCTCCAGCTCGGCGGGCTTGACACTCAGGGGGCCCAGGTTGCCCTCGGGACCGATGCTGGCTCCGATCGTCGAGCCCTGGCCGTAGTGGGGCGTCATGTACAGCGTCTTACCCCCGCCGGGGTCGGTCTCCATCGCCATCTCCAGGCCGAAATCGCTGTTGCAGGTGCCGCTTATCTTGGCGGCCGAGGCCCCGAGGGGTCCGAGCTTGGCCGTCAGCCCCAGCCAGGCCCCCGCGCTCAGGCCGGCCGTGACGTCCCAGGTGGTGGTCGAGGGTGCGGGCGTGGGCAGCGGCTCTCCCACGAAGACTAGCTGGTCGGTGGCAGCGGCCGCCGACGGCAGCATCGCGGGCACGAAGCGCCAGCCGTCCAGCACCGGCTGAACGTAGTAGTCCCGGCTGTTGGCCGGGCCGAAGTCGAAGGCGCCTCGCTGGTCCGGGTGGATCGAGCGCACCGGCCCACCCACGTCTATCAGGGTTACCGTCACCTCGCGCTGGCGGGTGTTGTAGGGCAGCAGGACCAGGCCTTGGATCCTGTAGTTCGCCGCCTGGCCCGGGGTGGTGGCGACGATCCGTCCATCGTCAAGGCCCAGGATCAGCTCGCCCTGGCGCCCCATGGCCATGTCCACGACCCGCTCCTGCAGCGGCCACTGCCACCTGGTGCGCCCTGCGGAGTCCATGCAGCGGACTTCGCTGATGGTGCCCGCGTAGGCTGCGTAGAGGTTGCCCCCCGCGTCGGTCACCAGGCCGCCGATGGAGGCCCCCAGGCGACCGGGCGCCAGGGCCTGCTTCCAGACCCAGGGGCGCTCGTTGACATCCGTGTCCTCTCGCGACGCCGGTACATCCATGGCGCCGATCCTGGGCGTGTCGCTGCCATCAAGCCCCAGCGCATAGGAGCGCCCACCCAGCCCGACGGCGATGCGCATGTCGCCGGGCCAGGCCTCCCCGACCGTGTAGGGCCAATAGTCGCCATACTCGATGAAGCAGATCCCCGAGGGGTCGCTCCTGTACCAGTACTGGCGGATCAGGCCTATCCCGGCGGATCGGTCGCATTGCTCGCCGTCGGGCCACTCGACATAGACCGTCTGGATAGGCCACTGGAGGAGGACGGTCTCCCACCCGGCGAGAGGCAGCGCGATGGCGTGGGTATAGGGGCCGGACGTCGTCCGCACCCAGATGAGATTGCCGAGGGGATCGCAGGTGGGGGGGGCTCCGCCGCGGGAGTGCATCTTCTCCTGAGACAGGTCAGGGGTGAACTCCGGCGACCCGCCCGAGGCGCCCACGATGAAGTTGCCGCCGTAGGTCAGGGCCGCGGAGTAGAGGGTTGAGTAGAGGCTGCTGCTGTACTGGCGGTGGAACTCGCCTATCTGGTTACCGTTCACGGGGTCCAGGAAGTAGGCGTGACGGTAGCAGACCAGGCACACCGGGCCGCCCGGGACGACGAGCAGGTCGCAGGCGGTCTTGTCGGCCGTGTCCGAGACCGAGAAAGACCATAGCTTGCTGCCGGTGGAGGTGAGGGCCACAACGACGGGCAGGTCCGACGGGCCAGAGCCGAAGAGACTGCCGACAACGGCGAACACCTTGCCGTCCTCGCCGACCCTGACGAACCGGGGCCCTGGCCCGGCCTGGTACTGCCAACCGATGCCAGGGGTCGTCTGGGGGCCGATGGCGGAGCCGCGGCTGGAATGGACGGGGTCCCGTCCTCCCTGGGGCCATCCCTGCAGGGCCGCCACGTGGGCCGTGGGCCAGAGGAGTGCTGCTGCCGCGAGGGCAAGGACCACAGGGCGGAGCCTCGTGCCATGCATAGCCAGATACCGCCTCGGGAAGCCCGGCTCACGGCCCAGGCGGCAGCCCGGGCCTACCGACCGCCAACGCCGCCCGTTGCGGCCTCTGGCCGGCCCCACTACCACGGCCGATGGCGGCCTCAATCGCGAGCAGGGCTCCGGAAGTTGAGTCGCAGCATTATCCGTCACGCGTCGGGCGCAGCGCAAGCCGACGGTGGCCACCAGCAGATCAACCTTGCGGTCTTGGGCGCGGGGGGCGAGCTGCCTCGATGGCGCGTTGACCCGCCCCGGCTCCGTCAGGTTACAGCCAGTTCGGTCCCGGCGACGGGGCTGTGTCGAAGGGCTGGTTATGCCAAGGCATGTAGCGGTACTGCTCGGTCAGTTGAGTCAGTCGCTCCAGGTCCTGGGCGTCAACCTCAAGGTCTGTGCAGTCGAAGAGGGGATCGAGGTGCTCCGCGCGGCTGCCGCCGATGATGGGCACGATGCAGCCTGGGCGCGACAGCATCCAGACGACGGCCAACTGACCCAGAGTGATGTCATGCTTGGCGGCGACGCGGGTCATCTCGTCCAGCAGGTCGAATACGTCGTCGGTCAGGCGCTCGGCGAACTGGCGGCTCGCGGCGGCACGGCTGCCCTCGGGAAGGGCCTCGCCGCGCTTGTACTTGCCCGTGAGAAGGCCCCCGGCCTGAGGTCCGTAGGCCTGCAGAGCCAGGCCGAGATGCTCGGCCATCTGCCGCGTCTCGATCTCCATGACCCGGTCAATCAGGTTGTAGGCCACCTGGAGCGCGATCGGCGGCTCCCAGCCATACTTGCCGCACAGGCCAATCACATGGGCGACCTGCCAGGCGTAGGAGTTGCACATGCCCAGGTAGCGGATCTTGCCCTGGCGCACCAGATCATTCAGCGTGGAGTAGGTTTCCTCGAAGGACGTCAACGGGTCTGGATGGTGGCACATATAGATGTCCACGTAGTCGGTATTGAGCCGACGCAGGCTAGCGTGCAGGGCGTTGATTATGTTCCGGCGGGAGCAATCGGCCGGCCGGCGCTGTCGGGCATAGGAGCTGGCGAAGACCTTGGTGGAGATCACCACCTGGTCTCGGATGCCGTCGAGAGCTCTTGACAGGAACTCCTCGCTGGTGCCGTTGCCGTAGGAGTCAGCCGTATCAATGAAGTTGATGCCCTTGTCGTAGGCCCTGCGGACCAGGTCAATGGCCTCGGCCTCATCCATGCGCGAATAGAAGGTCATCGCCCCCAGACAGATGCGGGAGACCTTGAGGCCCGACGCGCCGTACTTGACATACTCCATCTGTATCCCTCCGGCGGTCCAGATATGGCAAGCTAAGTCACGCGGCTCAGCAGGAACGCGGGTCAGCCGTTCATCCCTGTGGCCCTTGGTACGGCGCAGTAGTTCACGGCGAGGCCGGGCCGCCCTCCCCGGGAGAGGCGCGGCGGGTTCGTCATGCCAAGAAGGGCCGCGCGGCCTGAACCGATGACTCGTGTAGACCCGCCCTGCCAGAGCTATGCAGGTCCGAGCTGGCATGGTATACTTCACCCAAGACTATCACCGTTCCTCGTGCGCAGGACGTGACCAAAAATGAAACGCACCTACCAACCCCACCGCAAACCCCGCAAGCGAAAGCTCGGATTCCGGGCGCGCATGTCCTCGAAGGCGGGCAGGCGCATCCTGGCGCGCCGTCGCCGCAAGGGGCGCACCCGCCTGGCGGCGGCCTGACGAGTGGCCCCATGGTGCTTCCGTCTCTTCGGCGCCGGAAGGACATCAACCACTTCTTCGCGAGTGCCACGCGCTTCCGCTTCCCGGACCTGACCTTACTCATCGCCCCGTCGCGCGACGGCGTGACGCGCTGTCTCATCGTCGCAGGGCGCAAGGTCGGCAAGGCCGTGCAGCGCAATCGGGCCCGACGACGCGTGCGGGCCTTGCTCACTGCGGCGGCCCCCGGCCTGCGGGGGTCGTGGTGGATAGGCGTTGTATGCACTCGCCAACTGCTGATGACGCAGTGGGCTGATCTGCTGTCGCGAGTCGAGGGGGCTCTGACACAGGCCGGCGCGCTGGCGCTTGGCCGGCCCGAGCCCAGCGAGTGACCTGTATGCGCTATCTCCTGGCGGCCCTGATACGGCTCTACCAGGTGACCATCTCGCGATGGTTGCCCGCTACCTGCCGCTTCGAGCCGAGCTGCTCCGAGTACGCGCGTCAGGCCGTACTGCGCCACGGGATGCTCCGTGGGTGCTGGCTCGCGCTGCGCAGAATCGTTAGGTGCCATCCCTTCTCTCCTGGCGGCTGGGACCCGGTTCCCGCTGTTCGTTCCGAGGATCGTCTCGCCGGCCGCTGTGACCAGAGCTGAAACCTGCATGAAGCTGAACCGAGTCCCGGCAATACAATGCGGGGTCTGGGCCCTGCTGCTGGCGGTGTGGGTGCTTCCGGCCTTCGCCCAGGCCCCTGGGGCGGATTCCGTCCTCCCGCCCGAGCTGGTGGTCCCCAAGACCCCGGATCTGGGCCGCCAGGCCGAGCTGCTCGAGCAGATCCTTGGCGCCGCTGCCGCCGAAAAACCGGGGTCCGGTGGCGGGGGCGGACTGCTGACGGGCCTCAAGTCCCTGTTCTCCCCCAGGCCCCAGAAGATCGTCATCCCTGCGGAGGAGCTGCGCGCGAACGCCGAGCCCCTGCGCGGCTCCCAGATTGAGGTCCACGGTGTCCTGGCCGTCGAGGGCGACGACCTTGCCTTCGCCACTTCCCGGGGCAACATCGGCATTGACCTCGGCGGTGGCGCCAAGCCCACCGGCTTCCCAGACGAGGACCGCGCCTGGATGCCGGCCAAGGCCGTGGGGCTCCTCGAGATGCCCTTCGGTGAGCCCGTCCTGCGGGTGACGGCCCTGGCGCCTTCCGTGCCGCTCGCCAGTCTTCGGCTGGCCCGCGTGCTTGAGGAGCAGGGCAAGATTCGAGAGGCCGTCGAGGCCTACGACAAGGCGGCAACCGAGCTACGCAAGGCCCCCCTGCCCTGGGCCGCCTTCGCTTCCACCGAGGCCGGCTGGCTTGCCTACAATCGCCTGCGCGACTCGAAGTCGGCCAACAAGCACCTGTACAACGCCTGGACGCTGTATGCCACCGTGGACAAGAAGGGCGAGCCCCTCTTCGACACCTGGGTGCCTTCGCCCGAGGGCAAGAACTGGACGCAGATGCCGGTCGCCAAGGCCGTCGGTCCCCTCCTGGATAGCGTGGGACGCGAGAGCTTCTGGTACCGGCTGGTGGACTTCTTCGTGACCCTCGGCGGCGGCAGCGCGGCCCTCGGAGTCGTGTTGCTTGCCCTCGTGACGCGTCTGGGGATCCACCCCCTCACGCGCAAGCAGCTCGCCTCCATGGAGGCCATGCGCAAGCTCCAGCCGCAGATCAAGGCTCTCCAGGAGGAGTTCAAGGACGACAAGCAGCGGTTCCAGCAGGAAATGTGGCGCGTCTGGCAGGAAAACGGCGTCAATCCCCTCGGCGGCTGCTGGCCCATGCTCATCCAGATGCCCATCCTCATCTTCGTCTACCAGGGCATCCGCCGCTACATCGTCCAGTTCGCCGGAAGCGGTTTCCTCTGGGTCCGCAACCTGGCCATGCCCGACCTGGTCCTCCTGGTCGCCTACACGGCGTCCATGGTCCTCTTCCAGAAGATGGCCAACCGCATGCAGCCCATGCCGGCCGACGAGAAGCAGCGGCAGCAACAGCAGATGATGACCTGGATGATGCCGCTGATGTTCTTCTTCTTCTTCAAAACGCTGCCCTCGGCCTTCATCCTCTACTGGCTCGCCAGCAACCTCATCTACTTCGGCGAGCAGTGGTGGTTCCGCCGATCGGCGGAGCGCGATGAGCCTGCCAACGGCTCGCCCGGTGTCCCCAGGCCTCCCAGGAAGCGGAGCCGCTTCATGGACATCATGGCGGCTGCGACCCAGCGCGCCGAGAAAGCCAGCCAGCCCACAGACACGGCTCCTGCACGCAAGCCCGACAGCGAGAATCCTCGCCCGACTCAGCGCAAGAGGAAGAAGAGGAGAAGGTGAACACCCCCACCGCCCCAGATATGCCAGGGAGGCTTACAGCCCATGCATGAGGTAGAGATACGCGCCAAGTCCCTCGAGGAGGCCCGCAAGACAGCGGCCTTCCAGCTCGGGGTGAACGAAGACGAGATCGAGATGGAGGTCGTTCAGGAGCCCGTCGCCGCGGCCCAGAACGGTTTCGACACCTACCATATTCGGGCCCGCATCCGCCACGATGCCTTCTCACCCCACGGCCCCGACTCGGGTGGCGAGGAAGCTCCCGCCCCGTCCACCGAGCCCGAAGAGACCGGCATGGACTTGAGCCGCTTCAGCCTCGCCGCCGACCGTGAGCCCGCCTCGCCCGGGCAGACGGACGAGGCCGAGGCGGAAGTCGCGCCCCCTGGGACCGAGCCCGAGCCCGAGCAGCCGGCGGCCGTGGAGGCGCCCGCCCACGAGGGCGAGGCGGCCGACCGCGAGTACGACCAGGGCGATGAGGACGAGGAAGAGGGCGAGGGTGAGCCGAAGCACGGGGTGGCCGAGCGCGCCAAGGAGTTCCTCGAGGG
>CAZSOQ010000218.1:7226-8768 GCA_964608495.1 uncultured Armatimonadia bacterium | reverse complement strand
GCCGAGCGGCCGGCCGGGCGGCCAGGCAGCGGCAGCGGCCGAGCCCGCCGCAAGCGCCAGGGCCTTCGTGGACTACCTCGTCTCGCCCGAGACGATGATAGACCGCGTGGGCTCGGTAGTGCTTGTCGCGATCCTCTCCCTGGCCGCCTGGCTGGTGGTCGTGGCGGTGACCGGCCGAGTGCACGCCGCCCTGCACCGCGGCATGATCGAGGGCGAGGCGGCCCAACGCAAGCGTTACCAGCGCGCCCTCACGGGCCTCTCACTGATGACCAATGTCCTCAAGTGGGTCATCATCATCGGCGGTGTCCTCGCCGCCCTCGTCGCCCTGGGCCTGGGCCCCAAGCTCCTGCCCGTCCTGGCTGGCGCCGGGGTCATAGGCTTGGCCATAGGCTTCGGTGCCCAGGCCCTCGTCCGCGACCTCATCGCCGGCCTCATCGTCCTTCTGGAGGGCCAGTACGGCGTCGGCGACTTCGTCCAGGTCGGCACCGTCACCGGCCAGGTCCAGAGCGTCGGCCTGCGCGTCACCATCCTCCGCGACATCTCCGGCCGCACCCATTTCCTCCCCAACGGCGGCATCACTCTCGTCGCCGTCTACGAGGAGCCCTGGGTGGAGTTCGTCGTGGACCTGCTCCTGGCCCCCACCGGCCACGCGTCCCAGGCCTCCCAGGCTCTCGCCGCCACCGCCGACGCTCTGGCCGTCGAGTACGACAGAGCCTTTGTCGTCCGCGGCCGGCCCCAGGTACACCAGGCCGGCGGCACGACCAGTGTGCGTCTGCCCGTCGCTACCTTCCTCGAGCACGAGTGGCTGGCCAGGGAGGAGCTCGTCCAGCGACTCGCGCCCGAGTTGGCCGCCGCCGGCGTCGAGCTCTTCGCCGGTCGTCCCATCCGCGTGTACCCTGACTGCGCACCGCTCCCCGGCGTCGCCGCCTGCGCCGTCGCGGCGGACGAGGAGGAAGGCGATGAGCCCTGCTGACGGCGACTCCGACAGGCACGACCTGCTCCGCGCCCTGCCCCAGGTGGGCGCCCTGCTCGAGGCCGAGGTCGTCCGCGGGCTCTTGGCCGAGCACCCTCGCGAGCTGGTGAAGGAGGCCCTGCGCGGGGCCCTCGACGAGGCCCGCGCGGACCTGCTCTCCGGCGGCCGCACCGATCCCCCTTCCCCCGAGGACGTGGTCTCCCGCGCCGCCGAGCTTCTCGCCCGCGCCGCCGTGCCCAGCCTCCGCCCGGTCATCAACGCGACGGGCGTGGTCATCCACACCGGCCTGGGCCGAGCACCTCTGGCCGCGCCGGCTGTCGAGGCCCTGCGCGCCGCGGCCGGCTACTGCAACCTGGAGGTCCGGCTCGATCCCGGCGAGCGTGGCCGGCGTGACGAGCACGTCGCCGATCTGCTCTGCCGTCTGACGGGCGCCGAGGCGGCCACCGTGGTGAACAACAACGCCGGCGCCGTGCTGCTGGTGCTGGCCGAGCTGGCCCGCGGGCGCAGGGTCATCGTCTCGCGCGGCCAGTTGATCGAGATCGGCGGCTCCTTCCGCCTGCCCGACATCA
>CAZSOQ010000218.1:0-7216 GCA_964608495.1 uncultured Armatimonadia bacterium | reverse complement strand
CCGTCGCCTTCCTCGTCGCCCACCACAGCAACTACCGGATCATCGGCTTCCACGAGGAGCCGGCCCTTAAGGACCTGGCTGACCTGGCCCATCGCCACGGCCTTCTCCTCCTCCACGACCTCGGCTCCGGCGCGCTGGTGGACGTGAGCCGCTTCGGCGTCGCCCGCGAGCCCATGCCGCAGGACAGCCTCGCCGCGGGCGCCGACATCGTCTGCTTCTCGACGGACAAAATGCTCGGCGGCCCCCAGGGCGGCGTCATCCTCGGCCGCCCGGACCTGATAGCCCGCCTGCGCCGCAATCCGCTGGCCCGCGCGCTGCGCGTGGACAAGCTCTGCCTGGCCGCCCTTGAGGCCACGCTGCGCCTGTACCTGGACGAGCCCACGGCCCTTGCCCAGGTGCCCGTCCTCCGCGCCCTGGCCGAGCCCCTGTCGCAGGTCCGCGCCCGCGCCGAGCGTGCCTACGCCGATCTTGCCGCCCTCGCGCCCACCGGCCTCTTGGTCAGGGTCGAGGACGACGTCGCCAGGGTCGGCGGCGGCTCCCTGCCCGAGCACGACCTGCCCTCCGCCGTGGTGAAGCTCCGGCCGCCCGACGGCCTGCCCGTCGAGGAGCTGGCCCGCCGCCTGCGCGTCGGCGACCCCAGCGTCTACCCGCGCATCGCCGACGACGCCGTGGTCTTCGACTTGCGCACCGTGCGCGACGACCAGATCGGCGATCTTGTCCAGGCCGTCGCCGCCGCCCTCTCGGCCCCGCCGGCCGACACCGCCGCCCTGGAGAGTGAGTGACCCCCGCATGTCCGATCACGCCACCGTCCTGGTTCTCGAGGAGTTCGGCGCACCCCTGCGGCCCCACGACGTCCCCCTGCCCGATCCCGCCGACGGCGCCGTGCTGGTCAAGACGGCCGCCGCCGGCGTGTGCGGCTCCGATCTGGACATTGCCGCCGGCGAGGACCCGCGCATCCGGCTGCCCCTGGTGCTTGGCCACGAGGGCGTCGGCTGGGTGGCGGCCACCGGTGGGTCTCGCGCCGACGTCTTCGGCCGCCCCCTCGCGCCCGGTGACCTCGTCACCTGGAACCGCGGCCTGTCCTGCCTGCGCTGCAGCCTGTGCGTCCTCAAGCGCCGGCCCGCCCTCTGCCCCCACCGCCGCGTCTACGGCATCAGCATCCCCGCCGACGAGCCCCCGGGCCTCAACGGCTGTTACGCCACTCACCTCTCCCTGCGCCCCGAGACCGACGTCATCAAGCTCCCGCGCGACGCCGACCCTGCCGCCGTCGTCCCTGCCACCTGTTCCGGCGCCACCGCCGCCCACGCCATCGAGCAGGCCGAGATCCAGATCGGCGACGTTGTCCTCGTCATCGGCCCCGGCCCCCTGGGCCTCTTCGCGGCGGCCCTGGCCTGGGAGCGCGGCGCCCGCGCCGTCCTCATCGAGGGCACGCGTCGCGGCGCCCGCCGTCTGGCCCTCGCCGAGAGTTTCGGCTGTCTGCCCATCAACGTCCACGAGACCCCGCCCGACGACCGCCGCGCCCTGGTCCTCGACGTCACCCACGGTCACGGGGCCGACGTCGTGCTCGACGCCGCCGGCACGGCCGACAGCTTCGCCGAGGCCCTGTCCCTGGTCGCCCGTGGCGGCCGCATCCTCCTGCCTGGCGTCGCCACGCCCCTCGGCCGGGTGCCCCTGCGGCTCTACGAGGACGTCTCGGTGAGAAACGTCACGATCCAGGGCACCTGGGTCTCCGACACCGCGCACCTCTGGCACGCGGTGTCCACTGTCCTTTCCCGGCCGCTACCCCCTGGCGGACATGGTCACGCATCGCTTCCCCGTCGAGCAGGCCAACGAGGCCCTGGCGGCCCTCGCCTCCCGAGAGGCCACCAAGGCCGTCCTCGTGCAGTCCTGACCGCGCCCCGGTGCCCGGCCGGAAGGAATCAGCCCGCCCCCGTTGAACAGCCCCCAATCGCTCGGGGTGGCCCACTGCCCCCCGGCGAGGGCCTCAGACCATGCCCGACGCCTACGAGATCCTGGTACCCGCCACCACGGCCAATCTCGGCCCCGGCTTCGATTGCCTGGGCCTCGCGCTGAAGCTGTACAACCGCGTGACGGTCCGCCCGGCCGCCAAGCCGTCCCTGCGCATCGCGGGCCACGGCCGCGACGAGCTCCCCCGCGGCGACGACAACCTCATGCTCCGATCCGCCGCGGAGCTGGCCCGCCGCGCCGGCCGCGCCCTGCCCCCGCTGGCCTGGCGCGCCCACCACGACGTGCCTCTGGCCCGCGGCCTCGGCAGCAGCTCCACGGCCATCGTCGCAGGCCTTCTCGCGGCCGACAGCCTTCTCGACCTCACCCTCTCCCGCGACGAGCTTGTCCGCCTCGCCGCCGACCTCGAGGGCCATCCCGACAACGTCGCTCCCGCGCTCCTCGGCGGCCTCACGCTCTGCTTGCCCGGCGCCGAGCCCCTTCAGGTCGCTCGCCTTGATCCCCATCCCGACCTGCGCATCGTCCTGCTCATGCCCCAGTTCCAGGTCAGCACCCACGACGCCCGGCGCGTCATGCCCGCCCAGGTCCCCCTCGCCGACGCCGTCTTCAACCTGTCCCGCGCCGCCGCGATGGTCGCCGCCCTCCGGGAAGGACTGTGGCCCCTGCTGGGCGAAGCTACCCGCGACCGCCTGCACCAGCCCTACCGGCTGCCGCTCATGCCCGGGGTGGACCGGGTCATGGAGGCCGCGCGGCAGGCTGGTGCCCACGGCGCGGCGGTCAGCGGCTCCGGCCCCAGCGTCGCGGCCTTCTGCACCGACGCCGCGCCCCGCGTCGCCCGCGCGATGCTGCAGGCGGCCTCAGGAGCGGGGATGGCGGCCACCGTAGCCCTGGCGGGGCTCGACCTTCGCGGCGCTCGCGTCCGAGCCCTCGATCACTGATCCCGGCGCAGCGGTCCTCATCCCGACCAAGGCGGGTAGTCCAATGTCTCTCGATTGCCGCGAGCTCTCCTCGGTCGTTCAGGCCCACCGCGACCAGGCCGTCGCCTGGCTCTGCGACCTCATCCGCTTCCCCAGCACTCAGGGCCACGAGACCGAGGTCCAGGCCTACGTCCTCCGCGCCCTGCGTGAGATCGGCCTCGGCGCCGATTATCGCCCGATCCCTGACTCCCTGGTGGACGACCCCGAGTACACCCGCAGCGACGACGCGGTCCCCTACGAGGGCCGCGCCAACGTCGTCGGCACCTGGGGCGGCGACGCGGGCCACAGCGTCATCGTCCAGAGCCATTCCGACGTCGTCCCCGCCGCCGGCTGGGACGACGCCTTCGACCCCAGGTACGACGGCGAGTCCGTGGTGGGCCGCGGCGCCACCGACGCCAAGGGCCAGATCGTCACCCTCTGGCTCGCCCTCATCGCCCTGCGCGAGCTCGGCTTCCAGCCCTCGGGCCGCATCGAGGCCCAGATCGTCATCGAGGAGGAGCCCGGCGGCAACGGCGCCCTGGCCCTCATCCGCCAGGGCTGCACGGCGGGCGGGGTCGTCGTCATGGAGGCCTCCGGCCTCGACGTCTTTCCCGCCAACCGCGGCGCCATCTGGTTCCGCGCCCGCACCACCGGCCGGTCCGTGCACATGGGCCGCCGGCACGAGGGCGTCAACGCCATCGAGAAGATGATGGAGGCCATCGCCCGCCTGCTCGACTACGAGGAGCGCCTGATCGCCGCCAGCCGCGGCCATCCCCTCTTCGCCCGCTACGAGAACCCCGTCCAGCTCTGCTTGGGCACCATCCGCGCCGACGGCTGGCCCTCGATGGTCGCCGGCGAGTGCGTCCTCGAAGGCGGCGTCGGCTTCCTGCCCAACAAGAGCATGGAAGAAATCAAGCAGGAGCTTCTCGCCGCAGTCCTCTCCACCGGCGATCAGTGGCTACGCGAGCACTTCGAGCTCACCTTCCCCAAGCTGCACAACGACGCCTACGAGATGGACCCGAACCATCCCCTCGTCACGACCCTCAACCAGGCCGTGCGCGACTGCGGCTTTCCCTCCGAGGTCTACGGCTGGAACGTCAGTTGCGACGCCCGCCTCTATGCCGGGCTCGCCGGCCTTCCCACCGTCGTCTACGGGCCCTCCGACATCCGCCAGGCCCATTCCGCGGGCGAGAGCCTTCGCGTGGACGACATGCTCGCCGCCGCCACCGGCCTCGCCGCCTTCCTGGCCCGCTGGTGCGGCGCTGACTAGCCGGTTCGCTTTCTCGGTGCTGTCGAGTTGCCCTCTGACCAACTCCAGGGGGTGATGGGATGAGAATCTTGGGACCCAGCCTGCTCGCCTGTCTTTGCCTGCTCCTCGTCGCCGCCTTCCTGGCGGCCCAGGAACCGCCCCCCGGCCCGGGCGCTCCCGCCGGCCCCGGAGCCGCGCCTGCCCACTCTCCGCCCGCTCCCGAGCCCGGCGCGCCCCCGGCCGGCAGTGGGCCCTCGGCCCAGCCAGGCCGTACCGGCTTCCCGCCCGGGATAGTCGGGGAGCCGGGCGAGGAGGAGCACGGTGGGGGAGAGGAGCACGCCGAGCGCATGCACCTGATCCACAAGCTCGGCCGGATCGGCGCCCCGGGCGTCATCCTCGCCGGCCTGGGCGGCCTGTTCATCGCCCTGACGCACCCGCACCCCAACCGCCGACGCCGCCTCCGCGCCGTCCACTTCCTCCTCGGCGGCCTCTTCGGCCTCGTCGCCATGACCCACGGCACTCTGTTCTTCTTCGGCCATCTGGCCGAGGGCTCCTACGACGAGCTCCTCGCTTCCGGCAGTTGGCTCTGCACCAGCGTCTTCTTCCTCGTCCTCACCGGCCTGCTGCGGGCCTTCTCCGGGTCGCGCCAGGAGCTCTGGCAGAGGGGCCACCGGTTCTTCCAGGTCGTCTTCCTCCTCGCCGTCCTCTGGCACGTGGTGCCCAAGGTGCTCTGACCCGCCGGCCCCCGCGGCCTTCCCTGAAGGAGCCCGCCCGTCCGCGCGGAAGTCCTTCTGCTCAAGGCTGCCGGGCACCTTCGCCGTCCGGTGGTTGGCGTCACGCTCGGCCTGTGGCGTGCGCTGTGCCTTCACGCACCCGGCGCCGCGCCCGTCCTTGGGAGGTCCTGACATGGCTCAGGCTCGTATCGGCGTTGTCGGCCTCGGCACCTTTGGCATCAACCATCTGTACACCTTCCGCCAGCTCACCTGGCAGGGCACCTGCCGCCTCGTCGCCGCCTGCGACATCAACGAGCAGCTCCTCGAAGAGCGGCTCAGGAAGTTCCAGTTCACCCCCTACACCGACGTCCGCGAGATGCTGGCCCGCGAGCAGCTCGACGGCCTCACCGTCGTCACCCCAGACCCCTACCACCGCGACATCGTCCTCGCCGCCGCCGAGGCCGGCGTCCACGTCCTCTGCGAGAAGCCCCTGGACGTCACCGTCGAGGGCTGCCTGGAGATGATCCGGGCCTGCGAACACGCCGGCATCCTCCTGCAGGTGGACTTCCACAAGCGCTACGACGAGTACCACCGCGCCATGAGGCAGCGCATCCTCGCCGGCGACCTCGGCCGCATCGAGTACGGCTACTCGCACATGGAGGACCGCATCGAGGTCCCACGCGACTGGTTCCCCGGCTGGGCCAAGGCCAGCTCGCCCGCCTGGTTCCTCGGCATCCACTTCTACGACCTGGCCCGCTGGCTCATGGGCGCCAACGGCGTCCGCGTCTGGGGGCTCGGCCGCAAGGCCCGTCTCCGCGAGCTGGGCGTGGACACCTTCGACTCCATCACCGCCATGGTCGAGTTCGACAACGGCGCGACCGTCTGCTTCGACACGAGCTGGATCCTGCCCGAGGGCTTCCCCGCCATCGTCAACCAGGGCATCCGCCTGGTCGGCACCCACGGGCTGCTGGAGTGCGACAGTCAGGACCGGGGCACCTGGACCTGCTCCACCGAGACCCACCCGGCGGTCCAGAGCCACAACATGAGCTTCCTGCGTCTGTGCCACGACAAGCAGGGCCGCGAGATCTACGAGGGCTACGGCATAGACAGCATCGCGGACTTCGCCCACAACGTGAACTACCTGCTGGACGGCGCGGGCCTGGGCGACCTGGGCGAGTACGCCTCCGGCTACGACGGTCTGCAGGCCACGAAGATCGCCGCGGCGATCCACGAGAGCATTGACAGGAACGACCCCGTCCTGATCCGCCAGGACTAGCACCCCACGCCTTCCCCTGTGCCACCTCAAGGCCCAGGGGGCGTGCTTTGCCGGCACCACTGCCGCGCGGCCGCGGGTTCTTCTCCTTTGACAACAGCCAGTTCCTGGGCTACCTGCGCTCCCAGGGCTTCTACGTCGCCTCCCACAGCCGCGCCAACTACCCCAAGACCTTCCAGTCCCTTGCCTCCTCGCTCAACATGACGCACCTCACCCACCTCACCCCGGCCCTCGCCGACAGCGCTGACCAAACCCCGCTGTACCCGCTGAGTCTCAGGCACGCGGTCGGCCGCTACCTCGCGCCCAGGGGCTACCGCCTCATCCAGGTCGGTTCCTGGTGGCCGCCCACGCACCGCGACCCCTTCGCCCACGCAAACTACGCCTACGATCCGCCGGTCCTCGACCACTGCACCCGCGTCCTCCTCCATCCCACCGCTATCTGCGCACTTCTCCGCCGTCTCGCCCCCTACCATGAGCGCGACACCCACCGCGCCTCCGCCCTCTATCAGTTCGATGCCCTGGCCCAAGCTGTCGAGCAGCCGGGCCCGAAGCTCGTCTTCGCCCACATCCTGCTCCCCCACAGGCCCTTCGTCTTCGACGCCGACGGCGGGCCTCTCACGAGCAAGGACGAGGCCACCCGCCCCGTGGCCTGCTACCTTGCCCAGTTGCGCTTCCTCAACTCCCGCCTCAGGGATCTCCTCGACCCCATCCTCCACGCCCGAGGCGCCCCACCGATCGTCATCCTCCAGGCCGACGAGGGCCCCTACTGCGCGCGCTCGGAGTTCGGCGTCGAGAACGGCGCCGACGTCAACTGGCTCACGCTGAGTGACGACGCCCTGCGCATGCACATCGGGATCCTCAATGCCTACCACTTCCCCGGCGTTGACACCGGCGCCCTCTACGACTCCCTTACGCCCGTCAACACCTTCCGCGTCCTCCTGGACCTCTACTTCGGCGAGGACCTACCCTTGCTGGAGGACAGGAGCTACATCTTCCCGGACCTGGAGCATCCCTACCGATTCGTGGACGTCACCGCCCGCCTGGCGGGCCGGGACTAGCC
>CAZSOQ010000217.1:0-8795 GCA_964608495.1 uncultured Armatimonadia bacterium | reverse complement strand
CACGACGCACCCCGGCCCGCCCCATCCCCCCGCGCCAACATAGGCTGGCCTCGCGTCCAGCGCCGCTATGGTGCCCGTGTGGAGGATCCCGCGGCTGTCGCGCAGCCCATAGCAGAACAGCCGCCGCAGGTCCATGTCGAACCTGGGCGCCAGGCGGATGATCCCCGCCTCCTCGGGCGGCTGGGCGGCCTGCAGCTCGCCGGCCACGACGCAGAAGGACGGCTGGGCCACGTACTCCGCGCGATGGACGACGCCCGGCTCGATCTCGCAGCTCACCGTCTTCACCAGGGCCCCGTCCCGTTCTTCCTGCGAGACCGCCGGCGCCACGTCGCTCGACCGCACTTCCCCGCCGCCCTTCTTGTTGTAGCCGTACCAGCCCACTTCGCCGTCCTTGCGCGTCAGCGGCGCCCACTGGCCCTCCCGGTCCCGCGTCTCTACCTCCAGCGCTCCCGAGCCCACGAAGGTCACCAGCCGGTAGGCGTCCCCCTCGGCCAGCACGACCCTCTCCATCACCTGCGCGGGCTTCTGCTCCTGCGCCCGGCTCGGCGACAGGGCCTGCCCTCCCGCCACGGCGATCAGCAGCCCGGTCCTAAGGCTCCAGGCAAAGCAGCGCATATCCCTCTACCTCCGGAAGCTCCACGGTGAGGACTCCCCGCTCGCGCTTCACCAGCAGCGGCCGGGGCTCCGGCTCGTTGAAGGTGTACATGCTCGCCTTCGCCACGCTCACGTCGTCCTTCGGTTTCAGCGCCAGCGTGGTCGGCGGCGCGGGCCGGAAGCCCCTCCGCCACGCGAAGTCCGTGTTGATGAGGTCCACCAGTACCGGCGCGCCCGCCGCCGCTCGGCGGAGATGGACCTGCAGCCTCGCGTCCGGGTTCGCCACCAGCACCTGCGGCTCGATCCCCAGGTCGTCCACCAGCGCCCGCACCAGCGCCGCGTCCAGCTCGGCGTGCGCCGCGTTCATCGCCGGCTCGAAGTCCAGCTCCAGCCTGGCGGCCCTCTCCAGCGGCGGCGGCAGCCCGCCCTCTCGCACCTCATGCCGGCCGTCGAACCGCGCGAAGGGCCCCGTGACCAGCAGCTTCCCCCCGCCTCGCACGTACCCGGCCAGCACCTCCAGCTCGCGGTCGTTGGCGCAGTACACGCCCGGGGCGATGACCACGTCGAACCCGCGCAGATCCGCTTCCGACAGCACCTCGGGGAACAGCTCGCCATCGCCGATGAACACCGTGTCCCACTGCAGGTTCGCCCGCATCAGAGCCTGGCAGACGCCCGAGTACTGGTGGCTGTGCGAAGGGAACTCGGGAGCGCGCGACCAGGTCGTGCCGTACATGTCCCAGATCTGCGAGGGGTAGCTGAACAGCACGCCCACTCGCGCCATCGGCTTGCTGCCGCGGTACCAGTCGGCGTGGTCCCTGAGGAAGCGCCCCGCCGCCACCTGCGGCTCGAGCGGCCCTTCGTAGCCGCCGAAGCGGTGATGGGCCGCGAAGTAGCACCCCGTCAGATGCGCCTCGGCGAAAAGCCACTGCATGTACAGGTCTTCCTGGCCCCGCGGCAGCGCGGACAACTGCTCCGGGTGCTGCTGGATGTCCAGGAACAGCGCCACCGGCTTGCCCCCGGCGTGCGCCCGGCTCATCCGGTAGGTCGGGATGAAGCTCAGGTCACTCGGCCCGATGGGCAGTCGTGCCCCGCGTCCGCCGTCCCGGTAGCTCACGCCCAGCCCCGTGCCGATGTTCACGAAGTCGTAGACCCGGCTCTCGATCGTCAGCGCCGCCGAGACATCCAGGAGCTGGTACTGGTTGGCGTTGGTCACCAGCTCGCGCCCGTAGCGCTCCCGCGCGTAGGCCTTGTTGTCGTCAACGATCCACCTCTCCCAGCGGTACGTGGTGTGAAGCTGCATGAGCCACCACTGGTCGTGCAGCGGGCTGCGCCAGGGCTCGTCGCTCAGGCCCTTCTCGGCCAGGTAGGCCCGGTAGTCGAAGGCCTCCACGTCCTCGATGCCCCATCTCGTCCTGAGCTGCTCGGGCGTGAAGTGTGCCTTCAGCCACGCCCGCAGCTCCGCGCAGCAGTGGTCGCAGAAGCAGGGGATCGGCTGCATCCAGAACCAGCGCGAGTAGGACTCGTCGTAATGGATCCCGTCCGCGCCGCCGTCCACGGCCGCGCGGCCGATGTCGCGGATGAAGGTCCGGAACTCCGGGTTGTTCAGGCAGCCCTGGTGCCAGCTTGCCGTCGGTATAACCTGCCCTCTTGCGTCGCGCGACGCCCACTGCTCCAGCTTCCCCTCGGGCACGATGTCGGGGAAGATCGCGCTGGAGGTCACCATCGTGCAGAAGGTGATGCCCCGCTCGCGGCTGAGGGCCAGCAGGTCGGCCCTGGCAGCCATGCGCGCACGCGTGCTTTCGGGGTCCGCGTGCCAGGCGCAGGAGATGCCGCGCACGATCACGTCGCAGCCCAGCGCGGCCAGCTGCTCGATATCCTCGGCGGTTTGCGGCTCCTGACACATGCCAAAGACCCGCGCGTCGGCCAGGGGCTTGACCTCGCCCGAAGCCCACATCATCGCGAACAGGATTGCCATCATCGTCGCCACCCGTTCTCTCGAGTCTATCGCCTGCCGCCGCTTCGCGCCTCGCGGCCAAGACAGCCGGCCAGGCGCCCCTGCCGTCGGCCCGCGACCTTCCCAGCCCGCGTACCTTCTCCTCTGCGGCGCGCGGTCGTGGCGGGATATGAAGACGACAGATGGATCACCGCGGCGCCGACAAGCTGGCCACGTGACCGTCGGCGTGCACGAGGCCAAAGTATGGTTGACGCCGCGTCAGGTTTGGGGCTCCAGGTACTCGGTCTGGCCACCGCATCTCCCGACACGTGGGGCTGAAGCGGACCATGCGGCAGGTGATGGGTCCCGGAGGCGGGCCTCAGCCCGCGCGCAGGAGCAGAACCCAGTCGCCTGGCCCCGGCGGGGTCACGGTCTGCACGCCGGCCGCGACACCGGCGCCCGGCCTCTTCTGCCCACTGCGAGGGTCGAGCCACGTGACCGACCAGCTGCCGACGGGCAGGCCGGCGAGGTCAAGCTTCCGCGGCTTCTCGTTCGGCAGGTACACGACGATCACGCGGGCGTCAGGGGTCGCGGCCAGCGCCGCGCGGTCCACGTAAGCCTTGGGCTGGTTCAGCACGCGCTCGTGGTGGGGCGCCAGTCGCCACCAGGGCAGGCCGGCGAGGAAGTCGTGGAGCACAGTCATCTGGCGCGAGCTCTCCTGCCGCATCTGGGTGCGCCAGTAAGCCTTTGAGGTCTCGTCCGTGTTCCATTGGTACAGGTCTGTGCCGTAGGTGTAGCCCATCGCGCCCGAGAGGAACGACCGCCAGCCGAGGGAGCGGGCGTCATCAGCCACGAAGGCCCCCCTGTCACCACCCACGTCGTACATGGCCTCGAGATTGATGACAGGCTTATGAGGCTCGCGGCGGTATAGGTGCAGGTTCCACTCCATCGCCTGGCGGGCGCAGCGCTCGCGATTGCCGCCGTTGTGCCCCGTCTGGTTCCCGGCGAAATCCAGGTAGGGCTCGTCGTAGTAGCCCTCGATGATGTCGTTGGTCTCATGCCCCGACGGGGTGCCGGGGTGCTGGGTAATCAGGTGGACGCGGGTGGCGTCGCGCACAGCGCGACCGACGTCATTGCCCAGCTCCATGAACCTGCTGTCGAAGCTCGGCGAGAACAGGACGCAGTTGCCATACAACCGAGCCACGATGTTGCGGGCGAACAGGCAGGCGTCCGCGGAGTTGGGATAGCGCTCGGCCGGCTCCATCAGGCCGACCATCATCACGGCGAAGCCGCGCTCGTTGGCCCTCTGCAGCTTGCGCTCGTAGGCCTGCCAGAAGGCCGGATTCCACTGGCCGATACCGGCCCCAAGGAAGGGCGGGTTTCCGGCCCGGTCGGTCTTGCCCGCCCACCACATGGCCGGGCCGACCTGAACCACCGTAAAGCGCTTCGCCGCCCGGTCGCTCAGGTACTCCTCCCACTCCTGGTCGGTGCTGCGCATGGGCGCGGCCCAGGCGGTATCGCCCACCCACAGGAACGGAGTGCCGTCGGCGTGGCAGAGATACCGCCCGTCCTCGCTCACCTTGAGAAACCCGTGCCGCCAGAGGGGGTTACTCGTGCGCCCGGCCTCGACTACCTGGACGGTGCCGGACTGCCGGTGGAGGCCCGTGTCGCCCGGGTTCGAGCAGTCCGTTCGCCAGCGCCAAGTGCCGGCTCGCGGGAACGCGCAGCGCACGCGGAAGGTGGAACCCCCGTCCCAGAAGCCGTAGGTCCGCAACACGCCATTGCCCGGCCCGGTGAAGGTGACCCGGAGCACCACGTCGGCATAGGGGTTGCCGTACTCGGCCCGCGAGGTAAGGGCGTGCTCCCAGGGCTGCCAGACGTGGGAACGCTCCTGCGTGGCCAACGCCTGGCCTCCGTGCAGCGCGAGGATCGCCGCCATCATCACCGAGCCGACTTCCCTCTTCTTCAGCGCTATCATCGCTGGCACCGCCGGCACCCCCCGTCCGAGAAAGCTCGGCCAAGAGTCTACCACCTTCCCGCCGCCGCACTGAACCAGGCAAGGCACCAGGGGAGTGCTCGGTTCCCGCAGGATAACGTCTGCGTGGAGACGGGAAGCGCGGGGAAGGGGCCCCAGGTCGCCGCCCTAGCCGGCTGCTACCCAACGCACTCTGCCCAGCCGGCCGCGGGCGCATCCTGCGCGAGGCGAACAAGCCGGCGTCCTGGCATGCCTTTGCCCCCGGCTCGAATCCGTGGCAGAATAGATGGAGAGTCTCCTCCGGGAGCAGGGATGTTACTATGAGCCCCGGTCAGCTTTTCCAGGAGCTTTCGGCCCTTGACGCCCTTCTCCGGCTCTTGTCGGCCTGGGCCTTCGGGATGCTGATGGGCGTGGAGCGCGAGCGGCACGGTCGGGCCGCCGGTGTGCGGACTATGGGACTGGTGTCGGCTGGCGCTGCCCTCTTCACGATCCTGTCCACCAGCCTGGTTGACGAGCGTGCTGACCCCGGCCGGATTGCATCGAACATCGTGACCGGGATCGGGTTCCTGGGTGCCGGCGCCATCCTGCGCTACGGGGTGTCGGTCCATGGCCTGACCACAGCTGCCAGCGTCTGGCTGGCCGCCGCCATCGGCATGGCCTGCGGGTTCGGCAGCTTCGTCCTCGCGTCCGTGGCCACCGCTCTGGCCTTGCTGACGCTGGTCATGCTTCGGCCTTTGTCGCACGGCCTGCGACCGGTGACCACCGGGGCGTCAATCGCCATATCGGCAAAGGTCAGCCCGGAGCTCCTGCAGCAGGTCGCCGAGCACGTTCGAGAACAGGGCGGAGCTATCACCAAGATAGAACTGGGGCCTGAGAGAGGGAAGTACCAACTGCTGCTCCTGGAGGCTACCTTTGGCGAAGAGGCGGATCTGGACGACCTGGTTGCCATGTTGACCTGCCTTAAGGGCGTGAGCGAGGCTCACCTGCTCTAGGCCCGCAGGCGGACTTCCTGGCCGCGGCGGAGCCTTCGTGTCCCAGGAGCAACGTTGCTGGCACCGCAGCCAGGGATGCTTCGGATCAGGGGCTATCAGCATTCAGTCGCCGGTCAGGGGCCTTGCTAAAAGGAATGGACCTGCCCGGCGCAGCGGGCACTCAGGGAACCACCACACCGGAATCTCCCTACCTCACCGCCAGCACAGTGTGAAAGAGTAAAAGAGCAAACCGTAACCCGCCCCCAGTCCAGCTCAAAGTCCTCGGGCACAGCGGAAGCCCATGTTGAAGTCGGGGCACGACGGCTCGAAGATGTCGCGGTACGCGCAGCGGAAGTTCCCGGGACCATCCTTGCACCAAGAGCCGCCGCGCAGGACCTTTTCGTCCCCAGAAGCGGGAGGCTCCAGATCCCCCCTCGCATACCGCTCGTAGACGCGCTTGTCGTACCAGTCTGCGCACCACTCCCATACGTTCCCGCTCATGTTGTACAGACCCCACAAGCTCATCCCCTCGGGGTAGTCTCGTACACCGCAGGTCCTCTCACGGCCGCGGTTGCCCACGTGCCGGCACTTCTCCGGCTCCCATTCGTTACCCCACGGGTACCTCAATCCCTCATCCCCTCGCGCTCCCTTCTCCCACTCCAGCTCCCCGGGCAACCTCAATCCCGCCCACTCGCAGTAAGCCTCCGCTCCGTACCAGGTCACCTGCACCACGGGATGCCCCCCATACCGCTTCTCGTTGTCCACGCCCTAGCCGTCTCGCCGCTTGACTACGTGGCAGTCAGTGTCCAGCAGGATCCACGTGCTCAGGTCGCTTTCCGAAGGCTTCACCTCCGTCAGGAACTTGGCATACTGCGCGTTCGTTGCGCAGTACACGCCCACGTAGTAGGCCGCCAGCTCAGCCGTGAACTGCGGGTTCTCGTTGGCCCAGGCGTCCGGATCATCGTCCCCGGACCCGAAGATCGCCGGCCCCGCCGGAATGAGCACCATCTCGTACCCGTCCACCGGGTTGGTGTACAGCACGTCACCCCTGGTCATCGTCCTCCTGGAGGCGTGTCCTTAGATGGGCCAAGACGCTGGTGCAGGCTCCTTGACACCCCCGCATCCAGACCCGAGCCGTGACCCGACCCCCGGACCAGGTCCAGACGACCACCCAGCCACCACCGCAGGCTGAAGCCTGCGGCTACTCAAGGCCGGGGCTTGGTGACCACCTACAGGAGGATCGAGACCTCGGACAACCATAGGCGGGGGCTTTAGCGTGCGGCTACGCCGGCCGGGTGTCCCGGCCGGGGCCAAGGCCCTCCACGCCGATAGTCGGCACCAGGGCCTCCCTGGCGTCCGGCGTGTCAGGCTGTGGGCAGGGGGCCCGCGCGTCTAGTTGCCGCTTCGCGCGGCGGCGTCCGCGATCTCCTCGGGCGACAGCGCTCTCGCGTACAGCGCAACGCCGGCGATCCTGCCGATCAGCCGCTCGTTGCCCGGGTAGTTCGGGTTGCAGCCGACCCCGACGTTCAGCGCGCCCGAGTATACCAAGGCCGGGGCCCGCGCCGCGGCGGCGAGCCCCCCGTCCACATAGAGCCTCAGCTCCTCGCCCTGCTTGACGGCCGCCACGTGCACCCAGCGGCCGTTCGCCAGAGGGACGCCCTCGGTCCCGTAGACCTGTCGCGCCTCGATCCGCGCGAAGACCCTGTCGCCGTCCAGCACGATCCTCAGCGGGTCGTCCATGGGTGCCGCCCACGCCGAGAATACCTGCTGGTACCGCCCCTCGGTGGGCAATCCCTCCGGGCATACCCAGGCCAGGGCCGTGTAGTCCTCCGCCGGGAAGTAGGGGATTCGGTACGTCAGCTTGCTGGTCGAGCCATCGAACCGCAGCGCCCTGCCACCAGCGCCCGACCGGTCGGGCGCCGGCTCGAGGGCCAGGGCCGTCTCGAGCGTGCCGAAGTCCGGTTCGGCACTGCCCGCCAGGGACGCGGCCAGCATCAGGCCATGCGGCCCAGGCTCCACGGCCGCCGGCTCGTCAGCGACCCGGTTGGGCAGGTCCGGGTCGGTGGTGAAGCTCCACGGCCCGGAGGCGCTGGGCGTCTCACCGTTCTCGTTCACGGCCACGACGCGCCAGAAGTAGGTCCCGCGCACCTGCAGGCCCTCCTCGACCACAGCCCGCATCCCGAAAAGACCTTCGCGGCGCGCGAGCATCCGCGCGAAGCCCGCATCCTCGGCGACCTCCAGGCGGAAGGTGCGCCCGGTGGCGGCGGAGCCGCGGTAGCCGGTCCACTCGAACAGCGCCGGGCCGGCGGGTATCGTCTCTCCGTCTTGCGGGCGCTTGAGGTGGAAGGGCGCGGGCGCGGCCTTCACGGCGGGCAGCCAGGCCCGGTAGTCAGTGCCGTGCGCGCCGGCCGTGGCGAAGTCGCACAGCACGACGTGGCCCCCGTCCGCCGCCGGGCACTTCACCAGCACCAGCGGGTGGAAGCGGCTCCGGGTCTCGGCGGGCTCGAAGCGCAAGCGGCTCAGGTCCAGGGCAGGCACATCGGGCGTGTCCATCTCGTTGAACTTCGGATCCAAGGCCAGCAGCAGCGGGCCGCGGTAGATCGCGGCGCAGCCCGTCCTCGCCAGCTCGCCCGTCCAGTAGCGCGGCGACAGGTCCAGCCGCAGCTCGACCACGTCGCCGGGCTTCCATGGGCGCTGGATGGTGAGGTACGTGCCCGGCCGAGCGCCCTCCACGTCCTCGCCGTTCACGCGTACCCGCGTGTGCCTCGACCAGGCCGGGATACGCAGCCGCAGGGCCAGCTCCGTCTCACCAGCAAGGCCCAGGGTGATACGCACGGATCCGTCGGCCGGGTACTGCGTCTCCTGGGCCAGGACGAGAGCGGTGCCGTCCGGCAGCTCAAGGCGCGCCCGGGAGGGACCGTAGTAGTTGACCGTGACGGACGGGCGCGGCGCCGTCGCCCCCCGTGCGTCGGTCATGACCGCCCACTCCGACAGCATCCCCAGGCCGCGCGGGCCGTTCACGGAACAGCAGTTGAGCTCGGGCGTGCCGTACCGCGCCTGGAAGACGATGGTGTGGGCGGACGCCTGGCGGACACCGTCCATGGGCGTGTTGTAGGTCCACCAGCGCCCGGAGGGGTGCTGGGAGCCCAACATGCTGTTCCAGGTGGCGAGTTCGAGCTCGTCGGCGGCGGCGGGATCGCCCGTGAGCCGCAGCATGTCGAGGCTGAGGTCCATCCAGGCGGTGGTGCAGCAGGTCTCGATCGCGCCGTCGGAGTAGGGATTGCCGATGGCCTGCTCGCCCGTGGTGAAGCCGCCGCTGGGA
>CAZSOQ010000216.1:0-8839 GCA_964608495.1 uncultured Armatimonadia bacterium | reverse complement strand
TTCGGGCGGGCAGGAGGAGCTGAAGGGCAAGATCTTCCGGGTGGGGCACATGGGGTGCTGCCAGATTGACGATGTGTTGAGGACTATGGCGGCGATAAGCGTTGAGCTGAAGGAATTGGGTACGCCGGTGGGAGAGGGAGAGGCCCTGAAGGCCGCGGGGGAGGCGTACGAGAGGGTCGCCAGGAGGGAAGCGGGATGAGCCGGCCGCGGATTCTGGTCGCGGACGAGATAGCCGAGGCGGGCGTAAGGATACTGGAACAAGCCGGGGAGGTGGAGGTGAAGACCGGCCAGAGCCCGGACGAGCTGCGGGCGTCGGTCGCGGAAGTGGACGCCATTGTGGTGCGCAGTGCGACGAGGATAACGGCGGACATCATCGAGGCGGCGCGGCGGGCGCGGATCATCGCGCGGGCGGGCGTGGGAGTGGACAACATAGACGTGGAGGCGGCGACGCGGCTGGGCGTGCTGGTGGTGAACTCGCCGGCGGGCAACACGCTGGCGGCGGCCGAGCACACCATGGCACTGCTGATGGCCGCGGCCCGGAACGTGCCGCAGGCCCACGCGGCGATGCGGACCGGGAAGTGGGACCGGGGGAGGTTCATCGGCCGGCAGCTCTTCGGCAAGACGCTGGGGGTCGTGGGCTTCGGGCGGATAGGGCGCGAGGTGGCGGCCCGGGCCAGGGCCCTGGGCATGCGGATACTGTGCTTCGACCCCTTCGTGTCGGACGAGCGGATCGAGGCGGAGGGAGCCTTGCCGGTGGACCTGGGGACGCTGCTGGCGGAATCGGACTTCGTGACGCTACACGCGCAGCTCACGCCGCAGACGGAGGGGATGATCGGGGAGGAAGAGCTGCGGCGGATGAAGCCGACGGCGCTGCTGGTGAACTGCGCGCGAGGTGGGCTGGTGGTGGAGGAGGCGCTGGTGCGGGCGCTGCAGGAGGGGTGGATAGACGGTGCGGCGCTGGACGTTTTCGCGGATGACAAGCACCCATCGCGGGAGCTGCTCGAGATGGAGAAGGTGGTGGTGACGCCGCATCTGGGGGCCTCGACGGAGGAGGCACAAGTGCAGGTGGCGGTGGACGTGGCCGAGCAGGTGGTGGACGTGCTGCAGGGGCGTTCGGCGCGGTCGCCGGTGAATGCCCCGGCTCTGCCCGCCGAGCAACAGGAGGGCCTGGCGGGTTACCTGGAGCTGGCGGGGGCGCTGGGGCGCCTGGCCGCGGCGACGGCCGAGAGAGCGCCACGGCGGCTGGCGGTGGCGGCGGGTGACCAGGTGACGGACGAGCACCTGAACCTGCTGGCGCGGCACGCGGTGGCCGAGTACATCACTTCGGCGACCGGGCACCAGGCGAACTACGTCAACGCCCTACTGGCGGCGGCCGACCGCGGGATCGAAGTGGCGATGGTGCGCGGACAGGGGCCGGCGGGGTACCAGGACTGGATGAGCGTGGACGTGCAGGCGGCGGACGCGTCCCAGCACCTGGCGGGCGTGCTGGTGGGGCATGGGCCGCCGCGGCTGGTGAACCTGCACGGCTTCGCCATAGAGGTGCCGCCGCGGGGGCGGACGCTGGTGATCTGGCACGGCAAGCCCGGCCAGCCCGGGTTCATCGGGAAGGTGGGGACGATACTGGGCGAGCGGGGGATCAGTATCACGGGCATAGAGGTAGGGCTGGAGGCCGTGGATGGGGTGGGGCTGATGCTGGTTCAGGTGGCGCAGGAGCTGGATGCGGACGTGATGGGCGAGATAAGCGGCCTGCCGGGGGTGCTGCGGACGGTGGTCGTGGACTTTGGGGGACGTGGGGAATGAGCCGGCGCGTCCTGGTGACCAACGACGATGGGATCCGGTCGCCGGGGCTGAGCGCGCTGGTCGAGCAACTGAGGCGGGACTTCGAGGTGGTCGTGGTGGCTCCCGAGCGGGAGCAGTCGGCGGTGGGGCACTCGATAACCCTGCACAAGCCGCTGCGGATGCAGCCCGTGAGGCTCGAGGGGATGGATGTGGAGGCCTACGAGACGAACGGGACGCCGGCGGACTGCGTGGTGCTGGGGGCGGTCAGGGCAGGGTCGAGACCCGACCTGGTCGTGTCGGGGATCAACGCGGGGGCGAACCTGGGAGAGGAGCTCTTCTACTCGGGGACGGTATCGGCGGCGGTGGAGGCCGCGATTCAGGGGCTGCCCGCCTTCGCGGTGTCGGTGGCGAGTCGCGACGATCCCCTATACGAACCGGCGGCGAGGCTGGCGCGACGGCTGGCGCAAGCCGTGCTGGCGCTGGGGATGCCGACGGGAAGCCTGCTGAACGTGAACCTGCCCAATCTGCCTGAGGAGGAGCTGGGAGCGCTGGTGATCACCCGGCTGGGCCGCCGGAGCTACTCCAACCAGATCGAGGAACGCAGGGACCCGGGCGGCAGGCCCTACTTCTGGTTCACCGGAGAGCCCGAGGAGGTGGACAGCGGTCCCGGGACGGACATCGGGGCCGTGGCCGAGGGGCGGATCTCGGTGACGCCGGTGCATACCGACCTGAGCGACTATGCGCTGATCGAGCGGCTCAGGGACGAGGAGGGCGGGCTGGCGGCGAGGCTCCTGGAGGCGGAGGGCGATGGCCGATAGCACGGGCGGTCCGTGGCCCTCGTACCTGGGGCTGGCTGAGACGGGCGAGCTGGAGGCGCGGGCGCAGGAGGCGCTGGGATGGCTGGAGAGCTGCCGGCTGTGCCCGCGGGACTGTGGGGTCAACCGGACGGCGGGCGAGCTGGGCTACTGCCGAGTAGGGCGACAGGCGGTGGTGGCGAGCTCTGGGCCGCACTTCGGCGAGGAACCGCCGCTGGTGGGGCTGGGCGGGTCGGGGACGATCTTCTTCTCGGGATGCAATCTGCGGTGCTGCTTCTGCCAGAACTACGACATAAGCCTGCGGGGCGAGGGCCAGCCGGTGACGGCGGCGGAGCTGGCGGCGGTGATGCTGTCCCTGCAGAGGCGGGCGTGCCACAACATCAACTTCGTGACGCCGACGCACGTGCTGCCGCAGATACTAGAGGCGCTGGTGATCGCGGTGAGGGACGGGCTGCGGCTGCCTCTGGTGTGGAACTGCGGGGGGTACGAGTCGGTGGAGGCGCTGGGTCTGCTGGAGGGCGTGGTGGACATCTACATGCCGGACTTCAAGTACGGGGCATCGGAGGGGGCGGAGGAGTTCTCGAAGGCGCCGGACTACCCGCAGAGGGCGGAGGCGGCCCTGAGGGAGATGCACCGGCAGGTGGGAGACCTCCAGATAGACCGGGGCGGGCTGGCGCAGCGGGGAGTGCTGGTGCGCCACCTGGTGATGCCGGACGGCGTTGCGGCGAGCGAGACGGTGATGCGGGTCCTGGCGAGCATAAGCCGGGACACCTACGTGAACATCATGACCCAATACCGGCCTTGTGCCGAGGCCGTGGGACACCCGAGGATCGGGCAGAGGATTCGGTACGGTGAGTACCGGGCGGCGTTGAGGGCCGCTAGGGAGGCTGGGCTGACACGAGGGATGGACGAGGAGGCCGGGCTGGGCCTGTAGGGCGTGAAACGAGGCAGGTCTCGTCGCGGGCCTGTCGAAGGGGAGACTCGAGAGGTCTCTGGGAGGTCACACGAGATGAGCAACCTTCAGCAAGGGGTCGGTGGTTTCTTCCGCCGCGTCGGTCAGTACCTGCGCCGAGGGTCCGAAGTGGCCGGGTCGTGGCTGGACGAGCAGGCGTCGATCACCCAGCGGGTCAGGGCGATTCGCCACCTGCGGGGAGAGCAGCAGGCACTGCTGGCGACCATCGGGGGCAAGGTGTACGCGCTGCATCGAAGGGGGAAGGTGAGGAACCGCGATGTGCTGGTGGAGTGTGAGCGCATTGACGAGATCCTCGCTCACATCGGTCGGCTGAGGAACGAGATCGAGGAGATCCGGCGACAGAGCACGCGGCCGGAGATCCAGCTCATGGACGTGTCGGACGAGCAGCTCCTGACGGGGCCCGAGGAGGAGATGGAGCCGGAGGAGGAGGTGGAGGCAGCCGAGCCCACGCCCGAGGAGGCGGCGGCCGAGCCGGAGGTCGAGGCGGCCGAGCCCGAGGTGGCGGTGGTGAGCGTGGAGGAGGAGCCCGAGGTCGCCGAGGAGGGCCCGGAGGAGGAGCTGGTGGATCTGGACGTGGAGGTAGAGCCGACGGACGAGGCCGAGAGTGGGCCGAGGTGGGCCAGGCCCGAGGAGCCCAAGAGCGAGGAGGAACCTCCCGCCTCACCGCAGTGACAGCCAAGCGCGGGGCCGACCAGGCAGCAGGAACGGTATCAGGGAACGGGGCCCTTCGATACAGAACCAGACACCCGGCCTGTGGCAGAGGGCAGGCCAGGGCGGGAGGGCGACAATCGCGATGTCTCAGTCCCAGACGGACGGGCAGGCCAAGTATATCTTCGTGACAGGCGGCGTCGTGTCGGCCATCGGAAAGGGCATCACGACGGCGTCGTTGGGTCTGTTGCTGAAGAGCCGCGGGTACCGAGTGGCCCTGATCAAGATAGACCCGTACATCAACGTTGACGCGGGGCTGATGAATCCCTTCCAGCACGGCGAGGTGTACGTGACGGATGACGGAGCGGAGACGGACCTGGACCTGGGGCACTACGAGCGGTTCGTGGACGAGAGCCTCGGGCGATGGTCGAACGTGACGACGGGGCAGGTCTATGGGGCCGTGATCGATAAGGAGCGCGACGGGGACTACTACCTGGGCGACACGGTGCAGGTCGTGCCGCACATCACAGACGAGATCAAGGAGAGGATACGGCAGGCGGCGCGGCATCACGAGGCGGACGTGGCCATCACGGAGATCGGGGGGACGGTGGGCGACATCGAGGGCCAGCCGTTCCTGGAAGCGATCCGGCAGATGGCCTTCGACGAGGGGCGGGAGAACTGCTGCTACGTGCATGTGACCCTGGTCCCCTACCTGGACACGGTGGGGGAGCTGAAGACGAAGCCGACGCAGCACAGCGTGCGGGAGCTGCTGCGATCGGGGATCACGCCGGACCTGCTGGTGTGCCGGACGAGGTACCCGCTGTCGGACGGCCTGCGGGAGAAGATCGCCCTGATGTGCGGCCTGCGATACGAGGCCATCATCGAGGGGATTGACATACGGCGGTCGCTGTATGAGATCCCGATGCACATGGAGCGGCAGCACATAGCCGAGCGGGTGCTGGAGCGGCTGGAGCTGCCGCAGCGCGAGCCGGACCTGACGGCCTGGGAGGCGGCGCTGGAGCGGATCAACGCGCCGAGGCACAAGGTGCGCATCGCGATGGTGGGCAAGTACATGGACCTGCGCGATGCGTACCTGTCGGTAACCGAGGCGGTTCGACACGCGGGAGCGGCGCACGAGGCCGAGGTCGAGATAGCCTACGTGGATTCGGAGGAGATCGAGGAGAAGGGCGCGGAAGAGATGCTGGGCGACGTGCAGGGCGTGCTCGTGCCGGGCGGCTTCGGCAAGCGGGGGATCGAGGGGAAGATCGAGGCGATAGGGTACGCGCGGCGGGAGGGTCTGCCCTATCTGGGTCTGTGCCTGGGGCTGCAGACGGCGGTGATCGAGTTCGCGCGCAACGCCTGCGGGCTCGACGACGCCAACTCGAAGGAGTTCCACGAGGCGACGCCGCACCCGGTGGTCATCTACCTGAAGGAGCAGGAGTACGTGACGGAGCTGGGAGGGACGATGCGCCTGGGGGCCTTCCCCTGCAGACTCCAGGAGGGGTCGCTGGCCCAAGAGCTGTACGGCACGACGGAGATCTCGGAGCGCCACCGGCACCGGTACGAAGTCAACAACGCCTACCGGGAGGCGCTGGCGGAGCATGGACTGGTGTTCTCGGGGAGGTCGCCGCGTGGCGACCTGGTGGAGATCATCGAACTGCCGCGGGACGTGCATCCCTTCTTCATCGCGGTGCAGTTTCACCCGGAGTTCAAGTCACGGCCGACCCGGCCGCACCCGCTCTTCGCCGGGCTGGTGGGCGCGTGTCTGGAGCAGGCGAGGCTGCGCGGCGAGGTGGCGGCGGCTGCCGAGGAGGAATAGGGGCCGCGCCGCCACGGCTCGGGCGCCGGGCGGACAGCCGAGAGGCGGACAGGCAGGGAAGGACGCCCGTGGCGCGCCAGCCGCCGGAGGGTGCCCGGCAATCCCCAGGAAGGACACGGTGGCCCTATGCGAGTCGGCTATGGTCGGTGCGTTGTCACCCCCGAGATGGGCACCCCCTGCGCGCTGGGCCTGGCGGACGAGCTTGTCGAGGTCTTCGACGACCTCCACGCGCGGGCCGTGTGGCTGGAGGTGGGCGGTCAGGCGGTGCTGATCGCCGCGGCCGATGTGATCGCGCTCTACCAGAGCGACTGCGAGGAGTTCACGGCGGCCATGGCCGAGGCGACCGGCGTCCCGCCCGAGCGGATCGTCCTCCACGCCACCCACACGCACCAGACAGCCAACTCGCGGTGGGAAGTGGCGCGGCTGCTGGAGCCCTATGGGCTGGCCGAGGATTTCTCGAGCACGGCCTTCAGGGCCCTGCTACAGCGGGGGCTCGTGGAGGCGGCGCGGCAGGCGGCCCAGACGGCGAGCGAGTGCGAGATGGCCTACGGCGAGGCGAAGGTGGAGGGGATCGCGTCGAATCGGCGGGTACCGACGGGCGACGGGGACAAGGTGGTCTTCCGGGCGTCGCGGCCGGCGGCGGGGCTTCGGGCAAGGCCGGAGGGCTGGATTGACCCCACACTGCGGATGGTGCTGTTCCGGACGCGAGGCACGGGGGCGCTGATCGGGATCTGCGGCTATAGCTGCCATCCGTCAGTCTCGGGTGGCGACGAGGGGCCCTACGCGACCGGCGACTTCCCCGGCGTGGGCATGGCGATGGCAGAGGCCGCGCTGGGGGAGGCCCGGCTCCTGCACCTCACCGGGCCCTGCGGGGAGATCAACCCCGGCAAGTACGTGAGCAGCGACTCGGGCGCGCCGGAGGAGCGCAAGGCCGATCTGCAGCGGCTGGGGGCGAGGTATGCGGACGCCATCGTAAGGGCCGTGGCGAGCGCCGAGGTCGAGGCGGAGCCGGAGGACCTGGCGATGGCCTGGGTCAAGCCGCTGGGGCTGAGCGTGGCGGACACGCTGCCGGACGCGGGGGAGTTCGCGAGGCGGCTGGAGGCCGGCGCGGCCGAGTACCGGCGCACGGGCAGGGACGGGCCCGGCTACCAGATGCTGCGGCGGACCGTGTACTGGTACAACGCGCGGCTGAACACCCGCAAGGGCCGGCTGCAGACGCGGGCCGCGGCGCTGCGAGTGGGCAGGGCGTGTCTCAGCTTCATGCCGGGCGAGGTGTTCCTGCGGTTGGGCGACGAGCTGCGGCGAAGGCTGGCCGGGCGCAGGCCGGAGCTGCGGCTGGTGAACGTCGCGCACTGCATGGATCACAACCCGTCCTACGTGGTGCCGCCGGAGTGCTTCGCGCAGGGCGGCTACGAGCCGACGGCCACGCCTCTGGGGCCGGGAGCGTATGGGGAGCTGCTCGAGGCGATGGACGGGTTGCTCGAAGGCGTGGCCTCCTGACCGGGCCCGGAGCAGGGAGATGGGCTTGCGGGTCGGGAGGCGATGGCCGGGCCCGCGGGGCGGCGCGGCCGGTGAGCGGCTCCGTGGGCGGACCGGCGAGGCGAAGGCAGGTCCCGCCTGAGGCGCGGTGAAGGCCGCGAGCAGGAGGCGTCACGGGACCAGCCCGGAGGATAGGCCCCCAGGAGGTGGTTGCCAGTGCTCGTCGCGCTGGTCGTTATGTTGACCGCAGCCGGACAGCCCGGCGATCTTCTGTTTCATCTCCCCCTGGACGGCACGGTGGAGCCCGCGGTGGGAGCGTCGGCGCCGCGCGTCGAGGGACAGGCGCGCTTCGAGGCCGGGAGGGTGGGCCAGGCGCTGCTGGTGGGCGACGGGGCGTGTGAGCTGGCCCTGGCGCTGGAGGGCAACGTGAAGGTCAAGGCGGGGAGCGTGGCGATGTGGGTCAAGCCCGTGGACTGGTCGGGCGATGACGACAAGTTCCACGTGTTCTTCGAGGCCAAGGCCCCCGGCTGGCTGCTGCTGTACAAGTACCTGGACCCGGCCACGGGCCTGTTGCTGCTGCTGTCGGACGACACCGAGGCGCACGGCTGGCAGGTGGTGCGCAAGTCCATCGGGGACTGGAAGCCCGGCGAGTGGCACCACGTGGCGGCGACGTGGGACAGCGTGGCGGCGACGCTGTACGTGGACGGCGTGGCGACGACCCCCATGGGCGAGCCGCCGGTGCCGCGGATAGAGGCGGACACGGTGCTGATCGGGGACCGGCCGTGGCACGTGGAGCGGGACGCGCGGAGCCTGATTGACGAGGTGTACGTCTTCGGGCGTCCGCTGGAGGTGGAGGAAGTGGCGGCCCTGCACGCGGCGGGCGCGGCGGGGCAGCGGGCTTCGCTGCCGCTGGCCGAGCTGGCGCCGATAAAGGTGCACATGCAGCCCGGGGCAAGGCGCGAGCGGTGGATGCTGTCGTTCAACCTGGCAGGTCTGGCCGCCGAGCAGCGCGCCCAGGCTCGCGTCCACGCCAGGCTGCTCAGGCCCGACGGGAGCCAGGCGTGGGAGGGCGACGTGAGACCCGTCGAGGGTCACCGGGCGGCGACCGAGGCGCCGATGCAGATGAGGCCGGCGGGGGTGTGGAAGGTGGTGGCGCAGGTGGAGGTGGATGGGCGGCAGTTGGGCCAGGCCGAGGCGACGGCCGAGATACCCGACACGTGGTGGGAGGGCAACGACCTGTACGAGGCCGTGGAGCTGCTGCCGCCGTGGACGCCGCTGGTGGCCGAGCGGGAAGGCGTGCGGGTGTGGGGCCGGCGGTACCAGCTC
>CAZSOQ010000215.1:0-8952 GCA_964608495.1 uncultured Armatimonadia bacterium | reverse complement strand
GTCGCTCGTCGTCACCAGGTCCTCGCCGGAAAGGCCGAGGGGCCGGGGCTTCGCACCTGGTTCGACAAGGCGCAGGTGCTGATCGGGCGCCCGGCGGCGGACTCGGGGTGCCGGTTGGGGGTGGCGCTGAAGGGCGGGCACAACGCCGAACACCACAACCACAACGACGTGGGGTCCTACGTGGTGGTGACGGGAGAGCGGGCGGTGCTGCTGGACCCGGGCGCGGAGACCTACACCGCGCGCACCTTCAGCAGCCGTCGGTACGACAGCAAGCTGCTGAACTCCTACGGCCATGCCGTGCCGGTGGTGGCGGGCAAGCTGCAGCGACCGGGCCCGCTGGCCAAGGCCGAGGTGCTGCTCGCGGACTTCACCGACGAGGCGGATACGCTGCAGCTCGACCTGCGCGCGGCCTACGACGTGCCGGAGCTGAAGACGCTCGAGCGGACCTTGTTGTACTCCCGCGCGGGCGAGGGGTCCCTGACCGTCACGGACCGTGTGGAATTCACGCAGCCGCAGCCCTTCGAGACGGCGCTGGTGACCAAGGGGGACTGGCTGCGGCTGGACGACGGCACGCTGGCCGTCTATGACCTGGATCGCGCCCTGCGAGTGGAGATCAAGGCCGAGGGCGGAGAGGTCGCGGTCGAGGCCGAGAAGATCATCGAGGACGCGCCGGTGCATCCCACGCGGCTGGGGATTAAGCTGGCGCAGCCCGTCGCGGCAGCCACCATCACCGTCACCATCACGCCCTTCGAGGACTTCGGGCGCGACGCGGCAGGGGGGCTACTGGCGAACGGGGGCTTCAAGTATGGGACCTGGGGCTGGGAGCTGCCGCCGAACTGCCTGGGCGCCATCTCGGACGAGCGGGCCGCGAGCGGCGCGCTGTCGCTGAAGATCACCGACACGGCGGAAGACACGGGCTCGAACATCTCGTCGGTGCGCATGCCGGTGGAGGGCGCGGGCAGGTACGTGCTGCGCGGGAAGGTGTACCACGTGTCGGGCCAGGGCATCGGGATGTACGTGAGGTACCTGGACGCGCAGGGCAAGCTGCTCAACGACACGGACGAGCGGGGCTGGCTGCCGGCGATCGGGTCCGTGTCCGGGCCGGTGGGCGAGTGGGCGAGCTTCGAGCTCCCCTTCGAGACACCGCCGGACACGGCGGCGATCCAGGTCTGGATCCACAGCTTCAATGCGGCGCGGGTCGAGGCCTACCTGGACGATCTGAGCATCACGAAGGCCGAGGCGGAGTAGGCGCGCGGCTCAGGTCGCGCGGCGACCTGCGGCCCAGGTCGCGCAGCGACCTACGGCTGAGGGAGCACGAGCTATGAACGGCGAGGACATGAGGAGCCTGGCCGGGGTGTGGTCCGCGGCGCCCACGCCCTTCACCGAGGACATGCGGACGGACGTCGAGGCCGTGGCGCGGATGGTCGAGCACCACCTGCGGCTGGGCGTGAAGGGCCTGTTCCTGGCTGGGACCTGCGGCGAGGGGGCGTGGATGCCCGACCGCGAGAGGCGTAGGCTCGTGCGAGCCGCGGTGGAGGCGAGCGCGGGGCGGCTGGCGATCGCGGTGCAGGTGACGGACAACTCGGCGGCGCGGGTGCTGGACAACGCTGAGGCGGCCGCGGAGGACGGCGCCGATATCGCCGTCATCGCGCCACCCAGCTTCCTGCTGAACGCCACGGGCGAGAACCTGCTGCGGCTGTACCAGCAGGCCATCGCGGGTAGCCCGCTGCCGGTGGGGATCTACGACCGGGGCTCGGCGGGGGCCGTGGTGGTGCCCGACGAGGTGCTGGGCGAGATCTACCGGCAGGACGGCGTGGTCATGGTCAAGGACAGCTCGGGCAGCGCCGAGCGGCGAGAGATCGCGCTGGCGGCGCGGCGGGAGCGGCCGGAGCTGCTGCTGCTGGATGGGGACGAGTTTCGCTGCGTGCAGTACCTGGAGGCGGGGTACGACGGCCTGCTGCTCGGCGGCGGCGTGTTCAACGGGCACCTGGCGGGGCTCATCACGCAGGCCGTGGCCGCCGGAGACGGGGCGCGGGCCCGGGAGCTGCAAGAGCGCATGAACCGCCTGATGTACGACGTCTATGGCGGGCAGAGCATCACCTGCTGGCTGTCGGGGCTGAAGTGGCTGCTCGTCGAGATGGGGATCTTCGGGACCTGGCGCAGCTTCCTGGAGTACCCGCTTACCGAGGAGTGCCGGGAGGCGATCGGGCGGGCGGTAGGCGAGCAGCGCGACGTGCTGTTTCCCTGGGAAGGGAAGCCGTAGACGACGTGGCGGGGCAGGGGGACGCTGTTCCCGTGCACCCCCTGTTAGCGGACCGTCAGGTCCGCCGGGAGCCCGCTCCCCCAGACCCCCATCCACTCGCGATGATCGTGATGGGTACGCGTAAGGCCTCGTCCGCGGGAGATCAGGGGACACCGTGCAGCCACAGCCCCCTTGCAGGGCCGGTCTCTGGCCCCGCCGCCGTCTCTCTCGCTGCCGGCCACAACAGCACCACAGCAGCCTCCACCCCCGCAGGCCAAAGCCTGCGACTACTATCGGCCGCCGTCTCGGCACGGGCTGGACCTCGGCCGCTATCGAGACCACGCGTCACCGGTGGCCGCGCGGTGGTCCCCAGTGTGAGACGGGGCTCTGGCACCGCCGTCCGTCTTTCCCGCTGCCGGCCACAACAGCACCACAGCAGCCTCCACCCCCGCAGGCTAAAGCCTGCGACTACTATCGGCCGCCGTCTCGGCACGGGCTGGACCTCGGCCGCTATCGAGACCACGCGTCACCGGTGGCCGCGCGGTGGTCCCCAGTGTGAGACGGGGCTCTGGCACCGCCGTCCGTCTTTCCCGCTGCCGGCCACAACAGCACCACAGCAGCCTCCACCCCCGCAGGCTAAAGCCTGCGACTACTATCGGCCGTCGTCTCGGCACGGGCTGGACCTCGGCCGCTATCGAGACCACGCGCCACCCGTAGCCGCGGCATCTAGACAGACGGGCCGGCGGGGTGGGACGGTGGCTACTCGGCCAGAGGACAAAGGGCGAAGAGGTCCAGGTTCATCGAGCCGCCGAGCTGCTCCATGCGCAGCCGGTGCTCCCCCGCCGATAGCTCCAGCACCACCGGCACGCGGAAGTAGCGCCAGTCGTTCTCGGTGCGACACCAGCCGCCCGTGCCGTGCAAGCGCACGATGCCCCCGCGCTCGAAGAGCGGCTTGCCGTCAAGGCTCAGCGCCCGGAGGACCTCGTCGGCCTCGCCGGCGCCGCGGATCAGCAGCGTGTATCGGCCGGCCGCCGGGACCGTGAGCGCCCACTCGGCCCACTGCCCCACCGTGTCCCACACGCAGTGAGCCACGCCCCCGGACGCCGCGACCTTCTCCATCGCCTTGCCCTTGACCTCACCCTCCGCCGCCACCGCCTCGGCCTCGAACACGAGCGCGTCGGCGTCGGGCTTGAAGGACGCCTCCAGCATCTCGGCGTCGCGCGGCTCGACGCCCTCGGCCCGCAGGCTCAGGGCCTCGAGCTCTGCCGTCGCGGTCACCGTGGCCCAGTGGCGGCCCTGCGTGAGCCACAGCGAGGCATCGGCCGGCACGGGGCGGCCGTCCACGGTGAGCAGGACCTGGGCCTCGTCGCCCCCGACGGGCGCCAGACGATAGCGGTCAGCGCGGGGCGCGTCGAAGGCTCCCCAGTAGTGGCACCGGAGGTCCTCGGCGCGGCGCCGGGCATAGCCCGACAGCGCCTGGGTCCGGTCAGCCGCCCGCAGAGCCAGGGGCGGCAGGGCATGGGAGATCACCCGCTCGGGGCGGGGACCGTAGGCCAGCTCGTGCTCGCCGGCCGGGACCTCGAGGGCCAGCAGGGCCTCGTCGGCGCTGAACGCCGCGCGGGCAGGCCGGCCGTTCAGCAGCACCTTGGCCGGGGACGCCCCACAGGCGACCGCGACCCTTACCGGCCCCGCTGCCGAGAGGCTGAGCAGCTTGCCGTCGGGCGTCGAGAGGAGCGCGAGGTCGGCAGGCGCGGAGACGTGAAGGATGACCGTGCCGCGGACGGTGAGGGACGTGCCGCGGGCCAGGAAGGCGCGGCGAAGGACGCCGTCGGCGGCGAGGGTGACGGCGGCCATTTCGCCCTGGGCGACCATGCCGTCGGCGCGCATTGGTCCCTCGGCGTCGCGCCGGCGGCTGAGCACGTGGGTGGTGCCGTCCTCGTCCTCGACGAGCGCGGCGCAGGCGCCCTGGGCATCGAGGCTCCTGGCCGGCACGGGGCGCCCCTCTCCCCTACTGACCCGGAGGACCACGAGAAGGTCCTCCTCGGCGCGCTCCTGGGCGGGCGTGGCGGTCAGGGTCCACTCGTCCACATAGCGCTCGGGCGGCAGCGGGTTCGTGCTGTAGCGGTCCACGGGCTCGACGGGGTAGCCCTTGGTCACCTGGAGGGAGACGTCGGTGGGCGCGAGGAAGCGGCCGGACAGGGACGCCTCGCCCGAGGTCACGGCGAAGGCGCGGTTCGCCGCGTCGGTGCGGATGTCGGCCGCGGTGTGCAGCAGCCAGTCCCAGCGGGCCGGGCCCTGGGCGGCGGCCAGCAGGTCGTGGATGACCACGTACCCCGGCTTCACGAAGAGCACGCGTCGGTCGAAGCGTGTGACCCGGCCGGCGTAGACGTCGGGGTCGGAGACGTCGCCCACGACGTAGCCGTAGCCTGGGGAGTCGAAGTAGGCGGCGATGCGGCCGTCGGCTCCGGCCTTGCGCGAGCCCTGGTCCTGGCCGTTGACCAGGATGGAGTTGTGGGCGCGGGTGAGGGTCGAGTAGCCCTTGAAGTGAGCGCTGCCGTACCAGTCGTAGTGGCCGCCGTCGAGGGCCAGCTTCTCGCCGTAGGCGTGGAGGACGAAGGCGTTGAGGTCCTCGTGCTGATGGCCGGCGTAGAAGGGCCCGCTGCGCAGGGCGAAGGTCACACCGTCGCGGCCGTCCACCAGCGAGGTGTTAAATATGGCCCAGCCGATGTAGCGGTACCAGATGGACTGAGGGAGGTCCACGGGCGGGCGCGGCTCGAGGCCCTCGACGGGCTCGCGGGCGCCCGAGTACCACAGGGCGTAGGGGTCGCGGGTCCGCACGGCCAGCTCGCCCACGCGGCCCTGGCAGGCGGGCCCGCGCACGCCGTGGTTTGGCTGGCTCGTGTCGGCGAAGGACACGGCCCAGGCGCCGGGCGGCGCGCAGTACATGGGGAAGCGCGCGGTCTGGGCGAGCCAGGGGTGGGCGTAGAGGTCCACGCCGCAGACCTCGCGCATCATGTCGGCGAAGTCGGTGACGAAGTACAGGCCGTAGTCCCAGTAGCTGATGCCCTCGTTGTTGTCGCCCTGGTAGCCGAGGGCGCAGAGGAAGCGGCCGACGTAGAGGTCCAGCGAGTAGGTGAGCCACTGCTCGGCCTCGGGGTGCTCGCCGAGAAGAACGACGCCGCACTCGGCGAGGCCGTAGGTCTGCAACCAGGCGTGGTTGTTCTCGGCCGAGCCGCGGAAGGGATTGAGACGGTCCCAGAACCGGCCGGCGCGGCGGATGATGATGTCGCGCAGGCGGGCGCGCTCGTCGTCGGGGAGGTAGTCGTGCAGGGCGTCGTAGCACCAATTGAGGCCGCGCAGGAAGTGGTGGGCGCCGATGTCGCCGCGGCTCATGGCACTGCCGCCGTCGGGATCCCAAGCGGCGGCCTTGAGGGCGAGCTCGCGCGTCCACTGCCGCACGCGCTCGTCGCCGGTGATCGCGCACAGGCGGCCCAGGTCCTCGAGGCGCCGGCCGGTGCGGCTGGTGATCCCGCCGTGGGCCTTGCCGTACCAGTCAATCCAGGTGGGCCAGCGCGGGTCGCCCTCGACCCAGACGGGGCAGTCGTCCGGCACGCCCTGCTTGTACAGGGCCTCGGCCTTGCCCACCAACGCGGCCAGGGCCGCGTCGTCGAGGGCCGCGCGCTCGCGCTGAGCGTCGAGCAGGCGCGGGTGCGGGCGTTCGGCCAGCTCCGCGACCGGAAGCGGGGCGGCCCTGAAGCGATGGGCCTCGGGCGGGATCTCGAGGCGCTCGATGTCCGACCAACCCTCGGCCAGGGGCGTGGAGGTCCAGGTGCGCCAGTACCAGACGGCCGGGTCGAGCGGGGCGTCAGGGAGATGCCAGTTGCGCGAGACCTCGACCGCCGTCGTGCTATCGGGCGGGAAGTCGGGGCTCGGCGAGAACTGGAGGCGGGAGGCGCCGTCCGAGCGGGGCCAGTCGAAAAGCGGCGGGTTGGCGGTGGAGACGCGGGAGCGGTCGGAGAGGACGCTCTCGCGGGGCTTCGTGGTGATGCGCAGACTGTCAATCCACACGCGCATGAGGGCCTCCTGGTCGCCCTGGGCGCGGCCGTAGAGGCTGATGCGGTGGAAGACCTGGCCGAGGCGCAGGGAGCCCTCGTTGGTGGGGCTCAGACCGGCGACGGCCACCTCCGCGTGGCGCCAGTCGGACTGGAAGGGCACCGACCCCCAGAACTGCTTGTCGTCGGTGTCGTAGAAGATGATGCCGATGTAGGCCGCTTCCTTGCCCTGCTCGATCTCGGCGCGGTAGTCGAAGGAAAGCAGCAGGTTCTTGCGGTGCTCGAAGGACTGACGCAGGAGGACGCCGTCGTAGCGGGACGGCCGAGGATTGGCCACGAGCAGGCAGTGACCCGCGCCGTCCGCGCCCGGCGAGACGATGCGGGCCTCGACGTCGCCGGAGGGATCCAGGGCCGGGTAGGCCGCGAGGTCGGCGCCCTGCTCGAAGTCGTAGAAGAGCAGGTCGTCCTGCGCCGGTGCTCGCGTGGCAAGCAGGACGGCCAGGACCAGGGCCAGGATCGGGACGCGCATGGAGATCACCTCGCGTGGCGGCCGGACGCGGCGGCACCCGGGCCGGCGGAGTCTTCCTGCGGCGCGGCGGGGGACCTTGTGGGGCGGCGCGGGACGCGGCCGGACGGGAAGGTGAGGCGCGGCGCGATTGGCGGGAACGAGGCTAGAGGGTATCATTGCGCGAAGGGGCGTGACGGCCATCCCCGCAGCCGGCAGGGCCCGGCTCCGCGAGGGGCAGGGACGGCAAGCGGAGAGTCCGACGAGCCAGGGAGGCCCGGAAGATGAGCTATCGCCAAGGGTCGCTGCGCAACCTCTGGAGCCTGGCGCTGGTAGTGGGGATCCTCGTTGCGACGCTTTGCTCGTGTGGCAGGCAGGCGCCCCCGGAGGTGACGCCGAGCACGGGGCCGGTGCCGTCGCCGCAGGCCGCGCCCGGAGGCGGGACCGAGAGTCCACGGCTGGACGGCAAGCGCATAGGCATCAGCCTGCTGACGAAGCAGCACGTGTTCTACCAGGACCTGGAGCGGGGCTTCCGCGATGCGGTGAAGGCGACGGGGGCGGAGCTGCTGATCGAGTCCGCGGAATTCGACGCCAAGCTGCAGGACGATCAGGTGGCGAACTTCGTAGTGGAGAAGGTGGACGCGATAATCCTGTGCCCGGCGGACTCGGCGAGCGTGGGCGGCGCGGTGAAGAAGGCCAATGCGGCCGGGATACCGGTGTTCACGGCGGACATCGCGGCGAAGGAAGGGGATGTGGTCTCCCACATCGCCTCGGACAACAAGCAGGGCGGGCGCCTGGCGGCGCAGTATCTGGCCGAGGCCCTGGGCGGCAAGGGGAAGGTGGTCGTGATCGACCACCCGGCCGTGACGTCGGTGCAGGAGCGGGTGGCGGGATTCGAGGAGGAGCTGGCCAAGCATGCCGGGCTGGACATTGTGACGAAGCAGCCGGCGGAGGGACAGCGGGCGAAGGCGCGGGACGTGATGGAGAACACGCTGACGTCGCGGCCGGACATCGCCGGGGTGTTCGGGATCAACGACGACTCGGCGCTGGGGGCGCTGGCGGCGTGTCGGGCGCACAAGGGCGCGGAGAAGATAGTGATCGTGGGGTATGACGCGACGCCGGAGGCGGTGGGCGAGATCCTGGCGGGCGGTCAGCTCAAGGCGGACGTGGTGCAGCATCCGTACCGGATGGGGAAGACGGCGATTGAGGCGATCGCGCGGCACTTCGCGGGGGAAGCTCTGGAGAAGTTCATCCCCATAGACGTGGACATAGTTGACAAGGCGCGGCTGGAGCAGATGAAGGCAGAGGGCAAGCTGCGCCAGTCGGGGGATGAGTGGATGCTGGTCGAGGAATAGGGCGGGTGAGCGCCAGCCCCATGGGACCGGCAGCCGCGGAGACCCCGGCGCCCGGCGGTCCGGCCCTGCGCGTGCGCGGGGTGAGCAAGCGCTTCCCCGGCGTGCAGGCACTGGACGATGTGGACTTCGCGCTGGCGGTGGGCGAGGTCCACGCGCTGGTGGGTGAGAATGGGGCGGGCAAGTCCACGCTGGTGAAGATCCTGACGGGCGCGATACGGCGGGACGCGGGCGCGATAGAGGTTTTTGGGCGGCCGATGGAGCTGCGGAGCCCGGCGGAGGCGCTGCGGGCGGGCATCGCGGCCATCTACCAGGAGTTCAACCTGGTCCCCTACCTGACGGTGGCGGAGAACATCTTCCTGGGGCGCGAGCCGAGGCGGAAGGCGGGCTTCCTGGACTGGGGGGAACTGGAGGCGCGCGCGCGGCAGGTCCTCTCGCGGATGCAGATCTCCCTGGACCCGGGCGCGGTGGTGGCGCGCCTATCGGTGGCGGGGCAGCAGATGGTGGAGATCGCGAAGGCGCTGTCGGTGGGGGCGCGGATTCTGAGCATGGACGAGCCGTCGGCGGCGCTGACGGAGCACGACCTGAGGGCCCTGTTCGAGCAGGTCGAGCGGCTGAAGGGTCAGGGCGTGAGCGTGATCTACATCTCGCACCGGCTGGCGGAGATCTTCGACGTGGCGGACCGCGCGACGGTGCTGCGGGACGGGAAGGTGGTGGGGACGCGAAGGGTAGAGGAGCTGGACGAGGTGCAGCTCGTGCGGATGATGGTGGGCCGAGAGCTCGAGGCGCCGTTGCGCGGTG
>CAZSOQ010000214.1:0-8979 GCA_964608495.1 uncultured Armatimonadia bacterium | reverse complement strand
GGGGGTGGAGCGCGACCCCGGTGGGTACGTGCGCATGCGGGACTGGCTGAAGACCGTCGGGGCGGTGGTGCTCGTGGGCGACAAGGGCCCGGCCCCGGCGCTGGGGGACTCCTACCGCAAGGCGCTGCTGTGGGCGGTGGAGAGCGCGCGACGGCCGACCACGGGCGAGTATGCCAGCGGATTCGCGGCCCTGACCGCCTGGGCCGAGGCGCTGACGCGAGACGGGGACGTGCGGGCCGACGGTGCCGGGCGGCTGAAGGCCCAGTACGACGCCCACCACGACATGGCGCTGGTGATCGCCGAGGGGCGGGCCTTCGGGGGCGAGATCCTGCGCCGCTTCGCCGTGCTGGAGCCGAAGGTAGCGCCCGACCTGGAGGCCGCCGCGGACCGTTACTCGGTGATGCACGACCTGATGTGGCGCATCTGGCAGACCTGCGGGGGTATAGGTCAGGACGAGGCGAAGCTGCCGTTTTTCCCCGACCCCGCGGCGCGGGCTCACCTGCGCTACGTGGTCGAGCGGGCGCTCAGGAACGACATGGAGGCGATCGCCTACATCGAGCGGGCGCTGGTGGCCCTGGGCTTCGGGCCCGAGGACATGCCGCCTGCCTCGGAGGAGGAGCGGGCCTGTGTGACCGAGGAGCGTGCCTGGGCCGAGAGCAGCGGGGTGCTGCCGGACAGGCTGCGGACGCACGTTGTGAACCACTGGGTGGACGGCGTGCCGAGCCTGGCCTGGGCGCAGGGGAAGGACTGCACCTTTGCTGGCGCCCTCGAGGCGGCCCTGGCGCCCACGCTGCACCCCGTGCCCTACGCCGAGCTGATGGGCTACTCGGGGCTGGCCTTCCGCACGCGCTGGTTCCAGAACCCGGCGCGCGCTCCCACGGTCTGGGGCGACCAACGCTGGCACCCCGTCAGCCCCCACGGCGAGGGCCCCGAGGAGATCGCGGCCATCTCTCGGGCCACGGGCTGGCAACTGCGGGCCGAAGAGCTGCCCGCGGCCGCCGAGGACCCGGCGAGGCACCGCCTCATCACGGACATCGTGCTGTCCATCAACCCGGGGCTGCCGGTCGTGGTCGGGTACAACACGGACTGCGCGACGGTCCATGGCTACCACATCCACAGCATGAGCCTGTTCCTGAGGGACTATCAGCGGCCGGGGCAGGAGGACGTGCGCGTCCCGAGCGACGACGCCAAACTGCACTCGCCCTTCGTCTACCTGACGGCCTGGCGGGAGCCGCCGCCGGCGCGCGAGGCCTTGCTCAACAGCCTGGCGATCGCCGTCCGCAACGGGCGGCGCGAAGATGGGGACGGATTCCGCTACGGGCTGGCGGCGCTGGAGGCCTGGCGCGAGGACCTGGCCGGCTACGACGGCCACAGCGGCCAGGAACGCCAGCTTCTCTTCACGGTCAACTGGTGGTGCCTGATGCACCTGGCGGACGCGCGTCAGGCGGCCGTGCGGTTCCTCGAGGCGAGGGCCGATCTGCTCGACGGCGAGTCGCGCGCGGCCCTGGGGCGGGCGCTCGACCGGTACCGCGCGGAGGCTGAGGCCCTGGGAACCTTCGCGCGCGACCAGCGGGAGTTCATCATGTGGTGGGGTGGGCGGACGGGCGCTCCCCGGTGGGACGGCGCCACCAGGCAGGCCCAGCAGGACCTGTTGGGGACGTGCCAGGCTCTGGAGAGCCAGGCGCTCGTGGAGCTGGAGCAGGTCCTGGCAAGCGAGGGTGTGGCGCGCGGCTGAGGGGGTAGTCGCAGCGGAGCGCGCGGTTGGCGCCCGATCCCGCCGGGTAGCCGTGGACGACCGCGCGCGAAGGGAAGCCCAGCCATGCTCGCGCTCTTGCTCATCCTGTCCACAGCCGCGCAGGCGCCGGCCGACCTCGACCTGGCGGCCGACCCCGGCGCCTGGACCGGGCTGATCGGGCTCGGGGGAGAGTCCACCATCGCCGTCGAGGCTGCTCCCAAGGGCGTGAGGGCGGTGGTTGGCGCGGATGGCGGCCAGGAGAGCCATCCCATCCTGCGACGCGTCTTCGACAAGCCCCAGGACTGGAGCCGCTTCACACGCCTGCACACCCGCGTCCGCCTGACCTGCGAGGACCCCGCCGTGGCGCACAAGCATTTCTGCTTCGTGTTCTACGACGACAAGGCGCGCGCCGGCGGGGATGGGCCGATGGTCCAGCAGACGCTCCTGCGCGACCGCATCCCTGTCGGGCAATGGGTGGAGTCTGACGACTGGCTTACGGGCATCGAGCGCTCGGCGGTACGGCAGTTCGAGGTATACCTGTACGAGTACCTCGGCCCGATCAGCCCGCCCTGGGATCCCTACCGGTACTCCTGGGAGTTCGCAAGCCTGGAACTGCGCGAGCTCGGGGCCGGCGACGTCGTGTTCGACGGCGTGCCCTTCTCGGCCGCGGAGCTCAAGGCGGCGGCCGCGCGGGGCCGGGCCGCTGTGAGCACCGACGGCGGCCTGCGCGTGACGCTGGGCGACACGGGCTGCGTGTCTCGCGTGGACATCGGCGGGCGGCAGGTCGGGTCGGCGGAGGGCCGGCCGACGGGCCTTCTGGTCCGCGACGTAGCCCGCGGCGGGCCGCCCGTGCCGATCGGCGGCGAGGCCCGCGAGGCGGATGGCGTGGTTCGCCACAGAGCGCGCGTCGAGGGTCTGGGCCTCGGGGTGGAGGCCACCTACCGGTCGGTCGGGCCGCGGATCGAGGTCTCGGGCGTGCTCAGGGACCTGCGCGGCGAGGACCAGGCGGTGACGCTGTACCTGGCGCTGCCCGTGGGGAAGGGCTGGCGGTGGTGGGACTCGATCTCGGTCGGCCGCAGCGACGTGGACGAGCGCGGCGAATTCGCGAACCTGGAGACGGGCCGCGACTACGGCCTGGGCGGCGAGCACTCCAAGTACCCCCTGGGGGTTATTGCCCACCCCGAGCGCGGGGGACTGGTGCTGGCCCTGCGCATGGACGAGCCCGTGGTGCACAGGATTCGGTACAACCCGCGGCTGGGGCTGTTCTACGTTGCCCTCGACTTTGGCCTGACGCCGGGCGCGCGTCACGCCGGGCGCCCGCTGTCGGAGGCGCCCTTCCGCTTCCTGGTCTACCGGAGCGACCCGGCGTGGGGTATGCGGTCGGCCCTGCAGCGCTACTACGACCAGTTCCCGCAGTTCTTCACGAAGCGCGTGAACCGCGAGGGCGCCTGGACGTGCTGGGGCCACGCCAAGGACAAGCCGGAGCTGACCGCGGCGGGCGCGGCGATTGACTGGGGGCCCTACTGGCTCGAACAGGGGCGTTACTCCAACGAGCACGGCCTCCTGACGCTGTTCTACCTGTGCTCGGAGTACTACGAGCAGAGCATGGGCGACCACGATCGCAGCCCCACGCCCGAGGAGGCCTGGGAGCGCGTCCGCGGGCTCGCGGGGGGCGACGAGGCGGAGCTGGCGAAGGTCGAGAAGCTCTACCATCCGCGCATAGGCGGCGGGCACCTGCTGATGGTGGGGATGGACTTCTACCGCCGCGACCACACCACGCGGGACTACCTGCGCGAGATAGCGCGGGCGACGGTGGCCTCCGTCGCCCACGACGTCGAGGGACGACCCGTCGGGACCGTCGAGAAGCAGCCCTGGATCGGCGACAGCCACCGCGCCGCGGCCTACACCTGCAACCTGGACCCGGACCTCCCGGGCGGCAAGGGGCGTTTCAACACAGACCTGGTGCTGGACTACGGCTTCCGCGCCTGGGAGGAGCAGGGCGTCCGGCCGGACGGCCTGGCGCTGGACATCTTCGGCGCGCGCGGCGTGAACTACCGGCGGGAGCACTTCCCGTATGCGGACGTCCCCCTGAGCTTCTCGACGCAGGATCACCGCCCCGTGCTGGTCAACGTCTTCACCAGCATCGAGTGGCTGCGGGAGGTGGCCGCGTCGCTGCGCGAGAAGGGCCGCGTGGTCATGGCCAACAGCGGGTCGGCGGGCTTCCTGAGCTTCGCGGCGCCCTACCTGGACATCCTCGGCTCGGAGACCGCGGCCTTCGCCGACCCGGACTTCGCGCGGGCCGTGGCCTACCGCAAGACGCTGGCTGACCTGCCCTACGGGCCCCAGCCGGAGCCGCAGGTCGCCGCGCACCTGCTGCACGCGGTCTTTCCCGGTGAGGGCAGCGATCTGGCCTTGCTGGGCAGGTACACGCCGGTGTTGCGCGATCTCTCGGCCGCCGGCTGGGAGCCGATCACCGACGTGCGGGTCCTGCCGGAGGTCGTGCGGGTCGAGCGCTACGGCTCGGGCGCGAAGGTGTGGCTTGTGCTGCACAACCCCACGGGCGCCGGCGTGGCCGCGGAACTGCGTCTGGAGGGAGCCTTGGCGGCGGCGAAGCGCGGCTGGCGGCGGTGGCGGGACGGCCGGTCGGTCGAGGTGGACGAGGCGGGCCGCGCGCGACTGGACCTGGGCGCGGGAGAAACGCAGGTGCTGGTCCGCGCCGAGGAGTAGCGCGCGGAGAGGACATGCGCGGCCCGGTGCCCGGGGCGACGGGTGCCCAACCGCGGACAGGGGGTCTTGCTGTGACGATCAGAGGAATCCTGCCTGTGCTCGCCCTGGTGGCCGCCGGGCTGACGACGGCCTCCGCCGCGCCGCAGGTGCGCAACGGCGGAATGGAGGGGCCGCCGGAGGACCACTCCGAGGGCCAGGGGCTGCTGGTGACGCCCGCGGCGTGGACGCCGGTGAATGTCAACACCGCGCGGGGCGACCGGCTGTCGGTGGAGCCATCAGACCGGCCGGGCGGCGGGCAGTGCCTGCGCGTGAACACGTCGGGCAATGACGCCGGGGTCTACCAGACCATCGCGCCGCTCGAGCAGGGGACGACTTACCTGGTGTCCGCGTGGGTGAAGCGCCTCTCGGGCGCGCTGGTCATCGAGGCCTATCCGCACGCGTGGGGCCCGGCCGTGATGCGACGCGTGGACGGGGAGAGCCAGGGCTGGAGGCGGATGACGGTGCCTCTGACGCCGATAGACGCGGGCGCGCACCTGTACCTCGTGGCGTCGAGGAAGGCCGACTTCCTGATAGACGACGTCGAGGTGCGGCCGGCGCCGGTGCGGGTCGGCGATCCGACGGCGCAGCCCTATGACCTGACCGACGCCTGGCGCTATCGAGTCACGTTCTCGCGCGTGGCACCGGCGGCGGACGGGCAACCGGCCGAGGGCCCTTTCGACGTGCTGGTGCGGGCCGTGCCGGAGCATGGTCCCGCGTCGGCCCTGGCGCCCGCGCAGCGCGCGACGCTGGGCCCGGGCGCGACGGCCGAGATCGAGCTGCGGCTGCCCTTCGCCGAGGGCGAGCCGGCCTTCGCCGTCGAGGTGACGGATGCCGCTACGGGCGAGGTGCTGGGGGGCTCGGCGCTGGTGCGGCAGCTCGGGGACCCGTGGGACGTGCGCTACCCGTACAAGAACGCGCTGTTCCACACCACGGGGCTGCGCTGGCCTGTTGTCGTCCACGTGCGGCGCACGCCTCGGGCCGTGGTGAGCCGACTGCGCGCCACGGCGACCCTTCGCGACGGCAGGGGCCGCGTGGTGCGCAGCGTGGAGTCCGCCTTCGCCAGGGACGGGCTGCGCCTTCCGCTGACCGGCTCGGACCTGGCCTGCGGCGCCTACGAGCTGACCGTGGTCGTGAGCGACGAGACGGGGCGCCCGCTGCGGCGCGAAACGCGGCCGCTGCGCGTCCTGCCCACGGCCCCGCACGAGGTGGCGCTAACGCCCGAGGGCGACCTGCTGGTGGACGGCGAGGCCTTCTTCCCAATCGGCCTGTACTGGGTCTTCGCTAACCCGGACGACTGGAAGCCGGGACCCGCGCGCAAGGACGCGGAGTTCCTCGAGCTGCGGCGGGCCGGGTTCAACACGCTCCACTCCTACGCCTTCGAGCACAACGATGCGAATGACACCGACGAGAACGCTCTGGCCTACCTGGACACGGCACAGGAGTTCGGGTTCAAGGTGATGATGGGTCTGCGGCGGGACTGGTACCAGGGCGAGGCGGTGGACCTGGGGGCCATCGAGCGGCGCGTGCTGGCCCTCAAGGACCATCCGTCGCTGCTGTGCTGGACGCTGTGGGATGAGCCGAACTTCGACCCGGACTTCTCGGCCCCCCGGGTGAGGGCCATGTACGACCTGCTGGACCGGCTCGATCCCTACCATCCGGCCATGCCGGTCTTCGGGGGGCCCGATGCCGGGGCCTTCCGCGACTGCGCCGACGTCTTCCTCTTCGACCACTACCCCGGTCGCGGCGGCGGGGCGTCGGTGGCACGGGCCATGGACCGGGCGCGGGAGTCGCTGCCCGAGAAGCCGATCTGGTTCGTGGCCCAGGCCTTTCGCTCGGGCGGGCAGCTACCCACCGAGGAGGACATGGGCCTGTTCTGGCGCAACGCCCTCGAGCGCGGCGCCCGGGCCGTGTTCTGGTACAGCTACGGCGGCGGCGCCTACCAGTGGGACAGCGTGCGGACCGACCCCGCGCACTGGGAAGCCGTCAAGCGCGTCGTGTCGGAGCTGGCGCGGGCAACCAGCCCGGCCTCGCGGTTCGAGTAGCTCGGGAAGGGGCTACTCGCCGGCGCGCCATTCGAGAATGCCGCCCGAGAAGCCGTCGCTGAGCTGCACCTCGATCCGCAGGCCGCGCGTCACCACCGGCTCGAAGGTCACGCGGTTGTACTTGTCCGCCTCCACGCCGTACTCCTGCGCGCCGGTCACGGGCTTCCACTCGTCGCCGTCACGGTAGAGCAGACGCCAGGATGCGGGCACCCGGCACATCCCCACGCCCGTGTCGTCGAACCAGTACACCTCCACCCACGAGACCCGGCGCGCCTCGTGGAAGTCGTAGGCGACCCACTCGGCCGTGCCGCGATGGTCCCACCAGGTGAAGCGCGGGATGCTGTGGTCGTTCGAGTTCTTGGGCTCGCGGCCATCGCTCAGCGCCTCGACCGTGTCGCCCGGGTTGCAGTGGGAAGCCGTGGCCGGGGCCGGCAGGGGCTCGGTCCACAGGTGCGCGTCGGGACCCTCGCCCGCCACGGGGAAGGCCGAGATGCGCAGCCGTGCGCAGCCCATCGGGATCAGCGTGATCTCCTCGACGGGCGCGTCGGTCCTCACCGGGCTATCCTGGATCTCGGCCGCCAGCCCGTTGTACTCTTGCTTCCACTGCGGGATTCGCCTGCCCCTGGCCACGAGCCGCACGGGGGCATCCTCGACGGTGAAGGGCTGCCGCGCGACGGGGCCCTCGCCGCGCACCACCTCGAAGGCCGCGGCCGGATCGTCGCCGTCGAGCATCAGGGCATAGTTCCAGGGCGAGGCGGGAAAGACCTCGAGGGCGGGCCAGTCGTCCGTGCCGCCGTAGCGCTCCCAGCGTTCCTCGATGCGCAGGGAGTAGGTGAGAGGGCCGCGGTCCACGGACACGGCGTTGTGATTGCGCTCCCACCTGCGCACGCGCACCGTCATCGGGAGCTGCAGGCTCACCCGGTCGCCGTCCTGCCAGGTGCGGTCGAGGACGACGTAGGAGAGAGGCCTGGCCGCCACGCTGACCGAACGTCCGTTCACCTCGACCGTCGCGCCCTCGCACCAGCGCGGGATGCGCAGCATCAGCGGAAAGGCCACGGGCTTCGGCGTGGAGATCCGCAGGCGCACCGTCTCGTCGAAGGGGTAGTCGGTGCGCTCCTGGATCGTGACGGTCGTTCCGTCGCCGACCCGCGCGGTGACCTCGCAGGCGGCGTACAGCACGGCCGCGAGCCCGTTGCCCTGCGTCGCGAGCCACAGGTGCTCGGCGTAGTAGGGCCAGCCGTGCGAGACGTTGTGCTGGCAGCACCGGTAGCCGCGCGGGTCGTAGGCCAGCATGTTGCCGCCGTTCTGCAGCATCGGTGACTTGCTTTGGCGGTCGAGCTGCACCATGTTCGGCGCGGTGAGGTAGTGCAGGCCCTTCAGGTCCGGCGGCATCGAGGCGGGCAGGGAGTTGAGGGCCAGCTCCTCGCAGCGGTCGGCGTACTTGGGGTCGCCGGTGATCTTCAGCAGAATCTCGTCGCTGAGCATGAGCTCGACGATCGAGCAGGTCTCGGCACCCTGTCGCGGGCCCGTGTAGCCCGGGCGGCAGTTCTCGTCCGCGCCGAAGAGCCCGCCGGGCACCTGGCCGTACATGCTCATGGCCGTCTGGTAGTTGCGCTCGGCCGCGTCCAGGAAGCGCCGGTCGCCGGACTGCTGGTAGAACTGGCCGGGCTCGCGGTGGGACTGGCAGAGGTTCACGCCGTGCCAGCTCGCGATCCCGCCCGTCCAGTCCGCCGTGCGCCGGTGGATGCGGTCGGCGAGGTCGAGCAGCCACGCCTCGCCCGTGCGGTTGTACAGCCAGTAGACGCTCTGCAGGTTGTCGCCGGCGCGGACCTTCTGCCAGCTCCCGGGCAGGAGCTGGTCCTCGGGGATACTCATCTCCCAGCGGTAGTAGTTCGTGAGGAAGGGCAGAACGCGCTCGTCGCCGGTGGCCTCGTAGAAGGACTCCAGGACGTTGAGCATGATCATATTGGGCCACAGGTCGTTGTTAGCCTTGTTCGCGCGCGGGCCGAAGTAGCCGTCTTCCTCCTGGCTCGCCAGCACGGCCTCTATCCATGCCCGCGCCTCGGCGATGATGCGCTCGTCACCCAGCACGTAGCCCAGGTCGCCGAAGCCCTTCAGCCAGTAGGGCAGCTCCTCCCAGCCGAAGTCCCCCTCGCCGTCGGGCGACCTCCACGCGCTGCCCTCAGCCCTGCACCACTGGCTGAGCTCCGGCAGGTGCCCCGTCATGCCGTCGGCCTCGAGCTCAAGCTGCCCGCGCAGCCAGCCCTCCGGCCTGATGCTGCCGATGGGCAGCTTGATGAGCGGGCTGGGCAGGAGCGGGCTGCGATTCGACACGTAGAAGTCGTTCCCCCCGGTGGCAGGTGGCGACGACACGGTGCGGGCACTGGTATCGTCGGGCTCGGCGCCGGCAGTGGTCATCAGCGCGCCCACCAGGGC
>CAZSOQ010000213.1:0-9035 GCA_964608495.1 uncultured Armatimonadia bacterium | reverse complement strand
ACAGACCTCGGCCTGCGCCAGCGCCTCCTCCACCACCGCCGTGATGACCTCGGTATGGCGGCGCGACGCTATCTCGGGTACCACGCCCCCGAAGTGGGCGTGAAACTCATCCTGCGACGCCACCACGCTGCACAAGACGGCCCCATCGGCCCGCACCACCGCCGCGGCCGTCTCGTCGCAGGAGCTCTCGATGCCCAGGACCAGCGCCTCCGGCCCCAGGACCACGGCGCCGCTGCCTCCCACCGGGGCTTCAGTCCTCCGACCGTGCTGTCCAGGCATGGCGCGTCTCCCACTGGCGGCGCAGTTCCGCCAGCTTCTCCTGCCGCGCGGGGCTGTCGAGGTCACTTATCAGGGCACAGACGGCATCCTCGTCGGTGTCCGTGTAGTAGCCGGGCCGGATGGCCACGGCCTCGAAGCCCAGCTTCCGGTACAGTGCCTCGGCCCGCGTGTTGCTGACCCGGTACTCCAGCACGCACCGGTCGCAGCCCCTCCGCCAGGCGTGCTCGAGCACCGCCAGCATCAGCAGTTCCCCGAACCCCTCGCCGCGCTGGTCCTCGCGGACGGCGATGGTAAGAACGTGCGCCTCGCCGCTGTACATCCAGGCGCCGGCATAGCCGGCCACTCGGCCTTCCACCTCGACTACGTAGTACACCGACCCGTTCTGCGACGACAGCTCCCGCTCCATGCTCTCCTGCGACCACGGCGTGGGGAAGCTGGCTCGCTCGATGGCCATGATCTCCGCCAGGTCGGCGATGACGCCGCGACGGAGGGTGAGTTCCTGCGGTGTGTCCTTCGGGGTCATGACAGGCCCAGGTCCATCCTCCTGGCGCGCTCGGCCTGCGACGGCAGCAGGTAGGCGGGCCGGAGCGCGAAGACGTTGTCGCCCGGGGCGTCGCCCGCCAGCGGCGCACCCATCCGCGCCACCCACGTCGCCGACGGGAACCAGTCGCCCAGCACCGCCGAGAGCCGCGGCTCCTCGCCCAGGGCGGCCCTTAGCTCCTCGATCACGCGCCCATCGCCGCAGAGCACGGGCGGCTCGGGCGCCCCCTCGAGCAGCGCCGGCAGCTCCCCGTGGGCGAGGACGGCCGGCTCGACGATCGTCTCCTGCGCGCCCGCCTCGCCCGGCCCGTAGACCGCCGCGTATATGCTGTCCCGCCGCGCGTAGGCCACCGGCACGCACAGCCGGCCCGCCGAGGTCACCGGCCTGGCCGCCGCGCCCAGGCTGGACACGCCCACCAGGGGCAGCGACCAGGCGTGGGCCAGGGCCTTGGCCGTCGCCACCCCGATGCGCAGGCCCGTGAACGACCCCGGCCCCAGCCCCACGGCAAGGGCCTCGGGGCGCGCTTCCGCTGAGCGCAGAAGCTCGCCCACGCGCGGGGACAGAAGCTGGCAGAGCTGCATCTGGGCCGGGAAGGCCAGCTCCCACAGCCCCTCCTCGCCGGCCAGCGCCAGGCTAGCCTGCCGGCTCGAGGTCTCGATGCCCAGTATCCTCATCCTGCAGAGCCTCCAGGACGCGGGCGCCCCGGCCGCCCCTGGCCGTGACTTCTATCCGCCGTCCCTCGCCCTCGACCACCAGCGCGACAGTGACACGGTCCTCGGGCAGCGCATCGGCCACGCGGTCGGCCCACTCCACGGCTACCACGGCCTGCTCGAGCCACTCATCCAGGCCCGCGTCCAGGATGTCCTCGGCCTGGGTCAGACGGTAGGCGTCGGCGTGGAGCAGGGGCCTGGGGCCCGGGTGGAAGCGCGCGATGATGTAGGAGGGGCTTGCCACGCGCCCCTTCACCCCCAGGGCCGCGGCCAGCCCGGCCACGAAGCACGTCTTCCCCGCGCCCAGTGGGCCCACGAGACCCAGCAGGTCTCCCACTCGCAGGTGACGCGCCAGGGCGCGCGCCAGGGCGGCCGTGCCTTCCGGCGAGCGACTCAGATAGGTTGGGCCGGCGGATGGGCTCACGGGATCGTCGCACCACGGGGCGCGGCAGGCCCGCGCCGGTCAGGTCTCAGGCCGCCGGGCGGCCCTACTGCACGCTGTAGACCCCCCACCCCTTGTCTTCCTTGCGCAGCGTGATGGTGGCCGGGCCCGACTGGGTCTGTACCGTCACCGTCGCGCTCTCGCCGCTAACCTGCGCCGGGCCCACCTCGGCTCCCGCCAGGCGCGCCGCCACGGCCTGCAGTTGCCCCTGCTCGTCTTCCTTCGTCTTGGAGATGATGAGATTGCGCTGGCTGGTGGCAAAGGTCGAAAAATCGGCATTCCGACTCTCCGAGATCCGCTCCCACGCCATCAGGTCCGACGCCTTCGCGTACTCGCCCGCCTTGAGCGCCTCCACGAATTCCTTGGCCACGGCCTCCGGCGACGCCGCTTCCCTGCCCTTGCCACACCCGACCACCACCAGGCACAACACGGCCACGACCATAAGCCGCGACCAGCGATAGCACATTTGTGTCGGCACTCCTTTGCTTGTGGGGGCGCTTCACCCGCCTCAGCCGCTCCCCGCCTTGCGCGCCATCACGAAAACCCTGTCGCTCCATCGGCTGGGCCGGCTGAGCGTGTAGGCGTGGTAGAAGCGCAGGGCCTCGAAGCCCGCCTGCTGCAGCATGGCGCGCAGCTCACGCACCTCGTAGGCCCTCTGGTAGTGCACTTCCCTGTATCTCCTCTTGCCCCCATCGCCCCGCCACACGAAGTTCATCTCCACTCTACAGATCCGCGTCGCCGGGTCATACGTGGGGATCCACTCGTACTCCAGCTTATCCCCACTGCCAACGTTGCTGTGCGCGAAGAGCCCCGCCGCCAGGGCGAAGGTGGTATTCATGTCGAAGATCAGCCACCCCGTCGGCCGCAGACCCCTCGCCACACCCACGAAGCACGCCAGCAGGTCCTCGGGCTTCAGGATGTAGTTCAGGCTGTCGTACAGCGACAGGACCACGTCCAGGCTGGCCTCGCGCAGGCCCAGGCGTCGGGCGTCCATCACCGCCGCGGGCAGCGGTGGGCTCTGGCACCGACACCGCCTCGTCATCTGCTCGGACAGGTCCACCCCCAGCGCCTCGTACCCCCGGCGCAGCAGCTCGCTGCCCACCTTCCCCGTCCCGCAGCACAGGTCCAGGATCCGCCGCGGCCGGATCCCGAGCCGCTCCATCAGTTGCTCGACGTAGTCCACCCACCGGTCGTAGGGCACCGACCGCATCAGGTGGTCGTAGTGCTCGGCCACGGCGTCGAACTCGCCCTGGCCGGGCTCCGTGTAGCCCTCCTCGCTCGCCTCGGGCTCCGGCTTCGCTTCCGGCGACGGCAAGTCCTACTCCGCCTCCTCCCCTGCCTGGGCCAGCAGGTCCCGCATGTGCTGGATGCAGCGCTGGCTCCCCGCGATCCGCGGCTCGAAGTGCGTCTCCAGCACGATCAGGCCCTTGTACCCGTCCTTCTTCAGCGCCCGTAGTTGGCCCAGCCAGTCCACTCCCCCCTCGCCGGGAGGCGCCGCCCGTGCCCCCTTGCCCGCATAGTCCTTCACGTGCGTGTGCACGTGGTACGGCTTCAGAGCCGCGTAGGGCTCGCGATAGTCCTCGCCCGTCGCGTGGGTGTGGTTGCCGGGGTCCCAGTTCGCCCGCAGGCCCGGATGCCCGACCTCGGCCACCAGTTCCGCCAGGGCCAGCCCACACCCGCCGTAGCAGGACGGCTCGTTCTCCAGCGCCAGCACCAGGCCCCGCGCCCGCGCGGCCTCGGCGGCGCCCCGCAGGTCCTCGACCACGCTCGCCGGCCAGTCGCGCCATCCCTCACCCTCGGCCAGGATCGGCGGGAAGCACACCACGACGCGCGCCCCCATCGCCTCGGCCAGATCGAAGCAGCGCTCGCGGAAGGGCCCCCGATGCTCCTCGAGCGCGGGGTCATCCAGCCGCACCTTGAACAGCCCCGGCGAGATGCTCGGGCAGTCCAGCCCGAACCCCTGCCACGTCTTGCGCAGACCGACCATATCCTCGTCCGACATCCCCGCCGGCGCCCGCCGGCGGTACCAGCCGCGCAGCTCGAAGTGCTTCAGACCCCACTCGGCAGCCAGCTCGGCGGCACTGCCCGGATCACTCGATATCTCATCGCTCAGGATTGACAGCTTCACGGCTCTTGCCCCTTACCCAGGGCGGGTCGGTTGACGGTGGTTCGCGGCCGAGCCCCGCCCCACCTCCAGGCGGTCCCCCGCCGCATCGCCGCTACCGCGCGACGGGGTCACCTGGCGTTCAGCCACTTCATGACGACCAGGGTCCGCGGGGCGTCCCTGCGGACCTTGGCCCCGTAGTCCCCGTCGGCCCACTCAATCCGCAGGGCCACCATGAACCGATCGCCTCGACGCGGATCGTGGGCGCGGACCTTGAGGTCCCACGGCACGGCCAGCTCAGCCCCGGCCGGCAGCTCCGGCACGCGTCTAGCCGTGCTCCCCTCGCCCTGAACCTGCGGCGTGTCTTCCAGGCTGATCTCGATCCCCGACACCGGCCGTGCCACCAGGCTCTTCAGCCGCAGCTTGGCCTGGAAGGGCTCCCCGACGGACACCTCCTCCGGCACCAGCAGCTCGGCGGCCAGTGGGTACACCTGCCAGCTCCGCCGGATGGCCGAGAAGGCGGCGGCGCCCGCCAGCGCCCATTCCCGCCCCGTGTAGGGCTTGAAGCGTCCGGTCAGGGCCCGAGAGATGTCGTGCCAGAAGGCCCCCGTGCACACGCTGCCCTTCTGGAACGACGAGTGGGCGACCATCATGCGCCGGTAGAGCTCCTCGGGCGCCGCGCGCGGCTGGGTCATCTTCTGATGCCACAGGAAGTCCACCTGGTCGCCCGGCAGCAGATTGCAGTTCCCCGCCTCCAGATACTCGCGCCACTGGCTCGTCATCAGCTTGAAGTGCTCCAGGCTCTCCACCTGGTACAGCATCACCGCCAGCGCATCGGCCCCCGCGTCCGTCAGCATCAGCGGGTCCTGCCCGATCTGCTGGCCGTGATACCAGCCGAACATGAACACCCACACCGGCTTGTCCGCCTTCGCCAGCCGCCGGACCTCCACCAGTCGCTGGGTCAATAGGTGCGTGCGGAACCAGTTCCACTGCTCGTAGAAGTCCGGGTCGCTCCGCCACTCATACTCCACCTTGCGCGCCACATAGGCCCATCGCTTCGACTGTGGCCACCGGGCGAACCCCGCCGGCAGGTTCACCGGCATCCGCTTGGCGAACTGGTCCGAGATCTCGAAGCCCCCCCGGTCGGGCCGGAAGTAGTCGAACCCCACCATGTCCACGTTCGCATCCTGCGCCATCCGCTGCAGAAACTCCGCCAGTTGCCTGGGCCTGTCCTCGTCCAGCAGCGATACGAAGTCATGGTTCGCCAGCGACCCGTCGGGCCGCACGGCCTGCGCGAACCGGTAGGGCGGCTTCCCCGCGTTGCTGTTGTGGGGGAAGGTCGAGAAGGCCACGGCCCACGTCCCGAACTTCAGCCCCCGCCGGTGGGCCTCCCGCGCCACCCTGTGCATCATCTCCTGGTCCGTGGGCACGAAGGGCTGCTCCATGGACAGCGACCAGCTCTTGTCTACCTTCGTGATCGCTCCCCGACACCACAGCGCGTCGGCGCCCATGAACTCGGCCCAGTCCAGCAGCGCGCGCCAGTCCCCCCACGCCCCGTCCGGCTTCTGCACCCTTCCCGTCGGGATGTGCTGCTCCCACGTCACCGCGCACAGGCCGGGCGCGATCCGCGCCGGAGTGCGCGCCCGGATCGTGAAGGACCTCCTGCACACCACCTCCGCGATCCGATTGTCCTCCCCTTCCCCGGCCTCCCGCACCTCACCGTCCCAGTCCCACGCGGCCACGTCCTTCAGGTCGCAGCGGGCCTCCACCACATACCTGCCCGGCTTGGCGTTCCAGGGCACCGGCCACCACGCTCGGTACTGCACGAGCTGCCGGTCGTACCCCGGGCTCAGCCGGTCAACGTGCCCCACCGTCGTCTGCGGCTCCCCGGCGTACAGCACCCGGATCACAGGCGGCTCGGGCAGAGGCGCAGCCCTGTTCCCGGCGTCGCGAGCCTCCAGGATCACCGGCACCAGGTCGTACCGGTAGCACACGGGCGTCTTCACGATGAGCTGCAGAGGAAAGCGCGGCCTGGCCTCCGCGGCTTCCGGCCGCGACCGCCCCAGGCCCAGACGGCCCGCCAGCCATCCCCGGTTCGCCATCCCCACCACGAGCAGAACGAGGAGCAGCACCACCCGGGCGCAGGATACCTGATGGCGCTGCCGCCGCTTCAGGCGCAGCGCCTGGGGAGAATCGGATTCGGTCCTGGAGTGCCTGCGGGGACCTTGCACGGGCTAGTGGCCTCAGCCGTCATCACTGCGCGACGCCGGCGCCGCGCCGGCTCACATCGGGCAGGGCACGCCGCGAGGCCGCCGGCGGCGCTCAGACCCACTTCTTCGTCAGTACCAGGTACTCCACCGTCTTCAGCAGATACGCCAGCAACAGCGTCCCCAGGATCACGTAGAAGAAGATCTTCACCGTCGGCGAGTCCAAGTACCTGAACCACTGCGACGGATCCACGTTGTCTGTCAGCGTGAACCGCGCGGCCAGTCCGGAGACCAGCGACAGGAAAGCCGTGTACAGCGCCATCACTGGCTTGTAGCCCACGGCCAGCCCCACAATCGTGCCCACGACCACGATCGGGTTGACAATGCGGAACTTCTGCCGCTGATGCTCCGCGAAAATCGCGCACTTGCTGCAGGGAATTGTCCGCTCGTCCGGCTTCAGTCCCGCGTCCGCTTCCAGGTCCGACCGCACGTAGTCCGCCTGCCGCGCCTTCGCCACCGCCGAAGCTCCCCCGGCCGACGCCCGGATCAGCGTCTCGATCAGCTTCGGGTGACACATGCACCCGTACCCGAACCTCCAGCACGTCTTGTGAGCCTTGTACGCCGGGCACTCCTCGCGCACGAACTCGTGGCAGTAGGGCATATCCCAGCAGCGGGCCCAGACCTTCGCCGTCACGGCGCCCTTGCGCCGCAGCTTCTCCGCGTCCTTCTCCTCCTGCGTCCTGGTGCGCGGGCCCGTGCGTATGTAGGTGCCTATCTCGTAGAAGACCCGCAGAATCACCAGCGCCAGCACGATCTCGCCCGCCAGAGCCGTGTTCCGCGCCACCACCTCCACCGACTGCGTCTGCGCCCCCCGCGCGTAGCTGGCGATCAACACCGGCGTCCCGAACAGCAGCCCCGCACCCGCGCCTCCGGCCACCACCGCCCACGCCACCTCGTCCAGCGTCAGCAGCAGAAAACACACGCTCCCCAGACCGCCGGCCACGATCAACACCGTGCCCATGATCTGAAGATTGGACATCACCCGGGCGTCCACCGGCCGCGAGAGGTAGCCCCCCACGATGGCCCAGGCGTAGTACCCGTAGGCAATAGCGATGGCCAGGATACCGACCTTCGCGATCGTGTTCGCCCAGTTGGCCAGGATGTCGCCGGCATCCGGCCCGCTGGGCCCCGACGTGCGGCGCTTGTAGGGCGTGCCCGCCATCGGCTCAGTTGCCCCCCGAGGTGCCGGCGGCGCGAGACTCGGACGCGGCCTCGTCCCCCTGCTTCCGCGCGGCCTGCACGCCCCCCATGGCCCTCTCCTCGACCAGCTCGGGCTTCTTGGCCCGCACCATGTCGTCGAACTCGATCGGGTCCACGGCCTTGTCTCGCGCCGACTCGTAGTCCGCCATGCCATCCACCACGAGCTGCGCCAGGTGCTGGTCCAGCACGAACATGCTGCGCTTGGACCCAGTCTGGATCATGGACCGAATCTGGTGCGTCTTGGCCTCGCGGATCAGGTTGCGGATGGACGCAATGGCCTCCATCGTCTCGAAGCCCGCCACTCGCCCCTCCAGGTCCGCCGTCTTCACCAGCGTCTGCGAGATCACCCCCACCAGGTTGACCGATAGCTGCATCCGCACCTGCTGCTGCTGGTGCGGCGGGAAGACGTCTATCACGCGGTCCACCGTCTGCACCGCGTCAACCGTGTGCAGGGTCCCGAACACCAGGTGCCCCGTCTCTGCCGCCGTGATGGCCAGCCCGATCGTCTCCAGGTCCCGCATCTCGCCGATCAGAATCACGTCCGGGTCCTGCCGCAGCACGTACTTTAGCGCGTCGGCGAAGCTCAGCGTGTCCTCTCCCAGCTCGCGCTGGTTGATCAGGCACCGCTTGTCCTCGTGCACAAACTCGATGGGGTCCTCGACCGTCACGATGTGCAGCGGCTTGCGCTCGTTGATATAGTGGATCATGGCCGCCTGCGTCGTGGACTTGCCCGAGCCCGTCGGCCCCGTCACCAGTACCAGGCCTCGGGGGTAGTCGCACAGATGGGGCACGATCGCCGGCAGCCCCAGGTCCTCTATCGTCCTCACCTGGAAGGGGATCACTCGGGCCGCCGTGCTCACCCGCCCACGCTGCACCATCAGGTTCACGCGGAAGCGCGCCACCCCCTCGATCTGGTAGGCCAAGTCCAGCTCCAACTGGTCCTCGAATCTCCGTATCTGCTCATCAGTCAGAATCTGGTAGGAGATCTCCCGCGAGTCCTCGCCCTGCAGAGGCTCCGACTTGAGCCTCACCAGGTCGCCGTTGATACGCAGGATGGGCGGCGAACCCTCCTTCAGCACCAGGTCCGAGGCTTGCTGCTTGACGGTGAACTCCAGGAGCTTTTCCATCTCGTACTTGGCCATTACCCAGACCTCCCGGCGAGCAGGCCCGAAGGCCCGCTGGAACGCTTAATCGGCTGCGCTGTCGGCGCGCCCGCAGCGACGCGCCAACTCCTTGGGATAGGACGACCTCGCCAGCGCCTGCTCGTACTCCACCAGGTCCTGCTGCACCAACCCGGTCAGGTATTGGTCCAGGACGATCATGCCGTCCTCGCGCCCGCCCTGGATCAGGTTGTAGATCATGTGCGTCTTGCCCTCGCGGATCACGGCGCGGATGGCGGGCGTGCACCTCATTATCTCGAAGGCCGGTATGCGCCCCGGCCGCCCCTTCGTCGGCAGCAGGGCCTGTGAGATCACCCCGATCAGCGCCACCG
>CAZSOQ010000212.1:0-9068 GCA_964608495.1 uncultured Armatimonadia bacterium | reverse complement strand
GTCATTGATCAGCCCCTCCTGGAAGGTGGCGGCGAACTCAGCCGCCACGCGGGCGCAGTTGGCGATGCCCCCCACGTGCGCGACCTCATACCCGTGGGTGTTCTCGGTGGGGAAGCCGACGATGGCGGCCCGGGGCGCCAGGCCGGTCCTCAGCAGGCCGCTGGCGTCGGTGCCGAAGCTGCGGGCCACGGTCCGCTGCACCGAGCCCGTCACGCGCTCGGCCGTGTGCGCCAGGAACTGGCTCAGCCACGGGCTGTAGATCCCGATGCTGTCCTTGAACACCACCGCCGGCGACGGCCCGGGCTCGATGGGGTACTCCGGCGCGACGGGGAAAGTCTCGATCGCCAGCACGGCGTCGAACTCGAGGCCCCGGGGCACGTGAAGCGCGCCCACCGTGCCGATCTCCTCCATGCCCGTGAGCACAAGATACACGGACGCCTGGGGCGACGGGCCCTCGCGGAGCAACTCGGCGGCCATGATGCCCGCCGCGACGCCCGCCTTGTCGTCCAGCGCGTACCCGCCCACGAAGTCGCCCAGGTACACCGGGGCCTTGCGCGAGCGGGCCACGCAGGCCGGGCAGCCCACCGTCACCCCCCGCCGGGCCAGCTCCTCCGGGCTGAGCTTGCAGTCGAGGCGCACGTCGGGCCAGGTCAGGGCGCGGCTGGACTTGAGGGCATTGATCTCGGGCGAGAGCTGGCTGACGTGCATACTGCCCACGCCCAGGATACCGAGCACCGGCTCGTCGCCCAGGACCTCCCAGGGCCCCTCGCCGAAGGTCCACGGGCACGAGCCGCCCAGAGGCTCCAGCTCCATCTTCCCGTCCTCGTGGATGCGGCTGACCATCGCTGCGATCTCGTCCTTGTGGGCGAAGATCCCCAGCCGCGGACCCTCGGTGTCGGTGAGCTGCGCGATCAGGTTGCCCGTCGCGTCCTGCCAGGTGCGCTGGGCCAGGGGCTCGACCAGCGGCAGGCACACCGCGTCCATTTCCTGCTCGCGCCCGGCCGGCGCGTGGGTCGGCAGGAGCTGGCCCAGCAGCTCGCGGGTGCGCTCGAGGAGGCGGCTGTCAATCTCGGTGCTCATAGCTCGACGATCTCCCCCGTCTCGGCGGACTCGACCATGGCGACCAGGGCGCGGGTGACCGCGAGCCCGTCGCGGCCCGTGATCAGAGGCTCCTCGTCGCGCAGCACGCAGTCCACGAAGTGCCCGATGGCGTCCACCACGAAGCCGCGCGGCTCGCCGTGCACGTCGCTGGAGATGAAGCCCCTGTGCTCGTACTTGTCGCGCCGGCCGATCATGGTCACGGGCAGAGCCGGGTCGAAGGCCGCGAACCCCTCGGTGCAGACCAGCTCGAACTTGCTGTCCACGATGGCCGGCATGGTCTCGGGCAGGATCCAGCAGGACTCGAAGTTGCCCACGCAGCCGTTCTCGAACTCGACGGTGGCCTGGTAGAAGTCCGGCGTGTCCAGGCCCATTCCCCGCAGCACGCCCGACCGCGCCACGGCGTGTACCCGCTTGGCCTCCGAGCCGAAGTACCAGCGCGCGATGTCGTAGCGGTGGCAGATGAGCCAGAAGGGCAGCCGCGTGTGGGCCGCCCACGAGAGCATGGTCGTGGGCACGAAGAGCGTGTTGTTCAGCCGCGCGTAGCAGTAGACGGGATCGCCCAGCTCCCCGGCGTCCAGCGAGGCCTTGATCTGGGCGAAGGGTATCTGCCACCGGTTGGACCAGTTGACCATGAGCTTGGTTCCCGCGGCGGCCTGGGCCTCGAGGATGGCCTCGGCGTCCGCGACCGTGGTCGCCATGGGCTTCTCGAGCAGCACGTGCTTGCCCGCGGCGAAGGCGGCCTCGCAGGCCTCGCGGTGGAGGTGGTCGGGCAGCACGACGCTCACGGCCTCGACGTCCTCGCGGGCCAGCACCTCGCGGTAGTCGCCAACTGCCTCGGCGCCCACCTCGTCGGCGAGGGCGCGGGCCTTCTCGGCGTCCAGGTCGCAGAGCACGACGGGCGTGGCGTTGGGCAGCGCGGCGTAGGCGCGGGCATGGCTGCGCCCCTGCCAGCCGCAGCCGATGACGCCCGTGCGCAGATTCCCTGGGGCGTAACCTCTGGGCATGTGACGGGTGCCTCCCGGGGCGACGGGAATGGTGAAGCCTTGGGGCCTTCTTCCGCGGCGCGCCGGCGGGTCCTCTGGGGCATCCACGGTCGCCGGGCGCCCGCGGACCACGACACGGCCGCCACCGCGGGCTGAAGCCTGTGCCCACGCGCGGCCCGCTGCTACCGCGCCAGGAGCGCCTCGATCCGTCGCGCGATGGCCTCTCGCTGCGCGTACACCGCCGCCGGGTCGCGCGTGAAGGTCGTCAGGCTCGTGGTCACCGGCAGGCAGGCCTCCCGCGCCTTCTCGACGCTGCCCTCAAGCTCCGCCGACCGCCACAGGTACTCGTAGTCCTCGATCCCGTCCCGCAGGTTGGCCAAGCGGATGCAGCCGATGGGCCCGTCCTTGGCCGGGTACAGCATCACCCCGTCGCCGTGCAGCGTACGCCACTGGTCGCCCCCCGTGGTGATGCTCCACTTCAGCCGTGGACCGTCGGTCTCGGGATCAATGATGTAGTCATTGTCCTGGCGGCTCCAGATGTTCAGCCCCCAGTACAGGAGCCCGTCCATCTTCTGGTGGTAGGCCTGCCACCAGATCACCCGCGCCTCCACCAGAGGATCGTCCGCCAGCCAGTTCGCGAAGGGATACCGTGGCCCGCAGCACACGTAGCTCCATACCTGCAGCCCCGCCGCGCGGCACCTCTCGGCGCCCTCGAAGCTGTACACGGACGACACCGGGCAGTTCCAGTCCACCTGCAGCGCCTTCATCGCCTCGGGTTCCTGTGCCACCTTGGCCGTCGTCAGCGTCGGCAGGCCGTAGCGCTCCTTGATGAGCCCGAAGTACTCCTTGATGACCGGGTAGAAGTCCTCGCCGCGCTCGTCGAAGGTGTACACGTAGGCCTTGTCCGCGAAGCCGCGCCGCTTGAGCTCCGCCACGTAGGGGTCCAGCCGCTGGATCAGATCGGCCTTGAACTGCGGCGTGTAGACCTCCAGCGCGCTCCAGCAGACCCACGTCCGCTTCCCCCGCTGCTGCACCATGTTGGTCACGTTGAAGGCATTCAGCCCGCGGTCGTAGTAGTGAGCGATGTCTTCCAGGTCGGGTGGGTCGGTGCGCGAGATGTCGTCGGGGTTGAGCCGGTGGCGCAGTACGTAGTCCCCGTAGGCCCGCCGCAGTTCGGGCGTCACGTCCCCGTAGACCTTCTCGAGGAAGCCGTCCATCAGGGCGAAGGCGGTCTTGATATGCGGCTGAGTGGGCACATCGAAGCCGTAGACCGTCACCTTCACCGGCACGCGCGCCTCGGGGCCGTTGCTTGGCTTCACGGCCACCTCACCCGTGTACACGCCCCCCGGGGTCCCGGGCGGCGCGTAGACCGTGAACCACACCGACTGGGTCACTCCGCCGGGCACGTCGAACCTGCTCACCGGCAGCAGCGGGTCCGGCCACCAGCCCGGGGCTGCGTCGGGCAGGTACGGGTGCTTGTGCAGCTCATCGAGCTTCACGAAGCCCACCTGATGCCACTCGACGTTGCTCGCGGGGATTGCGTGCCCGGCCCCGTCCTTCAGGGCGCTCACGGCCACCGTGCAGCCCTTCAGGTCGCGCCCGGGCGCGGCCCGCAGCACCACCTGGAAGCTCTCGTACTCGTTGCCCGCCAGCGCCACCTCGGCCCTCGGCGGGCCCGTGTCCAGGTCCGGCAGCGAGTCCACAAGCTCCCGCGTCATGCTGTCGCGCACCCAGCACACATACCCTCGCCCGGTGCCGGAGCGCGTCCGGGCCTGGGTCTCGTGGCGCAGCTCCTCCGCGAGCAGGTCGTCGCGGGCGACCACCCGCACGGTGTAGTCGCCGCCGGGCAGCAGGCGCCCCTCGGGGTCAGTGCCCGGCCAGGCGAGAGCGACCGCGGTTCCCCGGCCCCCGGTGGCGTAGACCTCCCGGCCCGCGCCGAGCACGCAGGCGGTCCACCGGGCCGGCAGCGACAGCCGCGCGGAGTACTCGATGGTGTTGCCGCCGTAGAGGCCGGTGGTGAGCGCCTCGTGCTCCACCTCGAAGGGAGCCAGGCTGATGGCAACGTTGTCGAACCAGGCCCTGCCCGTGCAGCGGCGGAACAGGATGAAGTACTGGATTCTGCTGACTGGCTTGGCGGGGCTGAACACGTACTCGATGTACTGCCAGTCGTGCGTGCCGGCGGCGAAGCTCTGGCGCTGGCCCCACAGATTCGTGCCGTCGTCGTACCAGCAGTCCACGTACAGGCAGTAGTCCACGCCCAGGGCGTCCTCGGCCTTGCTCCAGCCGGAGACCCTGAGGGGATGCCGGATCGGCGGGTCGAAGGTGATCTCCTGCATGGCGCCCCGGGTCTCGTCGGGCACATCGGACTCGCACCGGATGCAGCTCGACCCCTGCTGGGCGCCCTCGCTCACCAGGGAGTAGCCCTTGCCCACGGGGCTCCAGGCGCCGGCCCGTCCCTCGGTCACCTGCTCGAAGCCGGGGTTGGCGAGGAGGTCCTCCCCTCGCGGCGGCGCCGCGAGCGCGATGCCGGCGGCCAGCACCGCGAGTACCTGGATGGCTCGGCGCACTGGACGGACTCCCTCCTGTGGTCGCCGGGCGCGCCGACGCGCGCTGCGACGGGAGTGAGGAGGAGTTCGCCGTCGCGAGGAGCCTTCATCCCTCGAGGCCGCGCGTCGGCGAGTCTGCTCCGCTGCGGAGAGAGGCCCGCGTGCGCCCTGGGCAAGCGACGCGCCGGGCCTCTCCCGGGCCTCAGCGCCGCGGGCCGAGCTGGCCCGCGTCTACTCCGGCGGCGGTGGCACGAGCGGAGCGACCGGCCGGCGCCGCTCCTCGATCTGACCGCCCAGGTGCAGGAGGATGACACCGCGCCCCCGGGCGTGGGGCAACGGGCTCTGCCCGGCCACCAGCCTCGGGTCCTGGCAGGCGGCCAGCACAAAGTCCGGGGCGGCCCCGGCCGCCGGCTGGGCGTAGTGGTACTGCGCGCCCGTCTTGCTGCACAGCAGAATCGTGGGGTCCGTGATCAGCCGTGCCTCGACAAGCTTGTCCAGGCTTTCGGGGTAGGCGCCGTGCTGCTGGCGGTAGGTCGTGGCCGCGAGCGCGATGCAGGTCAGGTGAGCGCGGCACTCGCTGACGCGGCCGCGGTCCAGCGCCGCATTCAGCGCCGGCATCCCCGAGGCCATCAGGATGGCGATCATGGCGATGACCACCAGTAGCTCGATGAGCGTGAACCCCGCGGCGGAGCGTCGCCCGGCCGTCCCGGCGCGCATCCCTCCGCGGTGGCGGTTTTCCTGGCCTGTCTCGTTGGTCACGTCGCACTCCTCCTGCACTCAGCCCGTCGGCGCCGCGCCGCGGGTTGCGCTGGTTCCGGTCGGCCGGCACCCCGGCCCTGCTCGCGGCGAGGGCTAGGGCTCGGGCGTCGTCTGCAGTCGCGGCTTCCCCCAGGGCAGCGGCCTAGCCCTCCACTCGAACTCCTCGGCCCGCAGCGAGCGGACCGTGCCGTCGAGGAAGCAGGCGTTCCATCGCTCGAACACGTGCCGATCCGAAGTGTCGTCCCACGCCAGCAGCTCCTGGGAGCGGCCGTCGAGGCCGCCGCCGAGCCGGAAGGCGTAGTTTGACACCGCAGGGGCGCCAGGGGCGCCGCCTTCGCTCGGCGCCGCGGGGCAATGGAACACCTGGGTGTTCTTGATGAGCTTGGGCAGCACGTCCAGATGGTCCCGCGTCGCGGGCAGGCGGTCCGAGTAGTCGGCCGAGTAGATCTGCATGGCCGTGTAGAGCTCGTTGAGGTTACTGGCGCAGCTCACCTGGCGGGCGCGGCCCGTGCACCAGGCCCGGCCGTTCGCCAGGACGGTCAGCGACCCCGCCAGGACGATCGCCACGAAGCATAGCTCCAGCGACGAGAAGGCGTGCCTCTTGCCGCGGCTGCTACTCATCGCCCCCACCTCCCTTGCCGGGCGCCCCGGGAGCCCGTGGCTGGTCCTCGCCTTCAGCGGCCCATCCCGATATCCGCGCCAGCTCCGGGCTGAGCAGGGCACTCCACTGCGCCTCGGGCAGCGAGTGCAGCGACCCGTCGGCGAAGAGCACGTTGGCCCTGCCGTGGTGGCGAGCCCGCGCGTCCGCCATCAGCAGCTCGTGGGTCGGCCGCGCGAAGGAGAGGCCGGGCTGGTACACGTACGCGGGCTCCGAGTCGCCCGCCTCGGGCGCTGCAGGCGTCGCACCGGGCGGCAGCGCCGGAGGCGGCCCAGGCATGGGTGCGCCGGCGCCGCCGGGCGCCGGAGGCGCGGCCATCCCGGCGGGCGGAGACCCGCCAGGCGTGGGCGACGGCGGGCCCCCGGGAGGCGCCGGCATCCCCGGCGGAGCTCCCATGCCGGCCGATGGCCGCACCGGCGGCTGTGCTGACCCGGGGAAGCTCACCTGGTTGATGGCGGTGGGGCACAAGAGGGTCCAGCCGTCAATCAGCCCCAGGTCGGCCAGGACCTCCGGGCCGGCCGGCCCCAGCGGCAGCCGCCCGTCGTAGTCCGAGGCGTAGATCCGCAGGGCCAGCGCCGTGTTGAATAGGTTCGCCTCGCAGGAGCACGTGCGCGCTCGTTCCCGCGCCCGAGCGAAGGCCGGGAAGAGGATGGCGGCCAGCACGGCGATGGTGCCGATCACCACCGTCATCTCCGCCAGCGTGAAGCCCGCGCGCCTGCTCATTGTGGCTCCACCTCGAGGCGCTGCTGCTTGCCGCGGATCTCCTCCAGGCCCTTCGCGGCGCTCAGCTGTGACTGCCCCGGCGGTGTGACCTGCTTCGCCGTCACCCACTTAATGTGGCCGTCCAGCCACAGAAGGTTGCAGCCTCCGTTGTGCAGGTCCATGTAGGGATCGGCCAAGACCACCTCGTTCGGGTCCCCATCGTCGCACAGGCCGCCGCGGTACACGTACTCGAAGACCGTCGCGCCCGTCGTCCGCAGGGCCGTGGGGCACAGGTCCAGCCCCCTGGGCAGGTCCACATAGGCCGTCAGCGCCTGTAGCCCGCGCGGCTCCGGTGGGAAGTGGCCGAAGTAGTCCGCGGAGTACACGCGCAGCGCGGCGCTGAGGTTCGCCATCTGGCGGCCGCAGCTGGTCTGCCATGCCTTCTCCGTGGCCCGGCTGAAGACGGGGAAGAGGATGGCGGCCAGGAGGCTGATGACGCAGATAACCACCAGCAGTTCCAGGAAGGTGAAGCCCCGGCGCGCGACCCGGCCCGGGCCCGGACCCGCGGGCGGACGGCCTGCTGATGCTGTGCTAGTCCTCATCTTGCTTCACTCCTAAGTGCGTCCCGCCGGCGCTGGGGCCAGGGGGCGCACGTAGCGCCACTGCTCCACGGCGCCGGCTCCGTCCACGATCGCCTCGATCCGCTGGCGCGCGACGAGCCCCGCCGATCCCTCGGCCTCGCCCAGCGCCACGACGCGCCAGCCCTCGCGTGCGCGCCGGGCCTCGACCCTATAGCTCCCGGTGCCGCAGGGGCCCGACCGGCCGTCCGGCGATGTGCCCTGGGCCAGCTCCGCGCACGCGACGGTAAGACCCGCCTGCGCGGCGTAGTCGGCCTGTAGGGCGGCTGACACCGCGCCGATGGTCTGCTGCTCTGCCAGTGTGCGGACGGCCACGGCGCCCAGCTCGGCCGCCACGATGGTGGTCAGAGCCAGCGCGGCCAGCAGCCACACGACGCCGCGACGGCCCCCGCGGGGCGCGGCACGCCGACGGGCAGAACGAGCGAGTGCGCGCGGGCTCATGATCCGAATCCCTCCCCGCGACGCGGCCCGTTCAGCGGCACCACGACAGCCCGGGCGCGCGCGCCGTCGCCGCCATAGCCCAGCTCCACGGCCACACCCCCGTGATCGGCGGACGAGAAGCGCGCCGTGACGCCGGGGATGATCTGGTCCACCGACGAGCCCACGTACCGCACCAGGCCCTGAGCCTCCTGTCGCCAGCACCGCACCAGGCCGACCGGGGGCCGAACCTGCACCTCCGTGGGCGCGATGCGCACGCGCTCGGCCTCGCGCAGGTCCTGGGCCAGGCCGTTCATCGCCAGCGCCACCCAGGCCGATCCCGAGGCGCCCCCCTGCTGGGTCCGGTCCGCGGCGATCAGCACCTGGAGCGCGATCGTCATGGTCAGCGAGAACAGCGTCAGGCTGACGAGCACCTCGATGAGGGTGAGGCCACGGCGTGAGGTCACGGAGCGTCACCTCCCGCTGAGCCCGCCGGCGCCGCGGGCAGCGGGCCCTTGTGGGGGACGATGGTCGTCAGGGCCACCGCCCCGCCGGTGGGCAGAGGGGCTCGCGCCGTTACCGTCGCCGTCGAGGGCGCGGGCCCGGCCGCCACCACCAGCGTGATGTTCGACGGCGCAGCAGTGCGGTAGGCAGAGGCTGCCTGCGAGAGGGACACGCGGGCCTGCTCGAGGGCACTGGCGGCCGCGGCCAGAGCCTGGACCTGGGCGGCCTGTCTCTCGCGCGCGGCCAGCACCGTGAAGACCACCTGGACGGTCATGGCGGTCGCGAAGCCCAGGAGCGTCAGGCCGATCAGCGCGGACACCAGCGCGACACCCGAGCGGCGCGGCCGGGGCCTCAGCAGTCGCCGCGGTATCCAGCGGGTCGTCGCGGACCACCGAAGCGTGCGTATCAGGAAGAGGAACGCCAGCGCGCCGAGCAATCCTATGCCCGCGGGGGTGCCTCCCCAGGCGGGGTATAGGATCACCAACACCACCGCGCCCAGCGCAAGAAGCCACCATCCGTTAACTCGTGGCACCGGTCGGGCCTCCCGTGTCGGGCAGAAGGCGGGCCACCTCCTGCAGGGATAGCTCGCCGCGAGCTGCCTTGGCGAGCGCGGCCTGGCGCGCGGTGAAGACGCCCTCCTCCTCGCGCAGGCGGACGAAGGCGGAGGCAGGCGCCCCCTCGACGACGAGGGCGCGCAGCCGCTCAGTCACGAGCCACACCTCGAACACGCCCACCCGCCCCGCGAGGCCTGTCCCCAGGC
>CAZSOQ010000211.1:0-9087 GCA_964608495.1 uncultured Armatimonadia bacterium | reverse complement strand
GTCTGCTTGCGTCGCACGGTTTCGTGGTGGCGTCGGTGAACTACCGTCTGGCGCCCGAGTGTAAGTGGCCCGCACAGCTCGAGGACTGCCGGCTGGCCGTGCAATGGCTGCAGGAGAGGGCCGAGGCGCTGGGGCTCGGGGCCGATCGGATCGGGGCGCTGGGGTCATCGGCAGGTGGGCACCTGGCCGCGATGCTGGCTCTGGCGGACGGGGAACCGACGGCGGGATGCAAGGTGCGGGCGGCCTGCGACTACTTCGGGCCATCGGACCTGGCGCGGCACAGCCTGCAGTCCAGGTTCACGCGGACGGTGCTGATAGACCTGCTGGGTCTGCCGCTGGAGCAGGCACCGGACAGGTATGCGCAGGCTTCCCCGCTGACGCACGTGGACGGAGGCGATCCGCCGGTGCAGATCTGCCAGGGGGGCCGGGACACACTGGTGCCGCCCGAGCAGGCGACGGCCCTGCACGAGGCCCTGCTGAAGGCGGGCGTGCCGACGGAGCTGGTGTTGCTGGAGGACGAGGGGCACGGGTTCATCGGGCGCATGGCGGGGCACCCCGTGGCGAGAGACTGCTTCCGCCGGTCGGTCCAGTGGCTGAAGAGGTGGCTGGTCGAGGCGCAAGAGGAGTGAGCGACGGGACGGTCCGGCTCCCTGGGCCCGGCGATGATATACTCAGGCCGAGGCGCGGCAGGCCGCGGGGGACCTGATCGGGTAGCCGCGCAGCCGGGCGGCCTCGGTCGCCCCGGCAGGGAGGCGACAGCGATGCTGGCTGCAGCAGGCGTGATGGTTCTCCTGGGCGCACTCGCCGGGCAACCGGCGGCGTCAGGGCGGCCCGAGGCGGCGGACCTGGTGTTCGCCGACGGCTTCGACGGCGGGCTGTCGGAGGCGTGGCAGGCCTACGACAACTGGAGCAAGCCGGAGTTCGCGACGGTCCAGGAGAGCCCCATCGGGCAGGGCCCGGCGTTGCGGGTCGCAATGGACGACAAGTCCACGCTGGCGCATTTCGACAAGGGCGCGCTGCTGCGGCTGCCGGAGCCGGTGCCGTGGGAGCTGGTGGACTTCATCTCCGCTCGCTATCACGTGGACAGGGAAGTCGGCAATGCCCGCATCTTCTGCCACTGCGACAAGGGTGGCTGGTGGGACTACACGATGCAGCCCGTCGAGGTGGGGAAGGCGGGGACGATTCTGGCGCGGCGGCAAGACTTCCGGCTGGCCTGGACCGACGATCCCCTCAAGCCGTCCCCGGACAAGGACGGCAACATCCTGGCCGTCTACTTCAGCGTCCACAACTCCAAGCCCGTCAACAGCGGCGAGCGGATAGCCTTCTGCCTCGACGACGTGCGGCTGGGAACGTGGGTGCTGCCGGTGCCGCAGCCCCTGGAGATCGGCGGGCCGCTGCTGCGGTGCTGGGCGCTCGGTGAGCTGGCCGGGGCGCCCGATCCCTGGCGGGGCGGCGGGCCGGCCCGGTGGGCGGCCGTGCCGTGCGGACAGGCGGTGGTCTGGGGGGCCGCGCATGGGACGGAGCTCTGCCTCGCCGGCGCGACCGAGGAGCAGGAACCCGTGAGCGTCGGGGGACAGGCGGTCGAGGCCCAGTGGGAGAGGCAGGGCGAGGGCTGGCGCTTCCGGGCCCGGGCGCCTCTGGGCGGGGCACGGAGCGGCGAGCTCCGGGTGCGGTGTGGCGAAGGCGAATGGTCGGGCCGGTACGTGGTAACGCGGCCGCTGACGGAGGCCGAGGCGCTGGGGCTGAGCTTCAGGACGGGGGCGGCGCGGCTCGAGGCGCTGCGGAGCACCTTCCTGGCAGGCCAGCCCCTTCGCGTGAAGATGCTTCTACCCGCGGCCTGGTCCGGTGCGAGCCTCGAGGGACGGGTGATGGGGCCGTGGGAGACCGGTGGGTCTCTGACAAGCGGCGGCAGGCGCGCCCGGGCCATCGGTGCCGAGACGATCCTCGTCGGGGGCCCCGAGGCCGCCCGCGCCACCGGAGGTGACTACAGGGCGTCCGTGGTGGTGGGGGTCGGGCAGGGCAGCGTGGAGGTGACCTGCGCGATGCGGGTTGAGGAGCTGGACCGGGACAGTCTGCTGGCCGCGGCCGAGCAGGCGCGGGCCAGTGCGGCGGAGCTGAGCCGGCGGGCGAAGGAGGGGCAGGGCGAGAAGTGGTGGGCGCGAGAGGCGCTGCAGACGCAGCCGCAGGTGCGGGACCGCGAGCGGGTGGACCCGGCCAAGTGGACGCGGATCGAGGACCCGGTGACCTGGGAGGACCTCGGGGGCGGGTTCGTCGGTGGCGCCCAGTGCGGGATAGACGACGGCTCGCTGCAGACCTACTTCGAGCACTACGACTTCGGGCGCGTGATCAAGCCGCACCTGGGCTACTTCCTGCGCGACGGGTGGCGGGAGATGCTGGAGCAGGTGGCGGCACGGGACCTTATCGTCACCAGCGTGTGGGGCTACGTGCCGGACACGGCGTGGAACGGGGGGTTCGGAGAAACGCGGATCCCGCGGGAGGAGCATGACGAGATCCTGCGGATCCTGGGGCGGCACTTCCTGGGGTACGAGATGGGCGAGCAGGACGGCCGGTATATCGGCAGCTACGCGCCGAGGCACCAGCCGGCGACGCGGCAGGAAGCCAAGCGGCTGTTCGACGAATGGCACCAGCAGATCATTGACAGCCTCCATGGCCGGATGATCGCGCTGGCCAGCCTGAACTTCCTGCACGACTACGCGCGGCTGGGGCACCGGATGCTGGGCATCGAGGCGTCGCAGGGGCTGCCGAGCGACATCATGGAGTGGGCCTTCATCCGGGGCGCGTCGAAGCAGTGGGGCGCTCTGACGTGGAACTGCATCTCCATCTTCAACCGCTGGGGCTACAAGTCTTACACCTCGGCCGAGGGCGACCACGGGCCGGACAAGGGCCCGACGGTGGAGCTGCTGAAGCGGCTATGGTACGCGACGTACATGTACGGGTCAGCGATCAACATGTTCGAGTCCGCGTACTTCACCGGCGAGAAGGATGAGGAGGGCTCCCCGCGGCTGAGCCCGGTGGGGCAGTGTCACGTGGAGGCGACGCGGTGGGCGCGGGAGCACGGGGACGTGGGGGTGCTGTACACGCCGGTGGCCGTGATGCTGCACCGGGACAGCGGCTGGGTGCCTCCCAGGCATCTCTACACCGGCAAGCGGTACCTGGTGTGGGGCAACCTACCCTACGCGCGGGCCGACCACGCGACGGACGCCCTGTTCAGACTGATCTGGCCGCAGTATGAGGACTGCAGCTACTACGAGGACGAGCGGGGGTTCCTGACCGCCACGCCCTACGGGGACGTGTTCGACGTGATCCTGGACGACGCGCCGGCGGAGTGCCTCGCGCGCTACCAGACGATCCTTCTCATCAGCGAATCGGGGCTGTCGGAGCCCGCGGCGGCGGAGCGGCTGAGCGCCTTCGTGCTGGGCGGCGGAGAGCTGATCTGCGACGCGGCTGTGGCGAGGGCCCTGGGGCCCGGGCTGACGGGGGTGGAGCTGAAGGACCAGCGGCGGGCGGCGCAGCTCTCGGTGGTGCCGGCCACGGGGCAGACACTGGAGGAGGAGCCCTACACGTATCTGGTGGGCGAGCCGCGGGGGGCCGAAGCCCTGGCGCTGAGCGAGCACGGCGACGGGATCCTCTGGCGGCACCGGGCAGGCAAAGGGATGGTGGTGACGAGCGGCGTGCCCAGCTACGTGGCGGCCGAGACCCAGGATCCACAGGAGGGCGTGGACGTGCCTCTGCGGCACAAGCTGCTGCGGGCCTTCGTGGGGGTGCTGAGCTCGCACCTGCGGTCGCTGGGGCTGGTGGAGGTCGAGGGAGCGCCCATCCAGTACCTGTGCAACGTGGGGCCAGACCCTGACCGGTTGCTGCTGACGCTGTCGAACAACGAGGACCAGGCGGCGGCGGTGGTCGTGAGCGCCCGGGGGGCAGGGATAGCCGAGGCCGATGCCTGGCTGGGCACCGCCGAGGTGCGCGAGGGGAAGCTGAGCGCGACCGTGCCCGCGGGGGACGTGGCGGTGGTCGAGCTGTGGCTGGCGCGCTGAGGGCCCACGCGCAACGCAAACGCGCCCCGGCGGGGCCGGGGCGCGCGTTTGGGATCAGTCAAGGCTAGTCCTTGCCGCCCGAAGGCTTGGGCGCGTCGGCGCTGCTGGAGACCTTCTCGGCAGGCTCGCCTGTCTTGCTGTCGCTGCCCTTCTTGCCGTTGCCGTTACCTCTGCCGTAGTCGGTGATGTGGAAGCCCGGGCCCCGGAAGATGATGGCCGGGGCGTGAAGACCCGCGACACCTTGCCGCGGCAGCCGTCCACAGGACAGCTCTTGGGCGGCTTGGAGCCGTAGGGCTGCTTGAGCTCGAATCGGTGGCCGCATTTCTCGCACCGGTACTCGTAGATGGGCACGGGGTGCTCGCCTCCTGCATCAGACGAAAACCGACCGGTGAGTATACGCCGGAGTGGTCGCGGGGTCAAACCCCTTGGCGGGAGGGTAAGAGCCGGGTCGACTGGCGATGCGGCCGGGCGGATGGGGGTACTGGTCGGCCCGGCGGGGCACCGGGGAAGCGCGAGGGGGCCGGCGGGTCGTGAGGTTGACTTGGGCGCGAGCAGGCGCCTATAATCGCTACGAGGCAATGTGAGCAGTATCCGCCTTCGTAACCTGTGATATGCGAGGTGGCCCTGATGCGCCGCGCACAACGTAAGCCCTTGGGCCAGATGCTTGTTGAGAAGGGCCTCATTTCGGCCCAGCAGCTTCGGGAAGCCCTGGAAGCGCAACAGCAGAGCGATCTGCGTATTGGCGAGATCCTCGTGGGGTTGGGGCACCTTGACCGGCGCGCTCTGTTCGAGACTCTGGCGGAGCAGTTGAGGGTGCCCTTTGTGGACCTTGAGCAGTCGCAAATAGACGCGAATGTGGCGGGGCTGGTCCCGCGCGACCTGGCGGAGAAGTACGACTGCATTCCCATCGGGCGCGGGGACGGGACGATCCGCGTAGCGATGGCCGAGCCCGGTAACGTGATGGCGGAGGACGACCTGCGGGCGCAGTTGCAGGTACCGGTCGAGGCATTGCTGGCGGACCCCGAGGCGATTGACGAGGCGATCAAGAGCACCTACGCGGATGCGGCGCCGGCCGCGGCGGGCGGTGGCGGTGGAGGAGGAGCGCGGTTCGCCACGGACATGAGCGAGGTGGAGGCGCTGGCCGAGTCGGTGAGGGACTCGGGGTTGCTCGGGCTCCAGGACTCGACGGACGAGACGGCGGAGGGACAGGTGGTAACGGACCGGGTGGCGGACCTGGCGGAGGAAGCCCCGATCATCCGGATGGCGAAGGTGCTGCTGCAGCGGGCCATTCAGGAGCGGGCGTCGGACGTGCACGTGGAGCCGGAGCGGGAGGGGCTGCGGATCCGGTACCGGATTGACGGCGTGTTGCACGAGGTGATGCGGGTGCCGAAGTACGTGCACGCGCCATTGACCTCGCGCTTCAAGATCATGGCGAACATGAACATCGCGGAGCACCGCGTGCCGCAGGACGGGCGTATCCACGTGCGGCACCAGAACCGCGAGTACGACCTGCGGGTCTCCTGCGTGCCTACGACGCACGGGGAGAAGGTGGTTATGAGAATCCTGGACGTCCAGTCGGTGCTTATCGGGCTGGAGACGCTGGGACTGATGCAGGACCACGAGGCGATCGTGCAGCGTCTGATCCGCCAGCCGAACGGCATGCTCCTGTCCACGGGGCCGACGGGTAGCGGGAAGACGACGACGCAGTACGCGATTCTGAACGTGATCAACAGCGTCGAGATCAACATCCTGACGATCGAGGACCCGGTGGAGTACCAGCTGGACGGGATCTACCAGGTACACGTGAACCGCAAGGCCGGGCTGACCTTCGCGGTAGCGCTGAAGTACTTCCTGCGGCAGGACCCGGACGTGATCCTGGTGGGCGAGATCCGCGACCTGGAGACGGCCGAGATCGCCATCCAGGCGTCGCTGACGGGCCACTTGGTGTTGAGCACGCTGCACACGAACGACGCGCCGTCCACGGTCACGCGACTGGTGGACATGGGCGTCGAGCCCTTCCTCATCAGCTCCTCGGTTATCGCCTCGATGTCGCAGCGTCTGACGCGGCGGATTTGCGCCCACTGCAAGGAGGCCTACCAGCCGCGGCGAGACCTGCTGCTGGGCTTCGGCTTCGACCCCGACGCGGAGGAGAACCGCGATGTGGTGTTCTACCACGGGCGGGGCTGCGACCGGTGCAGGAACACGGGGTACCTGGGGCGCGTCGCGGTATACGAGCTGATGGAGATGGACGCGGAGCTGGCGGAGCTGGTGGCAAAGAGAGCGACCCACGGGCAGATCCGTGAGGCAGCGATAGCGGGCGGGATGATCACGCTGGCGCAGGACGGGTTCAGGAAGGTGCTGCAGGGGATAACGACGGTTGACGACCTGGTGCGGGTTGTGGCGACGGCGGGGCAGTACGCGTAAGGCCTATCCCGGACGCGAGACCGCGACGAGGAAGGCTGGAACAGGAGGAAGCGAAGTAATGGCGCAACAACCACCGGGTCCGAGGGCTCAAACGGAGCAGCAACAGCGACGAGGCCCTCAGCGCAAGCCCCTGACCGACGTGCACCTGGAAGAGCTCCTGGAGCTGGTGGTGGAGAACGATGCGTCCGACCTTCACCTGGCGGCGGGGCTGCCGCCGATTCTGCGGATAGATGGCGAGCTGAAGGTAACGCGGTACGAGCCCTTCGACCCCCCGACGCTGCAGCGCATGGTCTACGACATGCTGAGTGACGACCAGATCCAGCGGTTCGAGACGAACATGGAGCTGGACTGCTCGTACCAGATGCGGAAGATCTCGCGGTTCCGGGTGAACGTGTTCCGGGACCGGGGGCACGTGGCGGCGGCCTACCGGCGCATCCCGACGCGGATACCCACGATCAAGGAGCTGGGGCTGCCGCCGGTGATCGAGGACCTGGCGCGCAGGCCGCGCGGGCTGATGCTGGTGACGGGACCGACGGGTTCGGGCAAGTCCACGACGCTGGCGGCGATCACCAACCAGATCAACTACGAGCGGTCCGAGCACATCATCACGATCGAGGACCCGATCGAGTACCTGCACTCGCACCGCAAGTCCATCGTGAACCAGCGGGAGCTGGGCGAGGACACGCTGAGCTTCAACGCGGCGCTGAGGTCGGCGCTGCGCGAGGACCCGGACGTAATCCTGGTCGGTGAGATGCGTGACCTCGAGACGATCGCCCTGGCGATCACCTGCGCCGAGACGGGGCACCTGGTGATGGCAACGCTGCACACGAACAGCGCGCACGAATCGATTGACCGCATCATTGACGTGTTCCCGCCGGAGCAGCAAGAGCAGATCCGGGTTCAGTTGGCGAACAACGTCCTGGCCGTGCTCTCCCAGCAGCTGCTGCCCAGGGCCGGGCAGCCGGGCCGGGTTGCGGCGATCGAGGTCATGATAGCCACCGCGGCCATCCGTAACCTCATCCGCGAGAACAAGGCCTTCCAGATACCCTCCATGATCCAGACCAGTGGTGAGATGGGCATGCAGACGATGGATCAGGCGCTGGCGGACCTGTACAAGCAGAGCCTGATAAGCTACGAGACGGCGACACGTCGGGCGCAGAACCCCCAGGAGCTCGAAAGACTCCTACAGGGCGAAGGAGAGGGGAAGGGGTAGTCCGAGTCTGAGGTCAACAGAGGTGTCGTACCGTGCCAACCTTTGAGGTTGTCGCCAGCGACAAGACGGGGCGCGAGATCCGGAGGACGGTGAACGCGCCCAGCAAAGAGGCCCTGGCGGAGCAGTTGCGCGAGCAGGGCCTGAACCCGGAGAGCATCACGGAGAAGACCGCCGAGACGCGGCTGCGGCGGAAGACGGCTGGGTTTGGGTCGAAGCGCAAGGTGAAGCTGCGTGACCTTTCCATCTTCTGCCGGCAGTTCGCGACGATGATCGGCGCGGGCGTGCCGCTCGTGCGATGCCTGGACGTTCTCGAGCAGCAGACGAGCTCGGCGTCGCTGAAGATGATCATCCGCGACATCGAGCACGAGATCGAGGGCGGGGCGACCCTATCGCGGGCGATGTCGAAGTACCCGCGAGCCTTCTCGAACCTGGCGGTGGGTCTGGTACGCGCGGGCGAGGTGGGAGGCGTGCTGGACGAGACGCTGGACCGCTTGGCGGGGTTCCTGGAGAAGGACATGGAGCTGCGGCGCCGGGTCAAATCGGCCATGACCTACCCGACGCTGGTGTTGTTCTTCGCCCTCGCGATCGTGCTGTTCCTGAGCCTCTTCATCATCCCGCGTTTCATCAGCCTGTTCAAGGAGCTGGGGATGCAGGAGGACCAGTTCCCCCTGCCGACGCTGATGCTGGTGCGGTTCAGCAACTTTGTGGTGCACAAGTGGTGGATCGTGCTACTGATACTGGTGGGCCTGTTCATCGCCTTCGCGCGATTCAGGACCACGAAGACCGGCAAGCGGCTCTGGGATCTGGTGAAGCTGAAGACCCCGGTCTTCGGTCGTCTGAACCACGAGCTGTCCATCGCGCGGTTCGCGCGGACGCTGGCCACGCTGATGTCCAGCGGCGTGCCCATCCTGCACGCGCTGGAGACGACCGCGGGGACAGTGGACAACGATCTGATGTCCGACGCGATCCTGCAGTCCCGGGCGAGCATCCGCGAGGGTGACACGATCGCGAACCCGCTGGCGGCCTCGCGTATGTTCCCACCGATGGTGGTGCAGATGATCACCATCGGCGAAGAGACGGGGCAGCTCGACTCGATGCTCACGAAGGTCGCGGAGTTCTATGAGGCTGAGGTGGACGCGAGGCTGGAGTCGCTCACCGCGGCGCTGGAGCCGGTCATGATCGTGGGCCTCGGGTTCATCGTAGGCTTCATCGTTATCTCGATGTTCATGCCGTTGATCTCGATCATCTCGGGCCTGTCTCAGTAGCGGCAAGGCGAGAGGCGAAGTGACAGGCGGGGCCCGGCGCAGGAGCCCCGCCTGTTTGCTGTAGGGGACAGGCCGGGCGACGAGGTGGTGGGGTGCCGGGGGCGGATCGGGCCGCGGCAGAAGGCAGCAC
>CAZSOQ010000210.1:0-9110 GCA_964608495.1 uncultured Armatimonadia bacterium | reverse complement strand
GACACGGGCCGTGGGCTCCTTGGGGGGTGGAGGAGGAGCTGGAGGAGGTGGAAGCTCCGCCGGCACCGCCACCACCTTGGGCGCGGGCGGCAGAGGCGGTGGCGCCTGGTTCACCTCGGGCTGCGCCGCCGGCTCCGGGATCGTCTGAGCCACGGCGGGCTGCGGGGGCGGCTCGGGCACCGGCTGGGTCACCTGCGGCTCGGGCGCGGGCTGCGGCACCGCCGCCTGCACGGGTGGCTCGGCCGGCCTGAGTAGCATCCCCCTCGCCCACAGGGTCAGCGCCGCGATCAGCAGCAGCCCCACCACGCCCGCGATCACCCACACCAGGGCCGACCGCTTCTTGCGTTGTGGCCCGCGTGTGCTGCCCATTTGCCTCACTCGCTCCAGGTCCGACCTCAGGGTCGGGTCGTTCGGCGCCAACTGCACGGCTCGCCCGAGAAGGGCCTCGGCCTTCGCCGCCCGGCCAGCCGCCAGTTGCAGCCGCGCCAGCTCCGCGTAGGCCCACGGATCGTCGGGCCGCAGGTCTATGAGCTCATTGAGCACCGGCTCGGCCTCGGTTGTCCGCCCGAGGCGCACCAGCGCGCTGGCCTGGACCCGCAGGCACGTCGTCCGCGATACGCCCTGACCCAGGGCCCGCCGGGCCAGCGACAGGGCTTCCTCGGCCCGCCCGGACCTGAGTGCCTCTTCCGCCTGCTGTATCAGCTCTTCTGCGCCCACGGCGAATCCGCTCCTGAGTGCTTGATCGTCCGACACGTGAGTATATCACAGCGCGCCGCGCCCTCCACGGGGCGGGCCGCCCGTGACGCCCTGGCCTTCCCCCGCCGTCCCTGCCCCGGCCAGGCGGCACTTCCGCCCAGAGCCCGCGGACCCCTTCCACTACTGCCCGTCCTATTCCTCCGGGCGAGACCCTCACCTGTCGCCGCGACCCCGTCGCTGGTGGTGCCCTGCAGGGAAGCCCGCGCTGGGGACGAAGACGCCCACCGCGCTCCGGCGCCCGCCGGGCCGAAGCCTGGCGAGGAGGTACGCTTCCATGCGTGGTGCGCTTGGCGGGGCTCTTGTGGCGGTGCTGTTCTGCGCGGCGACGGCCCTCGGGGAGGACCTCGGGGTGCTCGTGAAGGTCGGCCTGCGGGACGAGTCGCCGACCGAGTGGCAGGGCAAGGTGGAGGTGGTGGGGGGCGCCTTCACGGACCTGCGCGGCTGGCGCTTGCACGGCGGTGACGCCCTCGAGCAGACGGGCACCTTCAAGCTGACCACCGACGAGGTGCCCGGCGCGAAGAAGCCCCAGACCTACGCCAAAGGCCTGCTGGCTACCGTCCAGGCAGGGCCGGGGACTCGTCTCCGCCTCGCCGCCGGGGACCTCACGTGGGATGTCGCCCCCGCCGACCTGCCCTTTGGCCTGCCGCTGGTCCACGACAGCGGCGCCCTTTCCGTCCAGCTCGCGCCCCGCTACGCGACCCTCTCCGCCACCGACCGCGAGGACGACTACCCCGCCGTCTGCGCGCTTCCCGACGGGCGCCTCATCGCCGTCTGGCAGTCCTACGCGAGCAAGGAGGACCGGCTCTACTGGTCCACCTACCGCGATGGCCGGTGGGCGGACGGCGTCGAGGTCCCGGGCTTCGCCGGGGACCTGTACCGGCCCGCGTGCGCCCCGGACGGCAAGCAGGGCTTCTGGGTCCTGTGTCCGCGACAGGACAGGGGTGACTTCGACCTGTACGCCCTGCACTACGATGGCGCCCGTTGGTCGGGTCCGACCGACATCAGCGGCGCCCGCGGCAACGACTTCAACCAAGCCCTCGCCACCGACGCCGACGGCGTGGTCTACTGCGCCTGGCAGGCCTTCCGCGGCGGCTCCTCTGACATTCTGCTCTCCCGCTGCATCGAGGGCACGTGGCAGAAGCCCGTCCCGGTGGCCGCGTCGCCCGCCAACGAGTGGCAGCCTGCCCTGTGCGCGGGCCCGAGCGGCGTCTGGGTTGCCTGGGACACCTACCAGAACGGCAGCTACGACGTCTACGCCGCCCGCCTTGTGGACGGCGAGCCCGAGCCGGCGCTCCCCATCGCGGCTTCCCCGCGCTTCGAGGCCAAGGCTTCCCTGGCCAGCGATCCCTCGGGCCGGGTGTTCATCGCCTGGCAGGACGCCGGCGAGGACTGGGGCAAGGACACAGGCTACACGGTGCCGCAGGAACAGCGCCGCCAGCCGATCTACCGCGAGCGCGCCATCAAGGTCGCCTGCCTCGAGGGCGATCGTTTCTTCGGGGGGCCCGACGTGGCCGCCTCGATGCCGCCCGGCGAGCGGGGCTTTGTCGAGGAGCCTCGTCTGTGCTGTGACCGATCGGGGCGCCTGTGGCTGGTCTTCCGCCATCCCGTCTCCCTGCGCACCCCGCGCGGCAATCGCGTGTGGACCGAGCGCGGCTGGGAGAACTACGCGACCTGCCTCGACGGCGGCGCTTGGACCCCCGCCATGTACTTCCCCGACCGCATGGCTCGCATAGACACCTTCGCCGCCCTCGCCCCGCTGGACAGCGGCGTCGCCGTCGCCTTTCACACCGACGGCCGGGACTACCCGCGGATCCGTGACCTCGGCCGCAACCGCGTCTTCGCCACGACGCTGACGGTGGCACAGGCCCCGCCCGAACCTGTCCTGACCGAGGCTCAGCGTCCCAGCCCGGCGGTCGTCCGTGAGGACGAAGCCCGGGACCTGCGCCGGGCGCGCACCAGCACGGTGGACATCGGTGGTCGCCGCCTGCGCCTCCTGCGCGGCGACACCCATCGCCACACCGAGATCTCCTGGGACGGCAACGGTGACGGCTCGGTGCTCGATGCCTACCGCTACGCCATGGACGCCGCCGCCCTCGACTTCTTCATGGTGTCCGACCACAACCAGCAGACCGGCGTGGACCTGGAGTACGTCTGGTGGCGCAGCTACAAGCTGGCTGACGTCTTCGACAACCCGCCGGTGTTCAACACGCTCTACGGCTACGAGCGCTCCGTCGGCTTCCCGCAGGGGCACCGCAACGTCGTGCGCGCACAACGCGACTACCCCTCCTTCCCGCACACGGGCCGCGACGACGACCTCAAGCTGCTGTATGACTACTGCCGCCGCGAGGGCGCCATCGTCATCGCCCACACCACGGGCTCGAACCACGGCACCAACTGGCCGTACTTCGACCCCGTCCTCGAGCCCGTGATCGAGATCTTCCAGGGCTGCCGCACGAGCTACGAGTATGAGGGCGCGCCCAAGTCCGCCACTCCCGGCGACCCTCAGGCCGACAGCACCGGCTACCAGCCCGAGGGCTTCCTGTGGCGGGCCTGGCAGCGCGACCTGCGCCTGGGCATCATCTCCTCCTCCGACCACGGCTCCACCCACTACTCCTACGCCGGTGTCTACTGCGAAGAGCCCTCCCGCGACGGCGTGCTCCAGGGCCTGCTGCGCCGCCATACCTTCGGCGCCACGGACAACATCGTCGTGAAGATGACCTGCGGCGACCACCTCATGGGCGACGCATGGAAGCAGGCCGAGGCGCCTGTGCTCGACATCGAGGTGCTCGGCACCGCCCCCATCTCCCAGCTCTCGATAGTCCGCGACTTCGAGTTCGTCTACACCGACAAGCCGGACAAGCCCGATGTCAAGCTCCGCTGGATGGACAACGACTTCACCCCGGGCACCCACCTGTACTACCTCCGCGCGCAGCAGGCCGACGAAGCCTTGGCGTGGGGCAGCCCGGTCTGGGTGACCAAAGGATAGTGGCAGCCATGCGACCACGAGACAGCCGTGTCGGCTCTGTACCCAGCGCGAGCGTCCCGGCTCTCCTGCTCACGGGCCTGATCCTCGCCGCGGCGCTCCCCGCTACTCCCGCCCCGGCGGGAGTCATCTTCACCGACGACTTCGAGACCCTCGACCCGCGGTGGACGAAGAACATCAATGGCTCGGCCAGCATCGAGCTGGTGCCTGGCGGCGTGGAGGGCAATTGCCTGCGCGTCACGGCCGAGGGCGGCACGGGGTACCTCACCACCGACCTGGACCCAGCGAAGCATGGCGGCACCACCATCGAGATCCGCGCCATGGTCAAGCTTGAGGACGTGAAGGTGGGGCCTCAGACCTACAGCACAGCCAAGTTCCACGTCGGCCAGACCGTCGAGGGCGTGAAGGGAACGCAGAACGCCGCGGCGCGCTGGCTGGGCACCTCCGACTGGGTCGAGAGGAGTCTCAAAGTGGACCTGGACGAGAGGGCCAGCCGTATCTTCCTCGACCTCGGCATCCAGGGCGCCACGGGCACCGCCTACTTCGACAACCTCGTCGTCTCAGACACCTACGGCACGGGGAGGCCCATCTCGCTGCGTGACGCGGCCAACCGCGGCCGCAGCGACGGCATCGCGGGCGACGGACGCGGGAGCTTCCTGGATACCGGCATGCACGACCTCTTCGCCCTGCCCGAAGGTAACCTAGAGACCGATGAGGTGACCTTCTACATCCCCCGGCCCGGCGACAACCTGGGCCGCACCTGCGCCATCCTTAGGGGTACGCGGCTCCCCGACCTTCCGGCCGAGACCGAGCCCATACCTGTCGGCAAGAAGCTGGCCGCCGTCTGCTTCCTCCAGGCGGCCGCCTGGGCCGACCTCGCCGCTCGCTCGCCCTGCGTGACCTACGAGATCGCCTACGCCGACGGCGAGAGCGTCTCGGTGGAAGTGCGAGCCGGGGTGGAGATCGGCAACTTCGACGACCCTCGCGACCTCGAGAGCTGGAAGATCGTCTGGCGGGGCGAGGACGCTCTCCACAAGCCCGTGGGCGTCGGCATGTTGAAGTGGACCAACCCTCGCCCCGACGTGGCCGTGGAGTCCCTGCGCATCAGGTCCGCCGGCAACGCGGTGCCCATCATCCTGGCGGTGACCTACCTGTCTGCGGCCCGAGGTTAGGGCCGGCTCTGTCCGGCCGACGGCTCCGCGGGCGGCTCGTCTTTCCCGAGCGGCACCACGGGCGTCCCGTAGGGGATCAGGCTGGGGTGTCGCGTCCCTCCGCTCACCGCCGCTATCCTCCACGCACCGCCCTCCCGCCTCACGTCAAACCGATGCTCTTCCTGGCCGTCCGTGTAGACCAGGTCCACCAGCAGCGTGACCGAGCCGTCCTCCTGCTCCTCGCGCCCCTTCACGCCGATGCCCTTGATCTCCGCGTCCCGCCGCCGGAGGTAGTCCTGGAAGGCCCGCCGGCCGGTCTCCTTCAGGCTCTGCTCGGCCCCGCGGCGAGCGTCCCCCGTCAACTGCGCCAAATACCGGGCCACATCTCCCTTCCTCTGCGCCTCGAACAGCGCCCACACGGCAGCGTCCGGGCCGGCCTCCCGTGCCGGCGACGACACCGGCCGCGCTCCGCGACTGCTCAGCAGCAGGCCGGCCCCCAGCACGACGGCGGTCACCACGACGGCCAGGATCGGCCTAAGGTCCCTCACCGCCCTTCCGTTCCCTGAGCCTTCGGCTCGGCCGGCGGCGAGGCGCTCACGATCCCCAGGTCCAGGGGCCGCGTTCCCCCAGCCGAGTCGGCCACGATCACTCTCATCTTCGGCAGCAGCTCTTCCATCGACTCCACGTACAGCCTCGCCCGCATTACCTTCCTCGCCTTCGTATACTCCGCCCACAGGTCCCGGAAGCGCGCCGCGTTTCCCTCCGCCTCGGCCACCGCTCTTCGCCGGTAGGCCTCGGCCTGCTGAACCAGCGCCTCGGCCTCGCCCCGCGCCTTCGCCATCACCTCGTTCTCGTAGGCCCGCGCCTCGTCAATGATCCGGTCCCGGTCCCCCCGCGCGCTCGCCACCGCCTTGAAGGCGTCGCTCACCTCCGCCGGCGGGAAGGCCGTCGTCACACTCACGCTCACCAGACGCACGCCCACGTCGTACGTCGCCAGTAGGCGCATGGCCTCCTGCCGCGTCCGCTCCTGCAGTTCCGCCCGCTCCTCCGTCAGCACCTCGTCCACCCGATGGTCCTGCACCGTCCGCGTCAGCGCCGCCTCGGCCGTCGCCGCCACCAGGCCGTCCAGCCCCTCGGCCCGGAACAAGTACCTCACGGGGTCATCCACGCAGTACTGCGCCACGAGCTGCAGGCTCAGGATGTTCTCGTCGCCGGTCACGAACTGCCCGAGTCGCGGCTCGGATCGCCTCCCCGTGGCCTCGTCCGCCAGGTCGAAGCCCACACTCACGCGGCGGGCCTGGCTGGCGCGCACCTTGTTCAGCCGCGTGAGCGGCCACGGCGCCCGCCAGTGCAGCCCTGGCGGCACGCGGCCCGCGATCACTTCGCCGAACAGCCGCACGACGCCCTGCTCTTCGGGCCGCACGACGTACAGCCCGGTCAGTAGCCACAGGGCCAGCGCGCCCAGCGCCCAGCGCCGGGCCCTGCTGCCTCGGGTTGTCTCCTGGGGGCCGTCACTCATCGCGGCTTCGCACGCCTACTGCCCGGCGTCTCCCTTCGTCAGCAGTCGCAGCAGCTCGGAGTCCGACGACAGCACCACCGTCGTCTTCTCGCCGAAAACCTTCTTGTACGACTCCAGGGTCCGCAGGAACTTGTAGAATTCGGGGTCGGCGCCATGCGCCCGCGCGTACACGCGGCTGGCCTTGGCCTCGCCCTCACCTCGCGTGATCTCCGACTGGCGGTAGGCCTCCGCCAAGATCTCCGTCTTCTTCCTGTCCGCCTGGGCCCGGATCTTCATCGCCTCGCTCTCGCCCTCGGCCTGGTACTGCTTGACGATGCGCTGGCGTTCGGCCCGCATCCGGTCGAACACGCTCTGCTTGTTTTGGTCGGGGAAGCCCAGGCGCTTGATGGCCACGTCCACGATCTCGACGCCGTAGTCCATGTCCGCCTGCCGCGCGCACTGGGCCGTCACCTCAGCCATCATCGCGTCGGTCCGTATCGCCTTCGCCTCAGTGTTCAGGATCGCGTCTATGGGCTGCCCGCCGATGGCCGCCGACACTGTAGCCCACACGATGTCGTGGATGCGCATCTCCGCCCCCGTCACATTGCCCACGGCGCCGAGGAACCTCACCGGGTCCCTAACCCGCCAGCACACGTAGTTATCCACGATCAGATTCTTCTTGTCGGCTGTCAGGAACTCCGACGGCGGCGGGTCATAGGCTCGCAGTCGCCGGTCGAAGACGATCCGCGAGTGCCACGGCCACTTGGCGTACAGGCCCGCCGTGGCGATCGTGGCCACCGGCCTGCCGAAGGACGTCAGCACCGCCATCTGCGTCTCGTCCACGGTGAACAGGCACAGCTTGAGCGCCACAGCCATCAGGGCTGTGACCAGAACCCAGTTTCTCAGGCTCATGGGGTCCCTCCTGAGGCGGCCGGCCCAGCCTCGGCCGCACCGGCGGCGCCGGCCGGCGCACTCCACCCTTCCGGCAGGCTCAGACGCAGGCCGTCGGGGCCCAGGAACAGCAGTTGCCGACGCGCCACCGCGCTGCTGTCCAGGATGATCTTCTCGGGGGCCGCCAGGCTCTCGTCCACCGCCTGCAGGTGCAGCCGGATGCGCTCCGGCTGGGCTCCCTGCCGGTAGGCCTGCTGCCGCAGGGCGAAGCGTCTCGCCTCGCCCGTCGCTCCCAGCGTCCGCTGGCTCACGAAGGCCCGCGCGTCCTCGGTCTTCCGCTTGGCCTCGCCGTAGGCCAGCTTCACCTGCTCGACCGCGTACGCCTCGGCCTCGTTGATCTTCCGCTGGCGCTCCTCGGCGGCGCTGGCCACCTCCCGGAAGGCGTCCACGACCTCCAGGGGCGGGTGCACGTCCTGCAGACCCACGCGCGCGATCTCCACGCCAAGACCGTAGCGATCCGCGATGCTCTGGGCCTCGCGCCGGATGCTCTCCTCCACCGCCCCGCGGCCCACGGTCAGGCCTTCAGCCATCCCGATGCCGTTCACGGCGCACCGCGTGGCATGTTCGCAGCAGCACCGCAGGAGAGCTTCCGCGTCCTGCACGCGCAGCAGGAACTTGACCGGATCGCGCACCCGGTACTGCACCACCAGGCTCACGTGCAGGAGGTTCGCGTCCCCGGTGAGCATGGTGGCTTCCTCGAAGACCTTTCGGTAGCCCTTGGACCGATGCTGGACATTCCACTCGTACACGGGCGGCTGTCCCGGAGCCCCTGCGACACCCGTGCGGAAGCCTATCTCCACCGGCCGCACCAGGCCCGTCTTCACCACGGTCGCCTTCCCGATCGGCCACGGTGGACGGTAGTGCAGCCCGGGCCCATAGAGGCCCGCCAGCCCGCCGAGCACCTGCACCACGGCCGTGTCGCCCGGTTGCACCCGCAGCACACCCGACAGCAGGTAGGCCACCAGGAGCGCCACGGGTCCCCACTGCCGCAGGGCCGGCCCGTGCTTGCCTGCCAGCCGCGCCAGGTCCTCGCGGCTCGGCGGGGGAGGCAGGTCGAAAGCCGCCCGCGTCGCGGCGCCGGCCCTTGCCGCCAGTCGCCCCAGACGTCGCGCCAGCCCGCGCGCCGTCCCCAGCAGCCGGAGCGAGTTGCCCACGACCAGCAGCGAGCCGACCTGGTGCAAGGCCGCAGCCATCACGGGCGTGATCAGCCCGGCACCGGCCACGATCACCCACGCGCCGTTGAAGGCCAGGGCGAACCACCGGATGCTCTCATCAATGGTCCGCAGCGCCCGCCGGCTCACGTCCACCAGGCGCGGCAGCCTCGTCAGGTCCCCGGCCATCAGCACGATATCCGCGGCCTCGGCCGCGATGTCCGTGCCCAGGTCTCCCATGCCGATCCCGACGTCCGCCACCGCCAGGGCCGGGGCGTCGTTGACGCCGTCCCCCACCATCGCCACTCGCAGCCCCTCGCTCTGCAGCCGTCGCAGGAAGGCGAGCTTGCCGTCCGGCATCAGCCCCCCCACCACCTCCTCGATCCCCACTTCCTCGGCGACGGCCCGCGCCGCCTGCTCGTTGTCCCCCGTCAGCACGATCAGGCGCCCCACGCCCGCCTCTCGCAGGCGCGCCGCCGCCTCCGCCGCCTCGGGCCGTGCCCGGTCGCGCAGGCCCACCACCGCGAGCACCTTCCCCTCGGCCGCCACGTAGACCAGGCTATGCCCGGCCTTTCGAAGCCGCGCCCCCGCCTCCTGCGCCTCCTCGGAGATCCCTATCC
>CAZSOQ010000209.1:0-9126 GCA_964608495.1 uncultured Armatimonadia bacterium | reverse complement strand
CACCGAATCTCCGCCCCCGCCAGTGACCCCGGCTCCACCGGCCCCCACGCCACGCCCTCTGCCTCGATCCCTTGCCCGAGCGCGTGGAAGGAGTAGTCGTGCCGGCTCCCGCCGGCCACGCGGAACAGGTCCAGCGCATAGCAGTCCGGCGGGCTGCCCACCAGCGCCAGTGTCCGCCGGTACACCGTCACGCCCTGCGCGGCATAGCTCAGCAGGCTATCGGCCTCGACCACCTGCAGGTCCGGCGCGTCCGCCAGGGCGTGCAGGCTGCCCCCCGAGCCTGGCCCCAGCCCCTGCCGCTGCTCGTCCACGACCACGGCGTTGTGCGCCGCGGTCTGCTTGGCCCAGCCCACCTGCGTGTGCGTACTCCCCAGGCCGTAGCCCAGCTCGTAGGTCGCGTCATACCCCAGCGCGTAGTAGCTGAAGCCCAGGTCGTCGTAGTGGCCGTGATTCAGCGACGGCCCGTATCGCAGCAGCAGCGCCTGGCGATCGCCCGATCCCCTGGCCCGCAGGACCACCAGCCCTTTCTGCCCGAACAGCGCGGTCCGACAGCCCAGGTCGCGCAGGCGTGGCGGCGTGGGCGGCAAGTCGGCGTCGTCGGCCGGCACGGGGTGCCTGAACAGCATCCCCGGCACGTCGCCGTACCGCAGGTAGTACGCCCCCAGTCGGCCCCCGAGCATCCCCCGCGCCAGCGACAGCAGGTACCGGCTGGACGGCGCGCGGGCCGCGGCCAGCATGAACCGGAAGTCGCTGGTCATCAGCGCCGGCACCTCCGGCGACAGGCGCGCGAAGTCCGGCCCGGAGTCGCCGTAGCGCGGCGTGTGGCCTGCGCAGGCGATGGCTGCGGCCGGCGCCTCGTAGAACCGCGCGAACTGCGGGTCGGCATACACGTCCACGCCCTCGGGATGCTCCTCCGACCGCCAGTTCACCAGGGGTGCCGCGAAGGTCAGGTACAGCGACCGGCTGTGGTCGGCGTACATGGCCGACGTCTCCAAGTACCGCCCATCGCGGTCCACGTTGTTCGCCACCAGGCTGCGGATGCCGAAGGGCCCGTCCAGCGCCCAGCGCACGTAGACCGGAATCCCGAGGCAGCAGCCCACGGCCAGCGCGCCTCGCACGTAGTCCGCGCAGCCGTTGTGCAGGGCCAGGCCCATCTTCCCCCGGTCCAGCGAGCAGCCGTAGCAGTACTCCGCGCCGTCCATCAGCAGGTTGCGTTCGATGTTCTCCCGGCGGGTCAGGCACTCGCGCACCGAGGGCTCATCCAGCGACCCCGAGTCGTGAATCTGGTCGTACCAGTCCACATAGTCCACCAGCACCCGCGCCACCTGGTACCAGGGCCGGTTGAAGCGTCCCGAGGGCGGGTCCGAGGGGTAGTCCCACGACCCCGCGGTACAGGACGGATACACGTCCGCCAGCGCGTCCAGTATCACTCCGGCCTTGGCCGCGTATCTCTCTTCCCCCGTCAGCGTGTAGGCCAGGGCCAGCGGCCGCGCGGCCCTGTACGCCAGCGTCTCGACGACCCAGGCATTGTAGCTGCCCACCATGTAGTGGACCCGCCCATCCGCGGCCCTGTAGCCCGTGCCCGGGTCGGGATGCTCCTCGTCGGGCAGGACATGGCCCTTGGCGCAGGTGACGTGGCCGGGGTTCTCGAAGCTGCACCGCGCGCCGCCCCAGGTGCCCCACGACGAGCCGCAGATGGGGCACCCGGTGAAACCGTGGGCGTAGCAGGCGCCCTTGCCGGGCACCAGCGCCGCGATCTCCTCGTCGCTGCGCGCCAGCCACGGTTCCGCCTCGCGCACCACGCTCGCCAGGTAGTCGCGGGCCCGGGTCTCCGTCTGCACCGCCTGCCGCGCCCGCGCCACATCGGCCCGGGTCATATACACGCAGGGGTGTTCAGGTCGCCCCTGCGGTGTCCTGTCCGCCTCCAGCCACTCCCTGCGCCAATCCGTCACCAGCCTCACCTCGCGCTCGGGATCGTTGAACACCATCACCTCCGCCAGGCCCACGTAGTGGTTCGCCGCATGGACGGCCTCCACGGTCACCGTCACTTCCTCGGCCGTGACGGGGCGCCCGAGCCTCAGGATCGCCGGCTCGAAGGCCGCCGGCAGCTCCACGGACGCGCTCTCGCCACCGGCTTCCACCGTGAGCTTCCTGATCCACGAGTAGAGGCGCTCCATGTCGGCGGGGATCACAGCCACGGTATCGAAGGTCCGGGCGTCCGGGAAGCGCAGTGCCAGGCGCTGGGGCAGGGCGGCTCCGTCGGCGCTGGCCCACCAGGTCGCCGGGTTGCCGTCCAGGGCCCGACCCGCGGCGTACTTGTCGCTCGCCGTGGTGGTAGCCTCGGCTGAGGCGTCCGCGGCCAGGTTGACGCACCCGCCGGTCCGCACGAAGGGCGCGCCCATCGCCTCCGCCGCGAGCGCGCCGGCCAAGGGCGCCACGCACACCGCGGACAGGCCCGCCTCCCCCGGGGCCGAGAGCAGGCCCAGAGCCATCGCCGGAAGGACCAGCCGAAGCGTCATGTCGCTCACCGCCCGATAGTGGCTATGACCAAGCATTATACAGCCGAGGGCCCGACTCCCGTCTTCCGTGCGGCTTGGCCCCGGCTGGGGAGGAACCTTTCGGCCCTGCCGAGCCTCTATACGCATAGACGCCGCGCGGGGGCCGTCCGGCGGACGGGCGCATGCTGCCGGGCCGAGAAGCTCCCCGGGCCTCAGAAGATGGAGGGGTCGAGATGCTCCGCACGTCGGATCGCAAGGGGTTCGCGGTTGCCTGCGCCCTGCTGTTCCTGCTCCTGGCCGCTGGCGCCTTCGCGCAGAACCGGCCCGCCTACCCGTGGACGATGCCGCTCGAGGAGGTGGCGACCTTCACATCCCTCACCTACAACGCGGGGGCCGTCGTCGTCACCTTCCCGCAGGGCGGCCACTGCGCGCCGATCATCATCCAGCTCCCGGACGCGGCCGGCCAGAACCAGCCGGTGGTCACGGGCATGGAGGTCCTCGGCAACGGCGCCATCAAGGTCCAGCAGGGCAACGAGGTGTTGCTGGAGGACCAGGTCTACGGCGCCATGTTCCGCTTCCACCCCGAGGACTACGAAGCCGTCATCACCATCGAGGGCAGGGAAGCAGACCCGGACCCCGGCAGGCGTGCCCAGCTCGAGCATCTGTGCACGGGCAGCTTCGGGCGGTTCTGGCATCGCGGCAACCAGGGCTTCGTGCCTGATCGGGCCATCGCCGCCGCCTGGGTCTACGCGGTGCAGAACGGCGGGGTGATGGTCTGGCAGAGCGCCGAGGGGCTGGGCGCCTTCTGTATGGACACCAAGACGGAGCTCTTCAAGCGGTAGGCGCGCGGGCCGGCCGGCCGGCCCTCCCCTCGACCCCGGAGGCGAGGAGGCCCTCCGGCCCTACGTAGCCCCGGGCCGTAGCCAGACGGCTGCGGAGTGACGGTTGCCCCCAGGCCTCGTCGGCTAGCCGAGCAGGTCGCGTCGTGCGCGGTCAAGGATGCTTTCCAGTTCGCGGACTACGTCGGGCGGCTGGGACGCCGGCTCGTAGTGCTCGATGCGGTGAAGGTAATCGGCATGACACCGGGCGACGATGTCCGCCTCTGCCCGCGTGTCAGCCAGCCGCTGGAAGTAGCGGGGCTCCCACAAGGCGTCCCGGAAGTGCTTGAGTGTGTGGTCGAGTCCCAGAAAGTTGCCTTCGGCCTCCAGAATGCCCTCGCGCAGACGGCTGACGACCTCACCAACGACTGGTACCGGGGGTGCCGCAAAGAGGTCGTCTAGCGCCTCCATGACCTCGAGATCCAGCAGGTACTGCTCGGCACTCATGACGCTGCCATTGTTCAGGTTGCCGGTACCGGCGTAGTGCACAACGTGCCCGTCCACGTAAGCTGAGTAGCCCACTGCCTTCAGGAAGCGCTCAAAGAGGGCCTGCAGGCCCGGATGCTCGGCGGTGATGTAGCCGCGTCCGCCGACCCGGGTGCCGCCGCCAAAGTGCTTCTCGATGAGCTGCTGGGTAGCAGCATCCACCCGCACGGTCTGCGGCGTCGACTCGGTGAGGTTCCCGGTCAGCATGTCGAGCTGCGTTGTGGCCGTGTAGCCCGAGACGGCGGCGTCGGGGTCAACGATGAGGGCGAGGATCTGGCCGCCCACGATCTCGGCCGTCGCCAGCACCACACTGCCGTACATGTCCACCGGCCCCGTGCCCCCGATGTTCGTCATCGTGGTCATCATGGCTGGCGCATGGTAGCGGGCGCGCTGCAGCATGGTCTCGGCCGTGCGCGGCCCCAACCGCAGCGGCGGATTCAGGCAATTGCACGGGCCGATGAAGGACGCCGGCTCGTGGCCGAGCGCAGTGCCCATCTCAGCGATGTAGGGCACCGCCTCCGGGACGGTCGGGTCTACTGAGCCCACTGGCTTGTCCGTGAGGCGAGCCATGAGGACCAGCGCGTCGAGCTGTTCAATGGGCGGGGGAACGTCCTGCCGCGACAGCGGAATGCAGAGAGACGCTACGCGCTGCTCCGCGTGGGCGAGCTTCGTCAGTGCGGACAGGTGATCGGTGTCGGCGGCCACAGCGCTCCGGGTCTCGTAGTCGTAGACCTTCGGCACGATGTTGCCCAAGCCGGTCCGGAGCGGTCGCTTCGGGTGCACAAGACGCGGCTCGGGCGCCCCGGCTGGCGGCGGGGGAAACAGCTCCCGTATCCGCTCCCGCATCTCGTCGATCTGCCGACCATCGAACACCACTCGCCCCTGAGCGGTCTCAGCGCAGCCCGCCTGCAAGGCCAGCGCTCTCAGCCGCTCATGCCCGAGGTGGAAGCCGATCTTCCCCAGCACCTGCCGGACTTCGGCCGCCGCCTGCTCGAACTGGCTCTCAGTGAGCACGTCCACAATCATCTCGCGCTTCCTCCCACGGCGAGCGCCCCGTTCGTGTGGTCACTCCCTCACGAACACGAACCGGTCCACGTACATGTCGCCGGTAGGCTGTCTTGGCGTCCTGAGCGAGAACCAGGCCCGCCGGGTCCTCCTGTTCTGCACCGCAGGTTCCCGCCGCAGCCACCGTCCCGACACCGACCGCGCCTCGGTCGTAATCGAGACTACGGGCCACGCGTAGGCGCGGACTCTAGCCCGCGGTGGTGGCCCCGTGGTGTCCCTCGCTGGCCACCGACCTGCGGAATGCGCTTGCCTGGGTGCCTCGCACCGGCGGTCTTCCAGCCTTCCTGGCGGATGCCGGGGAAATCCCGGCCTGGCCACACCACTGGGGCCTTCGCGCATCATGTGCCCCCTCTGCGCCAGATGGGTGGTGCCGCCAGGCAGCCGCTAAGGCGAGAAGACCACCATGGCGTGGACATCCATCCGCGGCACGGTGACGGTGCTCCAGCCGTCCGCGCGGCTGACCGGCAGGTCCTGTCCCTGCGGGAGCAGCCGCGCCTGCGCGAAGTCCCCGGCCACGCTCACCTCGACGTCGTGCAAGGGTATGACCTCGGCGCGGAAGGGCGTGTAGGCCTCCGGGTTGGGCGCCGCGGCTCGGCCGAAGGAGGAAATGTCATTGAGCAGGTGCACGACCTTGCTCTCACCCCTCCGCCAGAGCACGGTCTGCAGGATCATCGGGCCGTTGGTGCGGAGAGGGGCCGGGCGCGAAGCCACCCAGGTCAGCGCTTGGCCGATCAGTCGCCGGTTGAGCGGGTGATTCCACACGTAGTACGCGTGGCCTATGTCCAGCGAGATGAACACCATTTTGCCCTGGCCGTGCTGGCGGGCCAGGAGGCGGTAGTCCCCCGTGGCCGGAGGCCCGCCCGTCAGCGGCAGACTGAAGGCCTCGGCGGCGACGTCGCTGACCGGCGCGGCGGCGATGCCACGCCTGCCCGCGTACAGAACCCCGCGGTCACGCGGCCTGTACTGCCCCTGCTCCCAGGCGCCGGAGTCACGGATCTCGGGGTGGTCCACCAGCGGGTGAGTCAAGTCACTCAGCGGCAGATACCAGTTGCTGCTCACGCGCGCACCATGCTGGATGGCGCCGAGGAGCGCTGCCAGGCGAGGGGTCTCCAGGCGCGTCCCGTTCTCATCGAAGCACCCGGTCTCCGTGGTGGCCACGAGGCCGCCGCCGCCCTCCACGTAGTCCTCCAGCGCCCGCGCCTGCGCCTCGCTCAGGCAGGCCGAGTTGGGCAGCAGGACCGTGGCATAGCGCCGCAGCCCTTCCAGGTCCGCCAGCTCCTCGTCGGTAAGGACCTCAACGGGCAGGTGCAGCTCCAGCGCCGCCTGGAAGAGGCCGAAGACATTCTTCATGTAGGCCTCGTAGCGCGGGTCATCGCGCGTCCTGTCAAAGCCGCAGGCGTTGGCATACCAGTCCAGCGTGTCCTCGCCGAAATGCAGGGCCAGCCACGGCTCCAGGCTCGCACCCGCCATCGCGGACTCGCATGCCTCGATGTGCTTCCAGACCCGGGACATTGCCTCCCAGTTGCCGCCTGTAACCACGCCGGGCGCCGTCCCGTTGGCGAACATCGCGTAGTTCAGGCTCTCGTTGTGGGCCGCGGGGAAGTTGTGAAGGATACACCACATGTGCCCCCAGCCGGGCCGCGTGCGGCAGTGCAGGAACAGGTTCTGCCACTGCGCGTGCAGCGGCCAGGCCCACGGACGGCCGCCGGCCCATGGGCGGTCCGTAGTCGCCTGGAGCTCCCAGCCCATCTCTTCGAGGAACCCGTCACAGCAGCGGGCCGCGCGCGCCTTCAGGAAGCTGCGATCAGTCTGGTTGAAGACCCAGCCCCCGATCTGGTTGACAATCACCGCTATCTCGGGGTCCACCGCGTGCAGGGCCTCGGTGAGTTCGAGGAGGGCTTCCTCGCGGGTCCAGGCCTGGAAATCAACCCACCGCTGCCAGGTGAGGTTGCGGGGATCCGCCTCGCGAGGGGGCTCGACGCCGAACCGGTCCTTGAAGGCCTGCACGGTGGAGTCCGAGAAGTCGCCCCCCGGAGGCGCAGTGAACAGCATGTCAATCATGATCCCGTCCATGCCCGAGACTTGCGCTATCTGCACCCAGCGGTCAACGTAGGCCTGGCGATAGGCGGAATGCCAGGCGCCGAAGCCCGAGGCAAACACCCGTCCGTCGGCATGGCGCTGCCGCCATTCGGGGTGGTCCAGCAGCAGCGGGTCCAGCGTCCGGTACGCGCCATCGTACAGCACCATCTTCAGGCCCTGCCGGTGGGCCGCCTCGACGAAGGTCCTGGTCCACTGGTAGTCCAGGCTGTAGTTCTTGGGCAGCTTGAAGGAGGCATCGTCCAGCATCCGGATCGGGAAGACCTTGAGCGCGCCGTCCACCGACCCCGCCGGCACCTCCCCGGCCCCAACAATGGCCGTGGCGCCCGCTTCCCTGGCACGCCGGCACCACTCCTCGGGTGAGGTCTTGTCACGGTCCCATTCCAGGTGCCCGTAGCTGGCGCGCCAGGCCTGCCGCAGCCACTGCGGATGCTGGGTGATGTAGCTTTCGTGGGTGAGCTCGGGCAGAAGCTGCCCCCTCGGGGCTTCCTTCGCCCGGACCACCCGGTCCAGGAAGTCCTCGCCCGGCTGGAACCCGGCGTCGGGCGTCAGGAAGAAGCAGTCCGGCCGCTGGGCGCCCTGGCCGAGGATGAGGGTGTTCTCGCCCTCCTTCAGGGCATGGGTTCCCAGGTTGCGCCACTGGTAGGCGCCCGGCGCGGTCAGGGACCCCTGGGTGGTCGCCGCGACCGGCACGGCAAGCAGATCCGCCTCCGACGTGGTGTTGGCGCCGATCCTGACGGTCGTGTCGCCGGGCACTGCGCAGCGCAGCCAGACGTGGTACTCGCCTGCGACGGCAACGGTGAGCTTGTAGGCCAAGCCCCCAGGCTTGTACATGCCGACGAGCACCGCGCCGCCGCTGCCCAGCGGCTCCTCGAACCTGGCGCCGGAACCCTCGTCGCCATACCACGGCCGCCCATCGTAGTCTTCCGCCTCGAAGAAGATGCCTGGATCCACAACGACCACAGGTGCGGCGTGGGCTGCGACTGAACCGGTCAGGAACAGCAGAGCCACAAGTAGGAGCCCGAGCATCGCCATGTCCCTCCAGTGGCGGCCTAACGTGCGCATTGGACTCCACGCCGGCGAATCAGACATGAGCCGCCGCCACTGCGGGTCCATGACCTGCGCGGTCCACATCCCCAGGCCGGCTGGAGTCCCTTCGCCTTGTCCGGGAGCTTTGCCGCGGGATTGCTCCGTTCACCAAGGTCCTCGGCTACATTTCACGACTCCCGGGTGTTGACCTGCGGGCCCGTGACCAGCTTCCAGTCGCCCTGCCGGATCGCCCGCTGCTATTGCGAGCGCCAATAGAGCGTGTTATGCGGCTGCCCTGCCTTCGTGCTGGTGACTTAGGGCAGCAGGGCGACGCGCGTGCCGCTCCTGCGTTGACCTCCTGAACACGTACGACGACTTCGGCGGTTTCCGTTGCGCCCGAGGACTGTGAGGTGGCTGAGGGCGGTTACACTCCGTGGCCTTGCCGTCTCACGCTCTGCTCGTGGTGGGGTGGAGGGATCCCTGAGGAGCGGGCAAAGTGGCACCGGGTGGTGGTGTTGGGGTGGAAGGGATCGGACCGTCGATTCGACACCGACCGAGGTGTGCGCGCCAGCCCGCCCGACAAGGCGCACCGCAGGCTTGGGCAGAACCAACACCTCTGCGCGACACCCGCTGGACGCAAGTCTCCCCCTCGGACCCGGGCCGCTTTGCCCTGATCCTGCCACGTCGGACGGGAAAGCGAGACGCTAGAGATCCGGCCGAAAAGGTGGGGAGGGAGAGGTGGGTTGAGGGGTGGGAGGAATCGGGTGTAAGCCGCAGTAGGTGAGGGGGGGAGCAGAGGCGATGATGAGCCGACGGTCGGATCAAAAGAGCCTGTTCCAGGCAGACGTGCAGTACCTGGGGTTCGTGGGGCGGGAGAGTTTCTACGGGTTTCTGGCCCAGCACGGTGGGGAGCTATTCCGGGATGAAGACTTTCTGGAGTTGTATTGCCCGGACACGGGACGCCCGAGCGTTGCGCCGAGCTTGCTGGCTTTTCTTGACGGGACTGATCGAGGACGGCGAGCGGGCTTTGGCAGTGGCGCGGGAAATCCGGTCGGGGCTGGAAGAGGGCAGCG
>CAZSOQ010000208.1:0-9142 GCA_964608495.1 uncultured Armatimonadia bacterium | reverse complement strand
AGGCGGTCCTCCATGTTCGCCAACTCCGTCTTCCGCTTGGCGAGCGACCCGGCCGTCTCGGTGGGCTGCCATCCCGCCGCCATGGCCGCCTTGGCCTCTTCGGTCTTGGGCATGATCCACGGCTTGTCCTGCGGGGAGTTGAAGATCATCCGCGCGTAGGGCAGACACCGCAGCACCACGTGCGCGCCGCCCTGCAAGTCCAGGCCCAGGTTGATCCGCGGCACGGGCCGGTAGATGGCCAGGGCATTGCCCAGTCGCCACAGGGGCTGCTCCCTGCCTTCCACCCCCGGCGGGAATCCTACGCCCGCCAGCTCGCCCCCGTATTTCTTCTGCAGGGCCGACGTGACGGTGGCCCGGTCGCGGTCGGCCTGCTCCTGGTCGAGGGCGAGGGTCGCGATGTCCACCTCGCGCTCGTTGGCGACGGTCACTTCGTCCAGCTCATCGTCGGACAGGCCGCCCTGCAGCAGGGCCGCCTTCAATTCCGCCACCACCTGCTCGGGCGTCTTCTCGGCCCCAAGGATGGCTTTGGTGAAGGTCGCACGGAAGGTGCTGTATACCTCCAGGGGCGGCTGGCCGATGGGCTGAAAGGCCACCAAAAAGGCAGTCACCAGGACGGCGGCTATGCCTATCAGACGCCATGTGTTAGTGGACATGAGGTCGGCAACTCCTCCTGCTAATCAGATGCGTCCGCGGCCCACGGCCGCGGACGATCCACCCAGAAGTATAAGTGCGCCCCTGGGGCGTGTCAACGCGGCCAAGCGGCCCCGCGCGTCGCGCCGAATCCCCCAATTGCCACGCGAATCGCGCCGCGCGGTTCCTCGGCCCGCAGCAACCGGCCCTTCTCACTCGCTCTCGGTCGAGGCCTTGCCGACCAGCAGGTTGTACAGCCAGGCGAAGATGGCCCCGCACACCAGCCCGTCGGGCAAGGCCCAGGCCAGGCCAACCAAGCTTCCCACGGGACTCAGGCTGTAGCCGCGGTACATTCGCGCGATGAAGGTCGGCTCCCCGCTGGCGCCATCCAGGGCCATGATCCACCAGGTCAGGAGGAACAACCCCAGCCCCCAGCCGATTCCACACGCAAGGGCGAAGGCCTTCACGTCCAGCCTCATTGCCTCATCTCCTCTCCACCTCGGCCGCCGATCGCTTCCTCTCCATCCCAGGGCGGCCCGGCCTCACGGCCTGGTCGCCGGGACCGGCGGCCTCAGAATCGCTTGACGAATCTGCGCCCCTCTTCCTCGTACCCCAGGGCCCGGTAGAAGGCATGCGCGCCGGGCCGCCCCTCGCCGCTCGTCACCTCCATCCTCGCCGCACCTCTGCCCCGGGCCCACTCCTCCGCCGCCTGCACGAGCGCCCGGCCCACTCCCCGTCGCCGCCACTCCTCGCTCACGACCAGGGCCATGGTCCGGCAGAGGCTGCCCTCCTCGTGAAGGAGTGGGAGCAGGTGCACGGCCACCAGGCCCGCCAGCGCCGATCCCGCCTGCGCCACAAGCACGCAGGAAGCCGTGTCGCGAGCGTATTCGAGGATCCGACGCCCGGCGAAGGCCGCCTCGCAAGGGTAACCAAGCGCCGCAAGCAGGCGCGCCACCTCCTCGCCGTCGTCCTCCACGGCCTCGCGAAGAACCATCTCCCGGCTCATGTGTCGTCTTGCCCTGCCCCGCGCACCCCTGTCTCCCCCATCGCCTGCTGCGGCACGCCGCCTGCCTATCCCTTGCCCACGATCCCGGAGACGTCCATCACGTAGAGCTGGCGCTCCTGCTCGTGGGTCGAGTCGAAGCACACCATGCTCCCCGCGCGATCCCACCGCGGGTGCAGGTCGCAGCGGCACTGGACGTCCCCGACGGGCATCGAGTAGAACCTGCCCAGGTCAACCCTCTGGCCGCTCTCTTCGTTGTACAGCAGCAGCGTCCGCTTCTTCTCCGCGTCCGGATAGGTGTCCGTCAGGATCCAGCGCCGGTCGGGCGAGTAGGAGCAGTGCCCGTCGCAGGTCAGCACGCCCTGGCCCACGATCTTGGGGCTGCCGGCCGCCCCTGTCCCCGCCCGGTCCTGGAAGAGGAAGTAGTAGTCGCCCAGTCCCTCCACCCGCGCCCAGGCCAGCACGTGGTCGGGGTCCCGCCAATCGAAGTGGGACACCAGGTCGTCATCCGCCAGCAGGCAGATGTCCGTGCCGTCGCACTTCGCCGTGAACAGGCGCGTGAACCACGCCCGGTCCTGCTCACGCTTCCAGCGGTGCAGGAAGATGAATCGGTCGGAGTCCGGCGCCCACAGCAGGTGATTGAACCAGTGTTCCGCCCCGTCCATATCCGCCCGGCGCTCGATCTGCGCCGCCTGCGCCAGGGTGATGATCAGCTCGTTCTCGCCGCTCGGCACGTCCATTACCCAGATGCCGTCGTCCTCCGGGCACAGCACGCCCTCGCCCGGGTCCGGCAGCCCCACGTAGCCGTACCCGGGCCTCGTCCGGGCCACTCGCGAGAAGTTCAGCGTCACCGCCCGCGTGCCGGAGGTGTTGACCGCATAGATCGGCAAGGGAAGCACGGCTTCGATGTCTTCGGTGAAGGCGTCGCGTATGATGGACACAAAACGGTTGCGTTCGCGGTCGTTGTGGATTATCAGCCTGTCCGGCTCAGAGCCCAGCCACTGCAGTCGCGTGCCCATCTGCCAGTTCCAGGCCGGTGTCCGAGCCACCGAGCGCCACTGGTTACCCTCGGCCGTGTCTATCACGCCCACGGTAACGTGGTCCTCGGGCGTCTGCGGCCTGCCCTGGAAGCCCACCTGCAGGCACAGCATGTACCTGTCGGTGGCGTCCCAGGGAGTGGTGTCGTAGTAACCCAAGAAATGCAGGTCGGGCTTGGATGTCACTGCCCGCGCCTCCAGCACCAGGTCCTCGGACACTTCTATCAGCTCCCTCACTCGTTAGGTGTCTTCCATCTCCGCGGGCCGGTCCTAGCGATCGCCCGTGTTGGTCTTTGCCGACGCTGCCTTCGCCGTCGCCCCGCATCATCCTGCAGGCCTGCCGAAGGGAGGAATCCCGCGCGGCGGAGCCAATAGGCCCGAGGCTCGCGGCCGCGAGCCTCACGGGCCCCGGGCCGGCCTTCTCCCGCCGGCACCGACCTGTGCCACCGGGGCAAGGCCATCATGCTGCGCGGGCTGACGTGGCGAGCTGTCATCACCGGGCTTCTGGCCTCGGCCTTCCTCGGCCACTGGAGCCAGTACGCCGAGCTCATCATCCACGGCACCCAGATCACCCTCACCTATCCCCCCATCGGCGGCTTCTTCGTCTTCCTGTGCATCTACCTTTTCTTCAACGTCCTCCTTAGGGCCGTCAGACCCTATCTTGCCCTCACCCGGCCCGAGCTCATCGTCGTGTTCACCATGGTCGTGATGGCCTCGGGCATCGCGTCCATTGACCTGGCCCAGAAGCTGCTGCCGATGATCTCCGGGCCCTACTACTACGCCTCCCCCGCCAATCGGTACGAGGAAATCCTCTTACCCTTCATCCCCGCCTGGATCGCGCCCCGAGACCCCACCACCGTCAGGGGCCTGTACGAGGGGTCGCTTTTCGGCGTGCCCTGGGGTCACTGGATCGTGCCCCTGGCGGCCTGGACGGCCTTCACCCTCGCCACCTACGTCGTCATGATGAGCCTGGTGAGCATCTTCCGCCGCCAGTGGATCCAGCGCGAGCGCCTTCTCTTCCCCTTGGTGGCAGTGCCCATCGAGATGATCGAGCAGACCTCCCCGGGTCGCCTGCTCAACGCCTTCTTCCGCAACAGGGTCATGTGGGCCGGGCTCGTCTTCGCCTTCGTCCTGCACTTCTACAACGGCCTGCACGCCTACTACCCCAACCTGCCCGAGCTCGAGATGGTGCGGCTGGGGGGCAAGGTCGTGCGCACCTGGTCCTGGGGCCGGCCCTGGAACGCCGTGGGCACCCTCAGCTTCGCCTTCATGCCCCTCATCATCGGGCTGAGCTTCCTGCTCACGCGCGAGGTGTCCTTCAGCCTGTGGGCCTTCTACTGGCTCTCGAGCGTCGAGGCCGTCCTGGGCACCGCCCTCGGCTTGGCCGGCGTCTCCACCGCCGCCGGCGGCGACCGATTCCCCTTCCCCGGCCACCAGACCGCCGGCGCCTATCTCGCCCTGGCCTTCGTCAGCTTCTGGATCGCCCGCCGGCCCCTCGGCCGGGTCGTCGCCGCGGGCCTGCGGCTGCAGAAGTCTCCCGACGAAGAGGCCGAGCTTCTGTCCTACCGGACGACGGTCTGGGGCGGCCTGCTGGCCTTCGCCTTCCTCGTCGGCTGGTGTGCCTACGCCGGGATGCCGGTCCTCGTCTGCGTCGTCCTCCTGCTGTTGGCCTTCGGTTACCTGATGGCGATGACCCGGCTCGTGTCGGAGGGCGGGATGCCGTGGATGGACGAGCCCCACTGGCGCGCCCACGACATCCTGCGCGCCGTGGTGCCCTTCCGCTCCCTGTCGCCCACCCACTGGGCCTCGGTGGCCATGCTCCTGACCTTCACCTACGACATGCGCGTGTCGCCCATGCCGCGGATCATGCAGTCGCTCAAGATCGCCGACGAGTGCGGCACCAGCGCCCGGGAGCTGACCTGGGCCATCGTCCTGGCCACCGCCGTGGCCGTCCCCGTGTCCTACTGGGCGCTGCTCGATGCCGGGTATACCCACGGCGGGGTCGCCATCAATACCTACCGCTTCGTCAGCCTCCCCGAACAGCCCGGCCGGTTCTTCGAGCAGGTGAGCGCGTCCCAGCTCAGGCACACCGACTGGTTCAGCCTCGGGCTGATCGCCTACGGCGCGGCCAAGCTGTGCGTGCTGAGCTACCTGCGCATCAGGTACCTGTGGTGGCCGCTCCATCCGGTGGGCTACGCCATGAGCTTCATCGTGTACCTGGCGCGCGAGTGGGTATCGGTGCTCATCGGCTGGCTCTGTCAGACGCTGCTGCTGCGGTACGGGGGCATGCAGGCCTTCCGGCGCTACCGGCCCTTCTTCCTGGGGATGATCCTGGGCTCGATGCTCGTGGCGGGGGTGTGGCTGCTGATTGACGGCGTGACGGGGCTACGCGACCACAAGATCCTCTACTAGCCCGCACCACAGCACCCCCACCCCCGCAGGCGCGGCCCTTCGGGCCGACCTGCGCCTACAGCAGACGCACCACCACCACAGCCGTCGGCCGCACCCGTCAGGCCAGCACAAACTGCCTCATGTACTCGACCCCGATCAGGATCCCCTCGTACCGCCTTGCGCCGCCCCAGGTCCCCGAATGAGGCTCCATGGACAGACAGCCCGTGTAGGCCTTGTGGTTCAGCACGCCCACCACGCGCCCGTAGTCTATGCTCCCCATCCCGGGCGGCACGTCCTCCACGATCCGGTCGCCCACCTTCAGCGTGTCCTTCACGTGCACGTGCGTCACCTTGTCGCCCCAGTCCAGCAGCTCCTGCAGGTAGCGCCGCCCCCCGTAGAAGGCGTGCGACGGGTCGTACTTGATCCCCAGCGACGTCTCGCCCAGCGCGCCCCAGATCAGCTCCCAGGCCTCGGGCGTGTGCGCCCAGTTCGCCCAGTGGCAGTTGTACAGGGCCAGCCGCACGTCCTGCTCCTCCGCCAGCCCCACCCACTCCTCCACCAGCGGCAGCAGCCGGTCCACGTGCTCCTGCAGCGACGCGCCCTCGACCTCGTTCCCCAGCCCGATGCAGCACGTGGTGGCCCCCAGGTCGGCCGCGAAGTCAATCAGCCGCGGCACGAGCGCGTGGGCCGCCTCGGCGGTCGCGGCATCCGGGCTGGTGTGCTCGGCGCCCCATACGCCGCAGGACGCCACCGACACTTCGTACCTCTCCTGCAGCCCCAGCAGGGAGTCAAGCGCGTCCAGGGCATCGAAGGGCGGGTTGATCGTCACCTCGAGCTCGAGCCCATGCTCCCTGGCAAACCAGAAGTCCTGCTCACTGCGGTCCGTGATGAAGCCCAGTGTCACGTGTTCGTGCCTCCTTGGCTGTTGTTCGGCCATCGTCGTCGGCGAAGCCGGTTCCCAGCCGGGCTCTGCGCAGCCCCGCCCCACGCCTACCGTAGCGGCTCCACCTTCACGCTCTCGTACCGCACCACCGTATCGCCCTCCGCCTGGCTCCACTTGCGCGGGCACAGGGCTATACCGCCCGCCGGCACCGGCCCCAGCCCCAGCACGTCCCGGTCCCGCGCCTCCCCGATCTGCTTGCCGTCCAGGGCCACGGTCACCACGACCTCCTCGGCGCCCCGCACCTCGATCACGGCCTCATGCAGGCCCGGCCCGAGGCTGAAGGGCCAGTCGGCGACCTTGACGCTGTCGCCCGTCGTTCGCCCGCGGCAGCTCTTGTGCACCTCGACCGAGCGGTTCGTGAACATGACGAAGTACCCGTCGCTGCCCGCGCACCGCACGCCGAACCAGGGCCCGTCGCGCCAGTCGGTGCCCCGGCTGAGCAGCTCGAAGGCCACAGTCAGCCGGTAGTCCGTCCAGTCGGCTAGCCCGCCGCGCAGCCCGGCCAGCACCCAGCCGTCCGTCCCGCCGTTCCTGCCCACGGCCTTGCCGCCGCGCACCTGCCACTCACCCCCGACCACCGTCCACGGCGCCGCCGGCGGCCCGCCCTCTCGGTACAACGAGAAGTCGTCGCTGTAGGGGTCGGCCGCGAAGGTCAGGAACCCGAACCGCCCCGGCTCGTGGTATCCCTTCTGCACCGCCGACCAGGCCGAGAAGCGGATGTCCTCCTTCGGGTCCTGCCTGTTGGGCCTGTCAATGCGGTACAGGTTCACGCGCCACGTGGCTCCCGGAACCGGCTGAGCGTCCGCCGGCGCCAGGTCCTTCAGCGGGATCGCCATCTCGCACACCCAGCGCCGGTCCTTGTCGTCCCGGTTGTCGGCCGTGCCCTCGACCCGCACTGCTGTCTCCCAGCCGGGCGAGTCCCAGGCTATCGCGGCCGCCAGGTCGCCGTGGGCCACTTGGGGTATGTTCAGGTCCACGACATTGTTGAGCGGGTTGACCTCGAATTCCTTGTAGTCCCGCCCGTCCCCGTCGTGGTCCACGAAGACCTCGACGACCTCCTCCTCCCACAGGTACAGATCGCGCTCCTTCATGCTCGCCCACACGTCGCTGTCCTCGGCCACGAAGGCCGCGTACAGATTCTCCCGGTCCCACCGCAGCATCACCCGCGTGGGCTCGTTCTCGCCCTCGGCGGCCTGGGGTCGGATCACCCGCTGCAGCTCGAAGCCAGGCACTCCCTGCCACGCCGCGTCGTCCAGCACCCCGTCCACCTTCACCGGCTGGCTGGTGAAGTAGCACAGCCCCTGCGCCGGCGGAGGCAGCGTGTTGCTCAGCGTCCAGCGCATCAGGTCCACGAAGAGCGCGCTCTGGTACTCCCGCTGGCTCAGCAGCGTGGCCCACACGTACACCACGCGCCCCGGCGCCAGCGGCCCGGCCGTGTACTCGATCACCGCCGCGCCCTCGCCGTAGTTCCTCCCCTGGTCGTCCATCAGCGTCAGAAGGGGCACGTAGCGCCCGCTGTCGCCGACCACATTGACGATCGGCCGCCACCGCTCATCCACCGTCGGCCCGCCCTCCTCCTGCAGCGGGAAGGGGAAGCTCTCCGGCAGCGACGTCACGATCTGCTGGTCCGGGTTGCGGTGGAAGGTCAGGACCCGGTCTCGGGGCGCCTTCTCCCAGGGCTGCAGCTCCAGCCCCTTGATCATGTCCTCCCTGCCGGCAAGCCCCGAGCCGCCGATGGGCAGCCCGAACTTCGGCGCGTTCACCACGACCTTCCCTGTCTCGTTGTAGTAGAAGGGGAAGGGCCCGGTCGGCAGCACCAGCAGCGTGCCCCCGCCCTTCAGGAACCGCTGCAGCGCCTGGTCCCCATCGCCCTCGGCGTTCACGCTCTGCAGGTACTCCTCGCCCGAGGCGTAGATCACGATCCAGAAGCGCTCGGTGTTGAAGTAGTCCGGGTCCGCGAGTTGCGCCGCCCGCAGGAAGGAAACGTGCTGGATCAGCTTGGCCCTGTGCAGCAGCCGTGCGAAGGCCGAGCCGCGCGGGTTGGTGTTGCGCGCCGGCGGCAGGACGGCGATGTGGCCCGACAGCCGCTCGAAGAGCGGGCGCAGAGCCGTGAGTTGCTCGACCGTCCGGGCCTCAGCGGCCACAGCTTCCTGGCGGTCCTTGAGCACCTCCAGGATCTCGCCCAGCTTCCCCTGAGGCGCGCCGGTGTAGGTCGTGGCCGCGAAGAGCGTGCACCCCCGCGCCTCGATGGCCTCCACCGCCGCGGGCAGGGGCAGCTCGGCCATGGCCAGCGTCCACTCAAAGCAGGGCGGCCATCCCTGCAGCGCCGGCGCCGCGCGGCTCAGGTCCACCGCCAGCTCCTTCCCACCGGCCGTCACGGTCAGTCGCGCTCCCTCGTCCTGTTCCCCTACCAGCAGGAACAGGTGCCGGCCGGGCAGACGCACGACCACTCGCTGGTCTCGCACCCCGACCTTGCCCCCGGTGAAGTCCGGAGTGACCGTCTCGAAGGGCACGCCGAAGACGTTCCGCCGTCCACTCTCCAGGCCCGCGAAGGACCCCGGGTCCTCCCAGTCGAAGCTCAGCGCCCGGTTCGCCGCCAGCCGCAGGTCCGCCAGCCTGAAGTCCTCCGGCGCCGGCAGGTCCGGCTTGGGCCCCTGCGTGCGGCCCACCTGGCACGGCAGGGACGCCACGGCCTCGTCCATCCTGCCCACCCCCACCGTGTCGCCGTACCTGAGCCCACGCACCACGATCGTGTCCCAGCGGTTCGCCATCTCGTCGTAATCCCGGCCCTTCTGCAGCGCGCGCTGCTCCCCGCCTCGCTTGAGGTACACCGGCTTGCCGCGCAGGTCGAACATCGGGAAGGTCACGTTCGCCACGAAGGGCTCCGGCTGCCCTAGCCCGTACTTGGCCAGGCTGAAGCTGCACTGCCCGTCGCCGTAGTAGCGGTAGTCGGCGATGTCCGTGTGCCGTCCGGTTCGGCCTACGTCAGGCGGCCCCGTGCGCTCGACGCGGTCGCCCTCGACCCGCAGGGGCGGCTCGCCCGGCGTCCTGTTCCACGCCATCGCCGCCTTCTCACCACAGGTCACCCGCACCGTCGCCTCGCCCACCGGCCACGCAATCTGCTCCACCTGACCCCAC
>CAZSOQ010000207.1:0-9273 GCA_964608495.1 uncultured Armatimonadia bacterium | reverse complement strand
TCTGTTTCCCGTGCAGCAGCTCGCGGGGTCGCTGGGGATGGGGGCGGGAGTGGGCATGGCGTCGCTGGTGTCGCGTCGCTTCGGCGAGGACCGCAGAGAAGAGGTGAACGGGATCGCGGGGAACGCGGTGACGCTGCCGCTGGTACTCGGGGTGGCGCTGGCGAGCCCGTGCCTCCTGGTGCCTCGCGGTCTGGTGCGGGCCTTCGGGGCCCCGCCGGAGCTTGCGGGGCTCTCCGTGCTCTACCTGACCACCGTGGCCTTCGGCTTCCCCTTCCTGATGTTCACGATGACGGCCAGCGGGCTGTTCCGAGGCTCGGGCAACACCGTCGCCCCGATGGCCGTGAACGTGAGCGCGGCCTGCATCAATGCCCTGCTGGACCCCTTCCTCATCTACGGATGGGGTCCCTTCCCCCAGTTGGGGGTGCAGGGCGCCGCTCTCGCCACGGCCACCGCGCAGCTCTGCGGCGCCGCGCTAGCGGCCGTCTACCTGTGGAGTGGCCGCAGTGGGTACCACGTTCGGGCGCGGCACCTGGGACTCCGCCTGGGCATCCTCCGGGACGTCGCTCAGGTCGGCGCTCCCGCGACCGTGATGGCCTGGGCCCGCAGCGGCGTGGGCACCGTCTTCAACTGGGTGCTGGCGGGCTTCGGCCCGGCAGCGATCGCGGCTCAGGGCATAACCCTTCGCATCCTGATGCTGGTCGTGTCCTTCATCGGTGCGGCCGTCAACCAGGGCCTCATGCCCCTGGTCGGCTACAACTTCGGCGCGCGCAACTACCGGCGGATGTGGCGGGCGTACCGCGTGGCGGCCCTGGGCACCTCGGGCCTGGGCCTCGTGCTGAGCGCCATCACCTTTATCGCCGCGCCCCAGATCGTGGGGGTCTTCACGAAGGCCCCCGAGCTCATGGCCCTCGCGAGCCTGGCCTTCAGACTCAAGATCGCCACGCTCTTCCTCGTCGAGCCCCAGATGATGGGCATGGCGCTGCTGCAGGGCATGGGCAGGGGCGTGCAGGCCATGACGCTGACGCTGGCGCGCCAGGTCATCGTCGTCGTTCCTGCTCTGGTGTTGTTCTCGCGCTTCTTCGGCGTGACGGGGGCCTTCTGCGCCGAGCCCACCGCTGACGTGTTGGCCCTCGCGGTCGCAGCCCCGCTTGTGTGGGGGGCATATCGCGCGTATCCGCCGCGGGCGAGTGAGACCGCCGAGGCCGGCGCCGAGGCGCCCGACAAGGCTGGTGCGACCGCCGCGGCCCAGAACTACGCAGGAGGTCAGTAACGTGGTCAGAGAGGTTGACATCGGAACAAGGAATCGCCGGGGAGCGCCCGGCAATGCCGGTGGCTCCCCCAGTCGGCCGGACTCGGTGACGCGGGCCTATAGCGTCCCTCGGCCCGCCGGTACAGGGCGTGTCCGGCCCGCCTGCTTGGGGCCGTTGGCCCGGCTGTGCGGCACGGCTCTCGTGCTGGCTCTGGTTCAGGTGCCGCTCCTGGCCCAGGACGCGCCCGGGCTGGGCCAGTCGCCGGCCGTGACGGTGCCCTCGGACCGTCCCCTGACGCTCGACGACGCGGTTGGGATCGCCCTGGCGAATCACCCGTCGCTGTCCATCGCGGCGAACCAGGTGAGGGCGGCGAGGGCCGCGACCACCCAGGCGCGCAGCGGGCTGTTGCCCTCGCTCGGTTTCCGTCTGCAGGGCACCCACAGCGAGAGCTCCGGCCAGGCCGGCGGCACGGCCGCCGGTACTGGCGTGGTAGGCTCCACCAGCCGCAGCTCCACCCAGTACGGAGCCACCTTCTCGGTCAGCCAGCTTCTGTACGACTTCGGCAGGACGAACGACGACGTGCTTCGGAGTCGCTTCGACGCCCAGGCGACCGACCTGACCCGTGCGCAGACCCAGGACGATGTGGTCAGCGACGTCCGGCAAGCGTATCTGGCCCTGCTGACCAACCGGGAGCTGCTGGAGGTGGCGGGGCACCGGGTGCAGCTCGCGCAGGAGACGCTGGAGCTGACCCAGGCGCAGTACGCCACGGACCAGGTGCCTCGGGCCGATGTGGCCAAGGCCGAGAGCAGCCTGGCGTCGGCCCGGTTGGCAGTGACGTCGGCGGAGAACGCCGTGGCGGTGTCGCGAGTGAATCTGAACCAGGCGATGGGCCTGGACGTGCGGACGAGCTACTCGGTCGCGCCGGCCCTCGAGCCGGAGCCCCCGGCGCTGACGCTGGACGACCTGATCGCGGCGGCCGGCGCCCATCGGCCAGAGATCCTGGCGGGCAAAGCAGATACGGACGCGGCCGAGGCCGCGCTGTCGGCCGCGAGCAAGGGACAGCGCCCCTCGCTGAGCGCGAGCGCCTCCTACGGCTGGAGTGACCGGGAGTTCCCGCCCTCGAACAGCTCCTGGGACGTGGGACTGGCCCTGAGCATGAGCATCTCCGACGGGAAGCTGACCCAGGGCCGCACCGAACAGGCGCGGGCCCAGCGCGACCTGGCGCTGGCCGCCGAGTACCAGACCAGCCAGGCCGTGGCCCAGGAGACGGCTCAGGCCTTCCTCGACCTGCAGACGGCGCTGGAGCAGATGGCGTCGGCGCGCGTGAGCGTGGAGAGCGCGAGGGAGGCCCTGGCGCTGGCCAACGGGCGGTACCGGGCCAACGTCGGCATACTGCTGGAGGTCCTGGATGCCCAGACGGCGCTGACGTCGGGGGAGGCGGACCTGGCGCAGGCCAAGTTCTCGTACCTGTCGTCCTACTACGCCCTGGAGAGGGCGATCGGCGTGCCGCTGCAGCAAGTCGCTCAGGCGCGGGCCGGCGACGCGCAGCGGTGAGCACAGGCTGAGACGCAGCACCAAGACTGGTGGGAGATCGCGATGAGAATAGGAAAGCTACGCAGACCACTTGTCGGGCTGGCGGTACTGGCGATAGCCGCCGGCGGCGTCTACTACCACTACCACAAGCAGAAGGCCGCCGAGAGGGAGGTGACGTACAGGACGGCGCCCGTGGAGCGACGGGACGTGACGAAGACGGTTCTCGCGGTGGGGGTCGTGGAGCCGCTCACGACCGTCGAGGTAAAGGCGAACGTGGCGGGGGAGATCGTGCAGCTTGCGGTGGATCGCGGCGATGAGGTGGCTGTCGGAGACCTGATCGCCCGGATTGACCCGACTGAGACGCGCACGACCTACGACAAGGCGAAGGCCGACCTAGACTCGGCTCTGGGCAAGGTGCGGGAGGTCTCGGCAGAGCTGCGGCGCCAGAGGACGGTGGTGCCGGCGCAGGTAGCGGCGTCAACCGACGCGATCCAGACCGCGGAAGCCAAGGTCCGCCAAGCGCAGAGCGCTCTGTCCTACCAGCGGCGGTCAACGGAGGCGCAGATCGAGCGCTATCGCGAGGCCCTCGTGGCGGCGAAGGCCCGACTGGAACAGGCGAAGGCTCGGGCTGAGGCCCAGCCCGAGCTGACAGCGGCCTCCGTCAAGCAGGCGCAGGCCGAGCTGCAGTCGGCCACGCAGAGCCTGACGCGTCTGCAGCAGGCGACGCATCCGCAGGAGAGGGCCACGCTGAAGTCCGCCCTGGAGGCGGCGCGGGTCGCGCTCGAGCGGGACAAGAGGTCGCTCGACCGCCAGCGGCAGCTCAACGAGGGCGGTTTTGTGGCGAAGCAGGAGGTGGAGAACTCCGAGAAGCAACTGGCGGACACGCAGGACCGGTATGACTCGGCGAAGGCCTCCTACGACGCCCTCGGGGCCAAGCAGTCCACGGAACTGAAGGAGGCTGAGGCCCGCGTCGAGCAGGCCGCGGCCGCGCTGAAGGCCGCCCAGCTTGGCGACGTGGATGTCCGGGTGGCTCAGAGGGAGCTCGAGGCCGCCGAGGCGGACGTTCGCCAGGCCCAGGCCAACCTGGACGGGGCGGTGGCCGGCCGGGACCAGGACCAGCAGCGCCTGCAGGAACTGGAGGCCGCGAGGGCCTCGACCAAGGAGAGCCGGTCGCAGTTGCGTGTCACCAGGGCCGGCGAGATCCAGCCCGAGGTGACCGCGCAGCAGTTGGCGCAGGCCGAGGCGGCGGCGCTCAAGGCCAGGGCCGAGGTGGAGAACGCGCAGAAGAACCTGGGGTACACCACGATAGTGGCGCCGCGCGGCGGCCTGGTGCTGGACAAGTACGTCGAGCAAGGCACGGTCGTGAGCTCGAGCCGCAGCGCCGTGGGCGAGGGGCCCACGCTGGTCACCATCGCCGACGTGAGCCGCATGTTCGTTCTCGCGGAGGTTGACGAGACGGACATTGAGGGCGTGGCGTTGGGGCAACCGGCGGAGGTCGAGGTGGACGCCCTGCCGGACGCGACCTTCCCCGGCACCGTCACCCAGGTCTACCCGAAGGGCACTGAGGTAGAGAACGTGACGATCTTCCACGTGCGGATCGAGGTGACCGACGGACTGGACCGGCTCAAACCCGAAATGACGGCCGAGGCGTCCATCATCGTGGCGCAGGCCAAGAACGTCCTCGCCGTGCCCAGCGACGCGGTTTTCGAGCAACAGGGGAAGAGCTTCGCCCGCGTGCTGAAGGACGGCCAGCCCCAGCCGACCCCCGTTCGGGCGGGCTTGGTGAGCACGGAGTGGGCAGTGATCGAGTGGGGCCTGAGCGAGGGACAGCAGGTGGTGCTCGGGGGAGCCGCCGCGAAGGCGAGCGGTGGCCAGGAGGGCCCGCCTGGCGGAGGTCCTCCCGGTGGGATGCCGCCCGGCGGCATGCCGCCCGGAATGCGTCGGTAAAGGCGGCACGAAGATGGCAGTGATCGAGCTGACGGATGTAACGAAGGTGTATCAGACGGGAATGGTCGAGGTCCGCGCCCTGGACGGCGTCAGCCTTTCCATCGAGGAGGGCGAGTTCGTGACCATCATGGGACCGTCGGGCTCGGGCAAGTCCACACTGATGCACATCCTCGGCTGCCTCGACTCGCCCACGTCGGGGCGCTACGTACTCGATGGCGACGAGGTCTCGCGCCTCGAGGACGACGAGCTGGCCCACATACGCAACGAGAAGATTGGCTTCGTGTTCCAGGCGTACAACCTGCTGGCGCGGACGACGGCGCTGGCGAACGTGGAGTTGCCCCTGCTCTACGCGCGGGCAAAAAGGGACGGACGGCACCGCGCGATGGCGGCCCTCAGCCGCGTCGGACTCGCGGACCGGGCCAATCACCTGCCCTCGGAGCTCTCCGGCGGACAACAGCAGCGCGTGGCCATCGCCCGGGCCCTCATCAACAACCCCAGGATCCTGATGGGCGACGAGCCCACGGGCAACCTGGACACCCGCACGGGGCTGGGGATCATGGCTCTGTTCCAGGACCTGCATCGCGCCGGCTCGACCATTATCGTCGTGACCCATGATGAGGAGATCGCGGCCCATACGCAGCGCATCATCCAGCTCCGCGACGGACGCGTGGCGCGGGACGAGCCGGTGAGGGATCCGGTGACCCCTGATCCCTCGTCGCTGGAGGTGGACGCAAGTTGAGCACGACCGAAGCGATCAAGGTGGCCCTTACGGCCATCAAGGCGAACAAGACGCGCGCTGTTCTGACCACGCTGGGGGTGATCATCGGCGTGGCCTCGGTGGTCGCCATGGTCGCCATTGGCCGTGGCGCCACGGCCGATGTTGCGGACCGCGTGAAGTCCATGGGTGTCAACCTGCTGATGGTCCGCCCCGGCCAGGCCTCCATGGGGCCGGTCCGCGGCGGCGCCGGAAGCGCCGAGACGCTCAACCTGGAAGACGCCCAGGCGATCGGGGAGAAGATCCCCGGGGTGGCCGAGGTGGCGCCAACCGTCAACGGCATGGCCCAGGTCAAGTGGGGCAGCAAGAACACGAGCTGCCAGATCACCGGCAGTGCCGCGAACTACTGCACCGTCAACAACCACGAGGTAGAGCAGGGACGCATGTTCACCGAGCGCGAGGCGAGCTCCTCGGTGCGCGTGTGCGTCATCGGCACCACCGTCGTCGAGGACCTTTTCGGTCTGAACGACCCCATCGGGCAGAGGATCAAGATCAAGAACATACCCTTCGAGGTCCTGGGGGTGCTGGAGGAGGCCAGCGGTGGGCCGCCCTTCATGGACGCCAACAACGTCATCGTCGTCCCGCTGCAGGTGGCGATGCACCGCCTGTTCGGGATGGACTACCTCACCGCCATCAGCGTCAGCTCCGCCGACGGCGCCTCCCAGGAGGCAGTGAAGAACGAGATCGAGGACCTGCTGTACAGGCGGCACGGGATCAAGGACGCGAAGGATGTGGACTTCAACGTCCGCACCCAGACGGAGATCCTCGAGACCTTCACCTCCATGTCCGACACCTTCACCCTGCTGCTGGGCAGCATCGCCGCCGTGTCGCTGCTGGTGGGCGGGATCGGTGTGATGAACATCATGCTCGTCTCGGTCACCGAGCGCACGCGGGAGATCGGCATCCGCAAGGCCGTGGGCGCCACTCGGCACGACATTCTCGTCCAGTTCCTCATCGAGGCGCTGACGCTCTGCGTGCTGGGTGGCCTGATCGGGATAGCCGTGGGGATCTATGCCGCCAAGGTCATATCCAGCATGGGGGGCTGGCGGACCATGGTCACCGGGTGGTCCATCGCCCTGGCCTTCTTCTTCTCGGCGGCCGTGGGCGTGGGCTTCGGCATCTACCCGGCCCGGAAGGCCGCCAGGCTCCACCCGATCGAGGCGCTGAGATACGAGTGAGGACGGGCATGGGCTTGGTGGGGTGAGGTGCCGCCCAGCCCGCAAGGGGCTGCGGTGGGTCTAGCCCTTGGAGGTAAGCTCGGCGGTGCCTGGAGCGCACTTGGTGACAAGGGCGGCAACCCGCGTATGGGGCGCCGCCCAGTAGGCATGGGTGCCGGACAGCGGCACGAGCTTGAGTGCCAGTCCCGTGGGTGTGGCGTGGGCCAGGGCGCCCGTCAGGGACAGGGAGAGCCACGCCGATACGAAGGAGTCCAAGCCCAGACAGACGAGGCCCACGTAGTACACATTCACGCCGACGATGGCGTAGACAAGGACGTGGAGCATCGCCAGGTCCCTCCCCTGGGGGGCGCGCGTCAGGGTAGCACCTCGACGTCCCCAAGTGCCCTACAGGCGCTTTCGCCTGCGACAGTGTCCGTCACGCCACGGTCACCGGAAGCGGGGTTGCCGGATCGCTCTCGACCCACTCTACCACGTCGGCACGGAGCATAGCCATCTGCGGAACCGGCTCGTCCGGCGCCGCTTGGCCACGCGCCACGCGGGCCCCCTGCCGCCGAGACGAGGGTCGTGCAGAGATGACGGAGGGTGTGCTGGTGGTAGCGCCCCGGGGCCTGCTGTCCGGCCGCAGAGGGACAGGCGCGTGGCACAGGCTGTCGTGGTGCGAGCATCGGCGGACCAGCGGATAGGGCTGTGCCATCCGCCGACGCGGGCCAGAGCCGGCGCTGCCCCTGCCCGGGCCCGGGCCCCTTGCCCCACCACGTCCCGGCCGCGTTCCTAGATCTCAGGTGGCGGGCCGCTGACCAACCAGGAGGCCAAGGCGTAGCCGGGCCAGCGGAGCTCGGGGTGGCCAGCGATGTCCTTGCCTCGCATCCACTTGACGTGCCCATCGCAGAAGCCGAGGATGGCTCCGCTGTTGTGGCGCGCGTAGATGCGGGCGGCGCGGTCCACCCACTCGTAGGTGGCGTCGCCGATCATGAGGGTCTCCGCGGGGACCTCCACCTGGCCCAGCTTGAGGGGCGGGGTCCCCGTGCTCAGGGAGCTGTTCATGGAGTAGTCGTAGGCGAACTGCTCCGCAGTGGTCCCGAAGCGCGAAGACGGGCACATGAAGGCCTCGCGGTTCTTGACGTAGGCGAAGACGAGCGGCTGGTAGTTGGCGTAGGTAGTCCAGACGATGGTGCCGGTGCGGAACCACTCGAGGGCGTCAATGCCGTTTCTCTCGGGCGGGAAACGCTCGTCGTAGTCCTGGGCGTACATCAGCACGGCCAGGCTGATCTGTTTGACATTGCTGGTGCAACTGGCCTGCCGCGCCTTCTCCCGGGCCTTGGCGAACACCGGGAAGAGAATGGCGGCGAGGATCGCGATGATCGCGATTACCACGAGCAGCTCAATAAGGGTGAAACCACGTCGCATGGTAGACACCTCCTGTGCAGTTCGAGGCCGGGCTAGAGTATAGCCGGGAGGGCGGACAGTCAAGCGGGGAAGGGCAGGAATGTTGCCGGTCAGGCGTAGATCGCTGGCGAAGGTACTGAAGGAAGCGGCAGTGTGGCGCTTCGACTGCCGCAGGGTCAAGCGAGGGCATATTCTGCGAACCTGAGAGAATCCCCTCGCGGTCCGGCAGGGCGAGACCGCGACGGGGCGCTGCAACGGCAAGGTGGTCGCAGGTCGCGTCTGCGTGGGGTGCGTCTCGGGATGTGCAGGAAGCGGGCCGGATGGGGACCCCTGCAAGGACGGACCACAGCGCGGGCCACCGCCGCGGGCGCGGGCTTCGCCCGACCCGCGACTACAGCTTGACAACCACGGCCACGGGTCAGTTCAATGAAGGCCGGAAGCTCGGAAAGGCCGTGCGCGCCAACCTGGCAAGACCGGGGTACTCGGAATGATACCCGCGCTGGAAGAGAGACTCGACCTGATCGCCGAGATCTGCCGGCGGCACCACGTCGTCAGGCTGGAGGTCTTCGGGTCCGCTGCGGACGACAGCTTCGACCCCGAGCGTTCCGATGTGGACTTCCTGGTCGAGTTCAGCCCGGGCGAGGACATGGGGCCGTGGTTGTCGCGGTACTTCGATCTCAAAGACGCCCTTGAGGCCCTCCTGGGGTGCTCGGTGGACCTGGCCATGGTCGGTTCGCCGGGGCTAGAGAACCCCTACTTCGCCCGGGAAGCCAACCGCACCCGGAGGCTGCTCTATGCGGCCTAGGTCGCCCAAGTGGCTCGACGACATCCAGAGGTCGGCGGAGTTCATCCTGGCGGCCATCGGCGGCAAGTCCGTGCAGGACTACCAGACGGACGCCCTGCTGCGGGCCGCCATCGAGCGCCACTTCGAGATCATCGGCGAGGCGATGCGGCGCCTGGCCCGAGACGACCCCGAGACCGCCGCGTTCATCGCCGACTACCCCCGCATCATCGCCTTCCGCGACCTGCTCATCCAAGGCTACGACCTCGTGGACCATGCCGAGGTCTGGACCGTCGCCCGCGAGCACGTTCCGCTGCTGCTGGCGCAGGTCAAGGCACTGCTGTCGGGGAGTGCGCCGCCAGAGAGGTAGAGGCGTCGCCGTAGGACCGGACCACAGCGCGGGCCGCCGCCGCGGGCGCGGGC
>CAZSOQ010000206.1:0-9415 GCA_964608495.1 uncultured Armatimonadia bacterium | reverse complement strand
TTTCCCGCGCGCCGCGTCGGGTGTTTGAGGCCGGCGGCGATAGGGAAGGCGCAAGCCGGTGGGTATTGGTTTCCCCCGTCAGCCTGCGCCTCTGGCGTCGGACTCAGTCTTGTGCCCGCGCCCTGGCTTTACTTGCGGGCCGAGTCGTGGTACCATCCCGCCTACCGTCCCAACCGCGGACTGCGAGGAGCGCTCCCAACGCCCCCCGCGGCCGTCGGCGGTCTCCGCTGGAGCCGAGGACGGCGCTGCCATGGTGGTGCCCCAGCACTGCAGCGTACGGGAGCAAAGGGGCATGTTGGGAATGTCGCTTCGCAAGCAGACCAAGGAAGAGATCATCGAGCGGTTCAAGCAACACGAGGGTGACACGGGGTCCCCGGAAGTGCAGGTCGCGCTTCTTACCGCCCGTGTCGAGCAGCTTACCGAACACCTCCAGCATCACCGCAAGGATCACCACTCTCGGCGTGGTCTGCTCCGACTAGTCGGACAGCGGCGGCGTCTGCTCAACTACCTCCGGGCCAAGAGCCCGGAGCGGTACAGGGCAGTGGTCGAAGCCCTCGGCCTGCGCCGATAGCCCTTGGCGGGCATCGGCCTGGCTGGCGCCGGTCGCTACAATCTACATCTCCCGCCTGTGGAGACAGGTCTCGAAACGTGATGAGGAAACAGGGAGGGCAAAGCTCAAGGCCCTTGTCCTGCCTGGTTCCTCATTGCCCAACGGGCCTTCTCCCCTGGCGGAGGAGGTCCGTTTGCTATGTCTCGTAAGGTATTGGAAGTAGAACTGGCAGGTCGCAGGCTTCGCTTTGAGACCGGGCGTCTGGCCACTCAGGCCGATGCCGCGGTGCTGTGCCAGTACGGCGACACGGTCGCCCTGGCCACCGTCGGCATCAGCCGTGAGCCCGTGCCCTTGGATTTCCTGCCCCTCAGGGTTGATTTCGAGGAGAAGATGTATGCGGTCGGCCGCATCCCCGGTGGCTTCTTCCGCCGCGAGGGTCGGCCCTCCGACGAGGCGGTGCTCACCGGCCGGCGCATAGACAGGCCCATCAGGCCCCTCCTGCCCTCCGGTCTTCGCCACGATGTCCAGATCATCGCCACCCCCCTCTCCGCCGAGCACGGCAGCTCGGTGGACGTCGTGTCCATGCTCGCCGCCTCTGTGGCCATGTCCCTCTCCTCGGCGCCCTTCGACGGGCCCCTGGGCGTCGTCCAGATCGGCCGCGTGGGTGGCGAGTTCATCATCAACCCCTCCTTCGAGCAGATAGAGGAGGGCGACATGGCCCTCCTGGTGACCGCCACCAGGCACGGCATCGTCATGCTCGAACTGCAGGCCAAGCAGGTCATGGAGAGCGTCATCGTTGAGGCCCTCGAGCTGGGCTTCCAGCAGTGCCAGGTCGTGATTGACGCCATCGAGCCCTTCATCCGCGAGCACGCTGCCCCCCCCGGCGGCTACCCCCTCTGGGAGCCCAGGCCCGAGATCGTCGAGGCCGTCCACCAGGTGCGCGACCGCATCATCGCCGCCCTCGACAACCCGGTCCGCGCCGAGCGCCAGGAGGCCCTCAGCCTCGTCACCGCCGAGCTTCTCGGGAAGCTGTCTGAGGAGCACGAGAACCCCAAGCCCGACGTTGAGGCCGTCATCGCCGAGCTTACCGGCGAGCATCTCAAGCGCATCGTCCTCGACGGTGGCCGCCGGGTGGACGGTCGCGCCTTCGACGAGGTACGACCCCTGAGCTGCGAGGTCGGCCTGCTGCCGCGGGTCCACGGCTCTGGCCTGTTCCAGCGCGGCGAGACCCAGGTGCTCACCGTCACCACCCTCGGCGCCACCACCGACCAGCGCCTCGTTCGCACCCTCGAGGAAGAGAACTACGAGCGCTTCATGCACCACTACAACTTCCCGCCCTTCTCCGTGGGCGAGACCCGCGCCCTTCGCGGACCCAGCCGCCGCGACATCGGCCACGGCGCGCTCGCCCAGGCCGCGCTGCAGCCCGTGCTGCCCAAGGAGGACGAGTTTCCCTACACCATCCGCCTCGTCTCCGAGGTGCTGGAGAGCAACGGCTCCACGTCCATGGCCGCCACCTGCGGCTCGACCCTCGCTCTCATGGACACCGGCGTGCCCATCAAGGCGCCCGTCGCTGGCATCTCCATCGGCCTCGTCTGGGACGGCCCCGATCGCTACCAGCTCCTCACCGACATCCAGGGCCTCGAGGACTTCGAGGGCTACATGGACTTCAAGGTAGCCGGCAGCCGCATCGGCGTCACCGCCATCCAGATGGACACCAAGACCAACGGGCTGCCCGTCAGCCTGTGCGCCGAGGCCCTGGAGCAGGCCCGCAAGGCCCGGGCCCAGATCCTCGACGTCATGGCCGAGGCCCTGCCCTACCCGAGGACCGAGCTGTCGCCCTACGCGCCTCGCATGTTCGCCATCCAGGTGGACCGCGAGAAGATCGGCCTCGTCATCGGCCCCGGCGGCCGCACCGTCCGCGGCGTCCAGGAGGAGTACGGCGTCGAGGTGGACGTGCAGGACGACGGCACCGTCTACGTCTTCGGGACCGACGGCGCCCAGGTCGAGCGCGCCCGCAAGTTCATCGAGGACCTCACGCGCGAGGTCCAGGTGGGCGAGGTCTTCACCGGCCGCGTCGTCTCCGTCATGCCCTTCGGCGCCTTCGTTGAGCTCCTGCCGGGCCGCGAGGGCCTGGTTCACATCTCTCACCTCGCCTGGGAGCACGTCGAGAAGACCGAGGACGTGGCCAGGGTTGGCGATGAGATGGAGGTCAAGGTCATCGAGGTGGACTCCGAGGGCAAGGTCCGGCTCAGCCGCAAGGAGCTTCTCCCGCGGCCCGAGGGCCTGCCCGACCGGCCCCAGGGCGACCGCGACCGCGACCGGCGCCGCGGCCCCAGGCCGCGCGGCGGAGGCGGTGACCGCCGCCGCTAGCGCCACGCCCCTTGCTCGCCCTCCCACGGGCCAGCCTCACACGAATGGAGGGTCAAGGTGTCAAAGACGATACGGGTTCTCGTCACCGGCGCGTGCGGTAACATGGGCCAGCACGTGGTGCGGGCCGTCAGCGATGCCAAAGACCTCGAGTTGGTTGCCGCGGTCGACCCCGCCGGGGTCGACCGCGACATCGGTGAGGTGGCCCTCGGCCATCCCATCGGCCTTGTCGTCACGGGCCACCTTCTCTCCGCCATCGAGCACAGCTCGCCCCAGGTCATGGTGGACTTCACCCACCCCGACGTCGTCCTGGACAACCTCACCGTCGCCCTCAAGGCCGGCGTCCACTGCGTAGTCGGGACCACGGGCCTCGGCGAGACCGACCTGAAGGTCGTCGAGCGGCTCTGCCGCAATCACCACGTCGCCTGCCTGATCGCCCCCAACTTCAGCCTGGGCGCCAACCTCATGATGCGCTTCGCCGCCGAGGCCGCCCGCCACTTCGACTACGCCGAGATCATCGAGCGCCACCACGAACGCAAGGCCGACGCTCCCTCCGGCACCGCCCTCAAGACCGCCGAGGTCATGGAGGCCGCCCACGGCGGCCTGCTCCGCAGCGCCCCCACGGCCCACGAGAAGCTCCAGGGCAGCCGCGGCGGCAGCACGGCGGGCCTGCGCATCCACTCCGTGCGCCTGCCGGGCTATGTCGCCAACCAGGAGGTCATCTTCGGCGGCCAGGGCGAACTGCTCATCATCGAGAGCATCTCCACCAGCCGGGAGTGCTTCATGCCCGGCGTCCTCCTGGCCGTGCGTACCATCTGCGACGCCGAGGGCCTCATCTACGGACTCGACCGACTCCTCTAGCCTGGGCTATACTACCGGTTCTCCCTGAGCATGCCGGAAGAGGTGATGGTCCAGATGGCGCTTCGTGTCGGTGTCGTGGGTGTGGGCCCGGTCGGAGACCGGATCCTGCGCTGTCTTGACGAGCGCCGCTTCCCCCTCGCCGAGCCCCCGATCGTGATGGCCACGTCCGAGCGGGTCGAGGAGCTGGCCGGCCGCGAGGTGTACGTCCGCAAGACCGAAGCCGCGCTGTTCGAGGGCCTCGACCTGGTCTTCTTCGCCGGCCGCGAGGGCGCCAAGGGAGCCAGCGTCGAGTGGGCCGCCACCGCCGTGCGGGCCGGCGCCTACTGCGTTGACAACGGCAGCGACTTCCGGCTCGACCCCAAGGTGCCGCTCGTAGTCCCCGAGGTGAACATGGACGCCGTCACCCGGGACACGAGGCTCATCGCCTCCCCCAACTGCTCCGCCATCCAGGTCGTCGTGGCCGTCGCTCCCCTACACGCTGCGGCCCGCGTCAAGCGCATGGTCGTCTCCACCTACCAGTCCGTGTCGGGCTGGGGCCAGCAGGCCATGGAGGAGCTCGACAGCCAGCTCGTCCAGTTGGTCGGCGGGGACCCGGTGCAGTTCTCCCCGTCCGTCTTCACGCGCCCCATAGCCCTCGACTGCATCCCGCACATTGACCGCTTCCTGCCCAACGGCTACACGAAAGAGGAGATGAAGCTGGTCAACGAGTCGCGCAAGATCCTGGACGCTCCGGAGATGCTCATCACGGCCACGGCCGTCCGCGTGCCCGTCCAGATCGGCCACGCAGCTTCGGTGAATCTCGAGTTCAAGGACCGTCTCAGCGCCGAGGACGCCCGCCAGGTCCTGTCCCAGGCGCCGGGCGTGGTGGTGATTGACGGTCCCACGGCCGACCCCGACGCCGTCGCCGTGCGCAGGGCCCCCGAGGAGCTGGCCTATCCCACGCAGGCGGATGCTCTGCGCGACGAGTACAAGGACCTGACCCTGGTCGGACGCATCAGGGAGGACGAAACGGTGGACTACGGCCTGCACTTGTGGATCGTCGCCGACAACCTGCGCAAGGGAGCCGCCACCAACGTCGTCCAGATCGGCGAGGCCATGATCGAGCGGGGCTTCTTCGAGAACGCCTGACCTCCCGGTCCCCCGCTTCAGTCTCCTCATGCCCCGGGGCCCCGGGGCGGCGCTACTTCACTACCAGGGCCGCGACCCACTCGAACACGCCGATCATACGCAGGCCGAAGACCAGCATCAGGATCCCAAAGGCCTTGCGCAGCACGTCCGACGGGAGGGCCTCAGCCAGCGGTGCGCCGACCGCGTAAGCCCCGACGACGGCACCGGCCCCCAGGCCAGCCGCCAAGGTCCAGTCAATATTTGCGAAGCCCGCGTGCCGTGCCGCTCCGGCCAACGATCCTAACACCATCGCCGCCAGCGAGGTACCAACGGCGGTCTGCATGTCCTTGCCGAAGGCCAGGTGCAGCACCGGCACCATCAGCACGCCGCCCCCGATGCCCAGGAGAGCCGACATCAGGCCCACCACGAGACCGATGAGCGCGTAGAGTCCGATATTCAGCGCGATTACCTTCATGTTGCCTTTCTCCCACTGGATGCTACTCAGGTGACGGCTCATAGCTGGCCGACGCCCGCTCCGTCTCCCACACCGTGACGCGCCTCAGCCGCGCCCCCAGCGCCTGCACGGGCCCCGCCAGCTCCTCGTAGATCAGCCTCGCGATGACCTCGCTCGTCGGGCTGCACTCCCGGAAGGCTTCCAGCTCGTTCAGGTTCCTGTGGTCCAGCCTCTCCAGGATCGCCCCCAGCGCCCTCCTCAGGTCGCGGAAGTCCACCAGCAGTCCCTGCTGGTTCAGCCTCTCGCCGGTCACGGCGATCTCGATCCTGTAGTTGTGCCCGTGCACCCTCTCGCAGGGCCCGTCGTAGTCGCGCAGCGCGTGCGCGGCCGAGAAATCGCCTGTCACGGCCAGTTCATACATGGCTGTCACCTCTGGGTCGGACAGGTTCCTGGTGAGCCCGCTCCGAGTATGGGCCTGACCTGGGGGCCAGGGCGCGGTGCTCTCAGCCCCGGCAAGGCTCCTGCCGACCGCCGCTGCGGGGGCGACGCCCCTGCCGCCGACGCCGGCCGCCCACCGCTACCTCGTCCCTCGCCGGCACGCGGAAGGGCCTTAGGGTGACCGGCGGCAGGCACCCATCCGGCCGCCTGCCACCGTCCCGAGGGGGCGCGCCTGGACCTGCCCGCGCCGGAGCCAACGTCCGGAGCGGGGCTGTTCGCTTCCGGCAGGATGCGCCCGCATCCAAGGCGCCTGATGTAGCAGCCGGCTGTGCCGGCGACCGGGATTACCATGACGTGTCGCCAGCCGTGGCTCGCCCCTAAGGCAAGCCCGGCTCCCTGCACCAGGCTCACCTCTTGGCGGTCGAGGTGACTGCGCCACCCGCCCGTGCCTGCGACAGATCCGTCCTCACGCGACGGCACCCACGCACCCAGGGCCCGACTGTTGACGGCCCAGGTCGGCGTGGCTATAATCTTACCTTCGGCACACAGAGAGTTCAATCCCACGGTCCCGGTCTTGCCGAAGCCGGCTCCTTGCGCCATCCGAAGAGTCGGCTTCCTCATCTGGCGGACCCATCTGATCGGAGGTACGCCCATGATTCAGGTCACTGGCCTGACGAAGTTCTATGGCACTCATCCGGCCGTCATGGATGTGAGCCTGCAGGTGGCCGAGGGGGAGATCGTGGCCTTCCTCGGCCCCAACGGCGCCGGCAAGACGACCACGATGCGCGTGCTGACCTGCTACCTTCCCCCCACCTACGGCGAGGTGAAGGTCGCCGGGTTCGACGTCCAGGAGGACTCCTTGGAGGTCCGCCGCCATGTCGGCTACCTCCCAGAGCGCATCGCCCTGTATCCCGAGATGCGCGTTCGGCAGTATCTGCGCTTCGCGGGACGGCTCCACGGGCTGGGCGGCCAGGCCCTCGGCCAGGCCGTGGACCGCGCCGTGGACACCTGCGGACTGGAAGAGCGGGCCGACTCGATCATCGCCACTCTCTCTCTGGGCTATCGCCAGCGCGTCGGCCTGGCCCAGGCTCTCATCCACGACCCGCCCGTCCTCATCCTCGACGAGCCCACCATCGGCCTCGACCCCAACCAGATCCGCGAGGTCCGCGACCTCATCAGGTCCCTGGCCGGCGAGCACACCGTGCTGCTGAGCACCCACATCCTGCCCGAGGCCCAGATGACCTGCCAGCGGGTGATTATCATCAACCGCGGCCAGATCGTCGCCGAGGACACGCCCGAGGCCCTGACCGCCCAGATCCGCCGGGCGGAGACCCTTCTCATCCGCGTCCGGGGCGCCGACGACAGCCTCGCCAAGCAGATGCTGGACCTGCCCCGCGTCACAGCCGTGCGGCCCGGCGACGACGCGGACACCTGGCTCGTGGACAGCGACGTCGGGGCCGACTGCCGCGCCGATGTGGCACGTCTGGTGGTGCAGCGCGGCTTCGACCTTCTCGAACTGCGGCCCATCGAGCTCTCCCTAGAGGAAGTGTTCCGCGAACTGACCACCTCGGAGACCCCCGCCACACCCGAGACCTCGGAGTCCAGCAAGTAGGAGTTGGCTCACGATGCGCAACATCGCGGCAATCATGCGTAGGGAGCTTTACGCCTATTTCACATCGCCGATGGCCTATGTGGTCATCTGCTTCTTCCTCGGTATCACCTCACTGCTCTTCGCCCTCTACGTCGGCAGCGGCCGCGCCGAGGCCCGCATGGCCGACCTGCTTCACACCATGGCCTTCCTGCTGGTCATGGTCGCCCCGGTCATCACCATGGGTCTGATAGCCCAGGAGCGCAATCTCGGCACCATCGAGGTGCTCCTGACCAAGCCCGTTCGCGAGATCGAGGTGGCCCTGGGCAAGTACCTGGCCGCCGTGGTCCTGCTGGTCATCATCCTCCTCGTCTCCTTCATCTACCCGCTCATCATGGAGAAGTACGGCGCGCCGGACTGGGGCGAGGTCCTCGTAGGCTACCTGGGCATCTTACTGGCCGGCGCCTCCTTCCTGGCCATCGGCCTCTTCTCCAGCTCCCTCACCTCCAACCAGATCGCCTCCGCCGTCATGACCATCCTCGTCCTTCTCCTTTTCTGGCTCATCGGCTGGATCGCCATGTCCGTCAGCCAGCAGATCGGTGACGTCGTCAAGCAACTGTCCACCTTCGAGAACATCCAGGACCTCGAGAAAGGCATCTTCGACACCAGGCCGTTGGTCTACTTCGCCTCCCTGGTCTTCTTCTTCATCTTCCTCACGGTGCGGTCGCTCGAGCAGCGCCGTGCCTGAGGGTGAGCGGCAGCTACCGCGAGGAATGAGGAGCGGATTCGCTATGCGTCCAGACTCCAATCAAGACACTCGCCCCGCCTCGAGGCGTGATCCCAGGCTCCAGAGGCAGCGCGAGCCCCTGCCTCCGGCCGTGCTGGCGGGCATCATCTCGGGCGTCGCGGGCCTCGTGCTCGTCATCGTCGCCCTGCTCTGGTGGGCGGTGATGAAGAAGTTCGTGGGGGCGCCGCTGGTCCTCCTCATCTTGGCGGTCGTGGCCCTGGCCGTCTACGCGGTCACCAACGCCGACCGCCTGCGGGGAGTCTGGCGACAGCGCTCTGCCCGCCAATTCGCCAACTCCGCCACCTTCGCCCTCTTCGTCCTGGGCATCGTGGTCCTGGCCAACGTCATCGGCGCCCGGCATCACTGGCGCCACGACTTCACCCAGAACAAGCAGTTCTCGCTCAGCGAGCAGACCGTGACCATCCTGCGGGGGCTCGACAAGCCCGTGCAGGTCACGGCCTTCATCTCCCCCGACTACTACAATGCCGAGGAGATCCGCTCGCGCCTGCGCGAGTACGATATCGCCTCGGCCAAGACCAAGGTGACGATCTACGACCCCAAGACCAGCATGGACAAGGTCAAGGAGTACGATGTCCGCTACGACGGCACGGTCATCGTCACCTGCGCCGACAAGAAAGAAGAGGTGACGGGCGGTGGCGAGGAGCAGCTCACCTCCGCCATCCTGGCCGTCACCAAGGGCGAGAAGACCAAGGTGTACTTCCTCGCCGGTCACGGCGAGAAGCGCCTTGAGGGCATGGACCAGAGCAGCATCGCCGACATCAAGAGCAATCTCGAGAACCAGCAGTACGATGTCGAGGAGCTGGTGCTGCTGCAGCAGAAGGAGCCGGCGATCCCGGGCGACTGCGCGGTGCTGTGCATCGTGGGGCCCCAGCAGCCGCTCGCCGACAAGGAGATGTCGGCGATCCAGAAGTACCTCGACCAGGCCGGCAAGCTCTTCGCCGCCCTCGAGGTGCCGCCCGCGCCGGACCTGCACCAGATTCTTGAGCCCCGCGGCATCACGCCGCTCAACGGCGTCCTCTTCGATCCCGTTTCGAATCTGTGGGGCAACATCGGTATCCCGCTCGTCGTCCACCCCGAGCAGCACGACATCACCGCCGGCCAGGAGGCCCTCTTCTTCCCCGGAGCCCGTGCCTTCGAGGTGGCCGAGGAGGCTCCCCAGGAGCAGCCCTATCCCGGCGGCCCCCCGCCTCAGCCCACCAAGAAGGGCACCGAGCTGCTCTTCACCTCCGACTCCGCCTGGCT
>CAZSOQ010000205.1:0-9424 GCA_964608495.1 uncultured Armatimonadia bacterium | reverse complement strand
TCCCCTGCCCGGGCCGCCACCGTCACCCAGGCCAACGCCCCCGCGTCCACCGCCCGGCCTATCGGGGCCCGCGCCCTGGCCGCCGCCCGGTCCCACGTGAAGGCCGGTTCCGCCGCGAGGGTTCGTCGCGATCAGCACAGGAGCGCCGCGGCCCGCGCCGCCGGAGCCTGGGCCACCGGGCTCGCGTCCGTCGCCACCGGTCCCACCGCCGGAGCCCGCTCCCCCGCCGCCGTGGCCGGGCGCGCCGATGCCGGGTAGGTCCGGCGTGGCTTTGTCACCACGGACGCCGCCTGCCGCTCCTCGGCCGCTCCTGCCGGGAGTCTCGGTCGCGGGCACGGCCAGTCGCGTCCGGCCGCCCGAGCCACCGGGCGTTCCCGGCTTCGCCGTGTTTCCCGCGCGGGGCGGGCCTTGCGGCCCGGTCGCGACCGCCACGGGCTTCACGTCCGGCAGGCCCTGACCCACGCGCTCCGTGGGCTGAGGGCTGATCTGACGGCCGCCCGTGCCGGCCATACCCAGCGCCGGCACCGCCTTCTCGAGCGGCTTAGCGGCAATCGCGGGCGCGGCCCCCGGCGCCTCGGCTGCGCCCTGTCCCACGTGCGCGAAATCGGCCGTCAGACGGGGCCTGTCGGGCGCGGGAGGCCCGGCCGACGGGCCCGGCTGGCCCATCGCCTTCGCCACGGTCAGAGGCTTCTCCTCAGCCGCCGTCGGTGCCGGCGCGCGTACCTGGGCCGCGGGGGCCGGGACCTGCGCCACCATCGGCGGCGCCGATTTCCCCACCTCGGGCGCGGCTTTTGGCGTGGGCTGGGGACCCGGCTCGGGCGGCAGCGCCAGCTCAGTCTCCGGCTCAGGCTCCGGTGGGGGCGGCTCCTCCATCGGAGGCGGCCGCAGAATCACCGGCTCCGGCTCGGGCTCGGGCACAGGCTCCGGCTCCGCGGCCGGACTGGGCTCCTGCACCGGCGCCGGCGGCAGCACCGCCAGGTCGGGCGTAGGCCCAGCCTCCGCCGCCGGCTGCCCGGGCTGCTCCACCGGCCGCGGCGCCCTGAGCACATGCCTTCGCCGCACTCTCCGCCGCACCACGCGGTAGGTTCGGCGAGGCTTCTTCGTGATCCTGGGCTTCGGCGGCGCGGGCGGCGGCTTCACGATGCGCACGAACTCAATGGCCGTTTCGCTCACGCGCTTGACCATCCGGTCGCGCGCCTCACCCACCGAGCCGCTCATAGGCACGGCCAGGAACAGCACCATGTGGATGCCGACCGATGCCAGCACCGCCCACTTGAATCCCGGCCGACCCAGCATCTCAGTACCGTCCTTGGGGCCCCATCAGGGCCCGCCTGCCGCAGCCGCGCCGGCGGCCTTCGCCGCGTCCGCGGCTCCTACCTCCGCCGCAAGGGTGATATCGGCGCCCAGCAGCTTCGCCGTGTCCATCACCGTCACCACAGTCCCATAGGGCACCCGCTCATCGCCGCGAATCGTGACCGCCTTCACGTCCGCGCCGCCCAGCTCCTTCTTCAGCACGGCCCCCAGGTCCTCCGGCCGGATCCAGGCATCGTTCACCCGGAGCTGCCCGGCATAGTTCACCCAAATCGTCACCTCGCGCTTTGGCAGGCTATCCGAAGTGATGGCCTTGGGCAGCGTGATATCCAGGCCCGTGTCCCGCGCGAAGGTGCTCGTCAGCATGAAGAAGATGATCAGCAGAAAGGCCACGTCGGCCATGGTGGCCATGGGCACGATGTTCGGCGTGGACAGCCGCGACCTAAACCTCATGGCGATCACCCGTGGCTGCCGCGCGGTCCGTGGCAGGGACTGCCCGGTCCGTGGCAGGGGCTGCCCGGTCGGGGCCCTCGGTGAGCAGGTTCAGGAAGTGCGCCCCCGTCAGCTCCATGTTCAGGCCCAGGCCGTTGACCCGGGAGACGAAGTAGCTGTAGGCGATGAAGCACGGGATCGCCACGATGAGCCCGGAGGCAGTGGTGATCAGAGCCTCGCCTATGCCGGCGGCCACGATGCCCGGCTCGCCCAGGCCATGTTCGGCGATGGCCGTGAAGGCGCGGATCATGCCGCTGACCGTGCCGAGGAAGCCGATCAGGGGCGCCACATTCGCCACTGTCGAGAGCACAGGGAGGCCGGATTCGAGCAGCGCAAGCTGGTGGGAGCCAGCCATCTGGGCCTGCTCGCGCAGCACCTCGCGGTTCCGGCCCGGGACGCTGAGCACGGCGCCGATGACCGCTCCCACCGAGGCCGACGAGGCCTGGCACTTCTCGACGGCCGAGGCCGTCGCGCCCTCATCCAGCAAGCGGCTGACCTCGTCCACCAGGACCCTCGTCCCCCAGCCGGCCCGCCAGAGGTCGTAGGTCTTGTAGATGATCACAGCCAGGGCCAGCAGCGAGCAGGCGAGCAGCGCCCACATCCAGAATCCGCCGCGCTGGAAGTAGTCAACCAGGGCCAACTCGGACAGCTCCACGGTCATCCAGCTTCCCTCCTTGCCGGGGTCAGCGGTGACGGCGGCCGCCGTCCCCGCACCGAGCGGACTTGGGCCGTCATCCAGACCTCCGGCTGCCGTAGGCGCGGGCTTTAGCCCGCGGCGCTGGGCACGCGGTGTCCGGGCTTCCGGTCAATCCTGTGTCCCGATCGCCGTGAGCCGCTCCCGGGCCTTCGCCACCACTTCCGCCTGCCCGGGGTACCGGTCCAGCACGGCCTTGTAGCACTTCGCCGCGTTCCCCGTGTCCTTCAACTGCTCGTAGCACTGGCCGGCCTCGTACTGCGCCACGGCCCCCCACTGCTCGTTCCGGTACAGAATCGAGACCTTGAGGAACTCCTCGGCGGCCTTCGCGAGGTCGCCTTTGTCCCGATGGCAGGCCGCCAGCTCGTACTGCGCCTCGGCCGCCACGTCTCCCCCAAGGTCTTGCGGCATTGCCTGCAGCGCCTCGAGGGCCTTGTCGGGTTGCTTCCGCCCACGGTAGCCTCGCGCGAGGCCGAGCAGGGCATGGCCCCGCGCGGGATGCTCGCCGTACCTGTCAGCCACGACCTGGAAGGCCTGTGCCGCCTGGTCGGGCTTCTGCAGCCGCTCGTAGGCCTGGCCGAGCACCACCAGAGCCCAGGGCGTCTTGTCGAAGGCGGCCCACGCCTCTTCGGCGATGTTCTGGCGGAAGGGATCGAGCACGGCCGCGGCGCCCGCGTAGTCGGCGCGGTCGAAGGCCAGCCTGCCGGCCTGGTACCGTGCGTCCGCGGCTATCTGAGGCACGTTGGCTGTGTCGGCGGCGCGGGCGAAGTGGGCCTCGGCGTCCGCCTTGCGGTCCTGCTCCAGCAGTGCCCACCCCAGCTTGTACTCCGCCTCGTCCACCAGATCGCTGTTGGGGAAGCCCGTGATGGTCTGCTCGTAAAGGGCCTGGGCCTCGGCGTACTTGCCCTCGTCGAAGAGCTTCTCGCCCACGGCCAGCAGGCCCTCGGGCACGCCGCTCGCGGCCTGGGAGCCCGGGTACTTCTCAGTGACCGCGCGGAAGGCCTCGGCCGCGCCGGTCAGGTTGCCCGCGGACAGCCGGGCCCACGCCAGCCCGACCTGCGCGTAGGGCGCGAAATCGCCCGCGGGCGCCGCCGCCAGCGCCTTCTCGTAGGCGGCGGCCGCCTCGGCGAAGCTCTTGGCCTCGTACAGCGCATCGCCCAGCTTGTAGGAGCAGAAGGCCAGGGCCTCCGGCCCGGCGCCGGACTTCTCCAGGTCCGCCGCAAGCTGGCGCGCCTTGTCCAGCTCGCCCTTGCTCGCGTACAGGCCCACCAGCGCCGCCGTGGCGTGCGACGCATAGGCCGAGCCGCCCGCCTGGTCCAGCACCTGCCGGTAGTACCCCGCGGCCTGGTCAGCCCGGCCGCTTCGTTCGTGACAGGACCCGATCAGGTACAGCGTCTCGCCTCTCTGCTCGTGGTCCGGGTGATTCTCGGCCAGCAGCGTCAGGATCGCCCGGGCGGGATCGTAGCGCCCGGCGTTGTAGTGCGCGCGACCTACCAGCCCGGCCAGTTGCGCCCCCAGCGACGATGCCGGGTCCTCCCGCACGATCTTCTCGAGCTCGGCCAGGGCCTCGGGCGACTCCTGATTCGCCCGCAGCCCGGCCTGATACCTGGCCCAGGCGAGGCCCGCCGTGGCCTGCCGCTTGCGCTCGGGGTCGGGGGCGGCCTTCTCAGCCGCCTGGAAGCTGGCCGTGGCGGCGTCGAGGTCGCCGGCCGCGATCTGCAACTGCCCCAGATGCAGGTAAGCATCCCCCACGCGCCGGCTGGTGGGGAATTCCTTCACGAGCCTGCCGTGGGCGGCGAGGGCCTTGGCCGTGTCGCCCTGCTGCTCGTAGGTCACGCCGAGCCAGTAGAGGGCCTCATCGGCCCACTGGCCGCCCTGCTCGCCGGCCAGCTTCTCGTAGGCCGCGGCGGCTTGGTCCCAGCGGCGGAGGTGGTACAGGCAATCGGCTTCCCGCAGGCGGGCTTCGGCCGCCGCAGGGCTGTCAGGGTGATCGGTCGCGACCTTGCGGAAGCTCTCGACCGCCGCCTCGTACTGGCCCTGCTGAAACTGGGCCCAGGCCAGCCCCACCTGCGCGTGGGCCGCGAAGGGCGAATCCCCGTAGTCGGTCAGGACCTTGCGGAAGGCCTCGAGGGCCGGGCCCTGCTGTCCCGCGGCCTGGTAAGCCGTGCCGAGCAGGTACTGACTTTCCGCCGCGATGGGGCTGTTCTTGTACTTGCCGAGCACCTCGGCCAGGTACTTGACGGCCTCGTCGTTCTGCTTGAGCTGCAGGTGCGCCAAGGCTATCGAGTAGAGCGCGTAGGCCACGGTCTCCTCGCCCGGCTTGCGCTGGAGCGCGTCCGTGTAGGCGGCAATGGCCTCCACGTACTTCCCGAGGCGGTAGTAGCTCTCGGCGCGCCAGTAGGCCGCGCGCCCGCAGTGCTCGCTCTGCGGAAAGGTCTTCAGCAGACTCTCGTAAGCCGCGCAGGCCTCCTCGTAGCGGCCGGCCTTGTAGTAGGAATCGCCCAGCCACAGCCAGCCGGGCTCGGCCTGCTCGCTGGTGGGGAACTCGCGGGTCACGCGCTCGAAGTAGGGCGCCGCCTCCGGGTACTTGCCCAGCCGGTAGTGGCACTCCCCCGCGCGGAAGAGGGCCAGGGACATGTTCGGATGGCCAGGGTACTTACCGATGAACTCGACGTACTTCTCGACGGTGAGCTGGTAGTTCTCCTGCTCGTAGAGGCCCTCGGCGAAGGCGAAATCCTTCTCGGCCTGGGCGCCGCCCTGCGCCCAGCCGGCCGTCGCGGCCGCCAGCACCACCAGGAGTGAGATTGCCCCAAGGACCTGCCGGTCACCACGAGTCGGTATCAGCATTGCCAGGAATCCCCCAACGCGCCAGGCGGCCTCCCGGGCTCCTCAACGAGGCGTCCACGTCTCTTCCCCACCGTCCGCCTTCCCCATGCCACGTCTCGCCGGCCTCACCGGCCGCCTGCTCTCTTTTCCGATAGACAATCGGACTCCCTTAGTGTTCCTTCAGTATCCTGGGAAGACGGCCCCCGGCAGCCCTCTGTCGCCCCGGAGGTCCGTGAGGATCGGACGGTCTGGCCGGTAGCCTACCGGTCCACGGGCCGGTACTCGATGCGCAGCCGCAGCCTGGGATTGCCGGTCGCGGCCCGCAGCGCCTCCTGCAGCGGCTCGTGGATCGGTACCAGGTAGCGCTCCAGCAGCGGCGCCGGGATGATGACCGTCGCCGTGCGGCCGCGCACGGGCAGCAGGAACGCCGCGTGGAGAGCGTTGGTGAAGGTGCCCTGCGCCTGCATCGTCTCCATCGCCTGGTCCCACACCTCGCGCGTACCAGGGCCGATGCCCAGGGAATCCTCCAGGGCGTCCCGGGCCAACACCTGGCTGCCCCCCGGCGCCGGCAGCTCCTCGGGAGTCGCGGCGCGCTCCAAGGCAGGCTCCGACGCCGCCTCCTCGGGCGGAGTGGCCGAGCGCCCGATGTTCCACTCGGGATGCTTGATGGCGGCCACCGTCCACGCCGCGGGGCTGTGTCGGGGCAGCCAGCCGTTCGCCAGGCGCCGGCTGCACTCGGCCGCGCAGGCCGAGACGTGCTCCAGCGGGAACTCGTCCACCAGCCTGCGCGCCACGGCGCGGGTGATGCCCAGCTCCAGCAGGCTCTGCAGCGCGGCCTGCTGCGTCGGGCTTACCGTGGGCGCCGGAAGGGTCCTGCGCGTGGCGTCGGCCGGGAACTGGTACATCACCAGCGACCTCTCGCCTCTTCCCTCGAACCAGGCGCCGGTGAGGAAGCCGACGCCTATCAGCTCATCATGCGCGCGCTTGAGCTCGCGGCGAAGATTCGACACCGAATAGGACCGGCTCATACCCAGCTTCTCGAAGGCCAGCTTCTGCAGGTTGATCCGGAAGTGTGTCTTGCCGTCGTAGCGCTTCTTGTCCAGGTACCGGAACAGCCGGCGGGCGATGGCGCTGTGCAGGGAGAAGTAGAGCTGTGTGTTAATCAGCTTGATGTTGCCACGCAGGAAGCTCTGGAAGAGCACCTCGTTCCAGACGATGAAGCTCTCCCACTCGGGGTCGTGGACCGTGCTGTGGCGGCCGGGCGGCTCGTTGACCAGGCGGAAGCGGTCGAGGATGTGGAATCCCTCGGTGACGTACCTCTTCGCCTCGTTGTCCCAGAAGGCGTTGCGGGCGAGGATGGTCACGCCCGTCAGGCGAGCAAGGGACGTGTAAAGGCGATGGTAGCTGTGGCCCTGGTCGGGCCAGTTCATGCGATGCACCAGGTCGTAGCGGCTAATGGTCACCCTGGGGGCGGTGAAGCCCTGCTCGCGGGTGATCTCCATCAGCGCTATGTAGACCTCCTCGTCGGTGGCGAGAGGCAGGCCGTAGGCGTCACTGCCCGTGATCGTCCACCTGCGGTCCACCGTGCGACCGTCGGGGGTCTGAATCACGTCGTGAAACTCGACCGTGCTGATGTCCTCGGGCTGACGTGTGGTGAGCAGCGCAAAGGGGAACTCGGCCAAATTCATCTCGTCGCGGCCTTCGCGGACGATGGTGCGATGGTCTGTATCGGGCTCGTCCACGATGCCCGGGGTTCCTGAATCGTCCGTTCCCACAACCACGCCGGTGTCCACTGGTTCCATGCCTCTCTACCACCCGGTTTGACTTACGGTGATGATTCACTTTGCGGAAGCTGAATCCTCCTGGGGATGATTCAGAGGAATCAGGCGTGAATCGCCCATGGTGGTTCGGCTACACGCCCCCTGTCCCCTTGGTTGATCGAGAGAGTCGTGCGCATTGTTGTTCCACCAAGGTTAAGGAGTACATGTTCTGAGTTCCCTTGTTATGAATCGCGCGAGCGGCTGATTCGCTTGGGCTTATAGGATGTTGGCGTGAGCGGATTAGCGGTATTCAGTGGGGGGATCGGGAGCCGAGTAACGGTATTCTGGCGGATTCCCGGGAGCCGGGTAGCGCTATTATCGGGAGCGAAGTAACGGTATTCCAACGCCTCCTTCGGGAGTCGAGTAACGGTATTCAGTCCGCTACCGCCGCTTCCCTGTAGTGCTCGGCCAGCAAGCGCTCCAACTCCTCCATGTCCTCGAGAGCCCGGGCAAGCACCAGCTCGGCGATCTGGGAGCGGTTCACCTTGACGTCGTGCTCGGTGAGGAGGCGTACGCGCGTGACCTCCAGGGCCTTCAGCAGGCCCTGGGGAAGATACAGTGTGACCTTCTCGAGAGGGCCCTCGGTGGCTCCGGGAAGGGTGAACAGAGGCACGTCGGCACGGGCTGGGCGTGGCCGGGGACGATGTCGGGACGCGCGCTTCTCCGGGACCGGCTCCGGCCGGAGGTCGGTATCCGCCAGCGGGAGCTGCTCGGCTGCCTCGGGCGGAGCGACCGGGAGGTCCTCGGCCTCTCCCCCATCGTCGGGCGACGCGAGGTCCGCCCGCGCCTCAGCAGTGGTCTCATCCTCGGGCTCGGGCTCGGCAGTCTGCTCGGGCTCCCGGCTGGTCACTCGAAAGAACTCATCCGCGGTGGGCAGAGCCGGCCTTTTGGGCACGACTCATCACCTCCTTGGCGAGGCGGCGATAGGCGTCGGCGGCCGGGTTGCGGGGCTCGTAGGCCGTGATCGGTTCGTGAACGACCGCTGCCTCCTGCACCCGGATCGTCTGCGGGATCACCGTGCGGAAGACCAGGCCGCCGAAGCCGCGCTGCACCATGGCCACCACGTCGCGATGATGGATCGTGCGGCGGTCGTACATGGTCAGCAGGATCCCGGCCACCGTCACGCCCACCCCCGCCTGCGTGCGTAGACGCTCCACGATGTCGTTGACCGCGCGCAGCCCCTGCAGCGCGAGGAAGGAGCACTGCTGCGGGATGATCACCTGGTCCGCCGCGGCCAGCGCCGACAGGCCCAGCAGTTGAAGGCCCGGGGCGGTATCGAGGATCAGGAAATCGTAGTCGTCGGCCAAGGGCCCCAGCCCCTCCTGGACAAAGGACGAACGCCTCTCTGGCTCCTGGGACAGGACGAACTCCAGCGCGGCCAGGTCGAGCTTGGCCGGGACCAGCGACACGCTGGGGGACCACAGCGCCGCCACAGAGGACCGATCGAAGGCCTCGGGATCAGCCAGGAGCTCGTAAGAAGACGCGGTGTCGGAGGGCTGCTCCAGGCAGTAATGGGACAGGTCACCGCGAGGGTCCAGGTCCACGAGGAGGACGCGCTGTCTGCGTTGGGCGAGGGCGGCGCCCAGGTTGACGCAGGTGGTGGTCTTCCCCACGCCGCCCTTCTGGTTAGCGACGACAATGATCCTGGCCATGACGCATCACGGCATTCCCGCAAGGCTCCTTCGCCGTAATGCAGCGTAGCAGGAAAACGGCCGGCCGTCAAGGCCGTTTTGCGGCGTAGCAGGCATACCGCAAACGGCTATACCGCTCAACCGTTTCGCTGTCGCGCGGTTTTACGGTAAAGCGGTTTGCGGGGCGGTGCTTCACCCCAGCGCAGGGGCCGTCGTCCCATGGAGCGGCGTCCCTGTAAAGGAGGGAAGACCTGCGCGTCTGGAGACCGCAGGCCACCCCGGCAGGCCGGTGAAGACCGCGGTCTGTCCGCACCAGCGCTCTGCCACCCCCGCAGGCCGGTGAAGACCGCGGCCTGTTCAGACCACCACGCTGCCACCACCGCAGGCTGAAGCCTGCGGCTACTATCCGCCATCGTCCTCGAACGGGCCGGACCTGGATAGCCGTTCAGACCAGCGCCTTGCCACCCCCGCAGGGCGGGGAAGAACCGGGCGTGTGCAGACCACCACACTGCCACCGCGGCAGGCTGAAGCCTGCGGCTACTATTCGCCACCGTGCTGGAACGGGCGGGACGGGGCTATGCATCGAGACCTTTGACTAGCGTAGTCGCGGGCTTTAGCCCGCGGGGGTGGATGGGGCATCGGTTTGGGGA
>CAZSOQ010000204.1:2613-9461 GCA_964608495.1 uncultured Armatimonadia bacterium | reverse complement strand
TCTGCTCCTCGCTGTACCGCCTGCTCTTGACGTTGCGCAGCAACGTCGAGAGGACTCTCCCAAAGCTCTATTCTACTCGGATCCTCTCACTCCGCCCGGCCCGATTTCAGGGGGCTAGGTCAGTCTCGTCTAGGCTAGACTAGACGAGAGTCTATATCCGGTCTGGGACTTCGGCCGCCGGAGGGGCTGCGCGGTGCGCCCCGCCTCTGGTGCTGCGAGGGCCGCAGAACCCGCACCAACCCTCCCAGAGCGTCGCCCTGCCCTCCTCCGACACGCGCTGCCCCAGCTCCTCGCGCGGGCAGCCGTCGTCCAGCAGTCGCTTGGCTTCCCTGGCCGCCCGGACGAAGGCGTGCACCTTCGCCACGCCCTGGTCGCTGCACATCGTCTCCGCCACGACGGTCGTGACCGAGCTGGCCGCGTCCGCCGCCGCCTGGAACACGAAGTCTTCCACATCCCGGCGGCTCATCTCGCGGTAGTGGAAGCACCCCAGGCGCCAGCAGAAGGGGACGCGGCAGTGGGCGGCGATGATGCCCGGGTGCAGCCTGGGCGAGATCGAGGGGTCGTAGTAGCTGAGCTTCGCCTCCTCCAGGTAGGGAAGCTGCTGCGCCCGCAGGTCCTCGACGTGCGCCGTCCGCGTGCCCGTGGTCATCCCGGAGTAGTACTGCTCCCACGCCGGCAGCACCAGCTCCGGCCACAGCCACGGGGGGATGAAGCTGGCGATGTCGTCGCACATCCCGGCGCCGTGCGGGTTGATGGTCGGGTTGCCCAGCACGCGGCAGAGGAAGGCGTGGAAGTCCAGGATGCTGTGCGTGAGCCTATCCAGGAAGCGCCGGGCCAGGGGCGGATCGTCCAGCGCGTCGGTGAAGAAGCCCTCGCCGCGCACCTCGTAGGCGGTGGTGATGGGTCCTTCGAGCCCGAAGGAGAAGCCCACGGCCTCTCCGGGGAAGGCCTGCTGCATCCGCGCCCGAAAGTCGAGGTAGAAGGGGGCCAGGCCGGCGCGGGCGAAGTCCACCGGCTCGTCGAGGGCGCGCAGGCCCTCTTCGAGCGAGTCGTAGATGTGGGTATGGGCGACCTCTCCCCCCTCGGGGAAGAGCAGCTCCGAGCCGAGCGCGTTGACGTGGCCGTAGCTGACGGCGGGGGTGGTCAGGCCGGGCAGGCTCACGTCCTCGCCGAACATCTCGCGCAGCATCGGGCGTCCGCGCCGGTAGGCCTCGACGCAGGCGTCCGGCTCGAGGTTGAAGGCGCGGATCGGTGTGCCCGTCAGCTCACGCAGGGCTCCCTGGGAGCCTCCGACCGACCAGGAGAAGCCCGCCCGTTCGCGCGCTGTGTCGTAGTCGGGTCTCTGGGTCACCGGCGATCATCTCCCGTGGCCGACGGGCTTGTCGGCCTCGACCTCGAGCCGCACCATGGCGACGTGCACGCTGCCGTCCTCGTCCGGGGGACGGCGGCGCAGGTACTCCTCGACGATCTCCGCGACGAAGGTCTCGCGCAAGGGTTCGGGCAGGCGCTGGGTGTAGGGCATCCACGTCGTGCGCACCCACCCGGCCAGCCCCTCGCGCCCGGCCTGCACCATGTCCCTGGGGATCAGCTCGACACGACGCGGGCGCAGCCCCGCCTGGGCCAGCCACTCCCGGTACTCCTCGGGGCCGTGGAAGCCGTAGGGGAAGCTGAAGCCGTGGAAGTGGGGCGCCCAGCGATCGGTGGCCATGAGGGCGTCCAGCGCCGCGAGCACTCCGGCGGCGTTGCCGCGCCCGCCCATCTGCAGCAGGCACCGGCCTCCGGGCCTCAGGCTCTGAGCGATGCCCCGCAGCACGGGCCGGTGGTCTCGGGCCCAGTGGAGGGTCGCGTTCGAGAACACCACGTCGAACTCGGCGTCGAAGGCCAGCTCCCACGCGTCCATGAGCCGGAACTCGACGTTGGGCGCCCGCCCCGGCGGGAAGCTGCTTCGGGCGAAGCTCACCATCTCTCCCGAGTTGTCCACCCCCACCACCGAGCCGTGGGGCACCAGCTCAGCCAGCAGCACGGTGACCTTGCCGTCGCCGCACCCCACGTCCAGCACGCGCTCGTGTCCCTGCAGGGCGAGCTTGGCGATCAGGTCCCGGGCCCAGGATAGCTGGGCCGAGGAGTGGCGGTGGTAGTCCGCCGGGTCCCAGCCCGGCGATGCTCGATCCTCGCCGGCGTCTGTCACTGAGAGTCTCCTTGGGGCCGCGGGGCGCCGCGCCTGCGTCCGCCAGGCCGCGGCGGTTTGAGCAAGCATAGCAGCGCGCGGGTGCCGCCACCATGCCTCCGCTCGTGGCGCGCCGCGAAGCCGCAAGCCCGCGTCCGACACTCCCCCCGGGCGGGCAGGAGGCGCCCTGCCGTCACTGAACCTTCCACCCGGCCCGCAGGGAAGCTCGCAGGCCCGGCGCGCAGGCTCCCGTGGCCGGGCACACAGGAGGACCGACGATGAAGCGTCTCGCCCTTATCTCGACCTGCCTGATGCTGCTGGTGCCGATGGCCCTTGCCCAGGACGTGCTCGTCCAGTGGGAGTTCAACACCGACGGCGACGCCGAGGGCTGGTTCCCGGCGCACTCCCTGGCGCCCTTCGTCGTGCAGGGCGGAGTGCTGAAGACCACCGTCACCGACGGCGATCCGTACATGCACGCCTCCAGCGGGCAGTCCTTCGATCTCGAGTGCAACGACTTCCAGTACATCGAGGTGCGCATGAGGCACGACTCGGGCGAGTCTGCCGAGTTCTTCTGGGCCGACACGACGGCTGGGGCGGACGCCGGCTTCGTGGGGGGCAAGGAGCGGGGCTTCCCCTGCGTCCCGGACAACGAGTGGCACACCTACCACGTCTACCCGCTGTGGCAGGGACGGGTGAGCCGCCTGCGTCTGGACCCGCCCGGCGAGGGCAGCATCGAGATTGACCACGTGCGGGTCGTCCAGGGCCAGCGCAGCGAGCACGATGCCGCCAGCCCGTCGTGGGACCTGACCGCCGGGGCCGGGGGCTGGATCGCCGCGGCGGGGGGCACGCACATCGCCTGCTCGCCCCGGGGCACGAGCACGACGCTCACGGCCGAGAGAGCCGTGCTCATCGGGCCGGCCGTCAGCCTGAGCGCCGCGGACTACCGGTACGCCTACGTGCAGCTTGAGGCCACGAGACCGGTGACGGGGGGCCTGTACTGGTCCTCGACGGATGACGGCAACTTCGCGGCGTGCAACATGGCGTCCTTCGACGCGCCCGCCGGCAGCCTCGCCATCAACCTGCCCCTTGCCACCAACCCCATGTTCGCCGGCGAGGTGAAGCGCCTGCAGCTTGCCTTCGACGGTGAGGCGGGCACGACGGTGACGCTCAAGCGACTGGAGCTCTCGGCGAAGCCCCTGGGCCCGGCGGCGCTGCGGCTGGTGTCCTTCGCGGCGCGCGACGCCCTGACGACCCTCGGGCAGACGGGGCTGCTGGTGGCGAGCGTCGAGAACAGGGGCGGCGAGGAGCTGCGCGACGCGCGGCTGACGGCCCGCGTGGCCTCGGGCAAGGCCACCCTCACCGGCGTCGCGAGCATAGCTATCCCGCGCCTCGCCCCGGGCGCGACGGCCCGGGTGACGTGGACCTATGAGGCGACGGCCGAGGGCCCGGCCGCCTTCGTGCTGGAGGGCCCCGAGGGCCTGCAGGCACGCACGGACATCGTGGCCTCGCGTCCCTTCCCGACCCTGGCCGCGAGCGCGACTCCCCGCGCAGGCGTGAGCGACCAGGCGGCCTGGCTGGGGAACGACCGCGTGCGCCTGACCCTCGTACGAGGGGAAGAGGGCTTCGCCCGGGGGCGTCTGGACGCGATGGAGGGCGGCAAGGCGCGGCCCATGGCGGTGCTGCCGAGCCTGGCCTCCCTGAGCGTGGCAGGCTCGGAGGGGATGGTCAGCCTGGCGGCCACGCAGGCCAGGGCCTCGGGCGACGAGGCGCGAGCCACCCTGACCCTGACGGGCCAGACGACCGTGGGGCCCGCCCGGGTGACGCTGAGGGTGGACCTGGCGCTGAAGAAGGGCAAGTCGTACATCGAGGCCAGGTACGAGCTGTCGGCGGACCGGGATCTGGCGATAGGGGCCTTCCGCGGGCCGTGGCTGTGGGCCGGGGAAGGGTCCTTCGGGGACGAGCAGGACCTGGCGCTGTTCCCCGGGAGCGAGTACCTGGTGGCGGGGGAGCGGTCGTCGAGCACGCTGGACATCGCGCCGCCGAGGAACGTGCGGTTCGCGCCGCATCCGAACACGGTAACGGTGCCGAGCATGGCGATAGAGAAGGACGGGGCGATCGTGGGGCTGATGTGGGACCCGCTGCAGCGGTGGGACGGCGAGCACCAGAAGCCGACGGCGGTCTTCGCGTCGCCGAACTTCGTGGAGGGGCACGCGAACCACCTGCTGGGCCTGTACCTGCCCTCGGTACCGGACTGGGTGGAGCCGAACGAGCTGGCGGCGACGACGCCCTACGAGCTGAAGGCGGGAGGCAAGCTGACGCTGCAGGCGGCGATGTATGCCGAGGCGCCGTCCGAGGTGCTGCGGTGCGTGGACCTGTACCTGGACCGCTACGGTGTCCCGGCTCTGCCGCCGAAGGCGCGCAGCTACGAGGACACCGTGGCCCTGAGCCTGAGGTGCTACGAGGACGTGCTGTGGGTCGAGAGTGCGAAGGGCTGGATGGGAGTGATCGGCTGGGCGCCGGGCCGCAGTCAGGGCGTGGCTTTGAGCTACCTGGTGGACTCGCGGCGGCTGGCGGAGCGCGACTTCGCCGCGGGGCTGCAGCAGAAGGGCCTGGAGCTGGCGGACAGGGGCGACCTGGGCTTCGCGCTGCACCACTTCGGGTCGCCGTGCAGGTCCCTGGCGGACCGGGTGGCGGCCGGACGGATCGAGGCGTCCCTGGCGCCGGCCGACGGGGGCTATGCCTTCATGCCGGCCGAGTCCCGCCTGGAGGCCCTGGGCCAGCGTGGCTCGACGGCCGTGGGGATCTGCGCCCGCGAGGTGCGCTCGCTGCTGCAGACGGCGCTGTTGACGGGCGACGCCGAGCCGCTGCAGGCGGGCCTGAGGACGCTGAAGTTCATGGAGCGGTTCAAAGTGCCGCGGGCGTCCCAGGTGTGGGAGGTGCCCGTGCACACGCCCGACATCCTGGCGTCGGCGAACGCGTGCGAAGCGTACCTGATGGGGTACAAGCTCACGGGTGACCGGGCGCTGCTGGAGCGGGCCGTGTACTGGGCGCGGACCGGCGTGCCCTTCGTGTACCTGTGGCAAGCGCCGGAGCAGCGCGATCTGATGAAGGGCGGCTCCATCGCGGTCTTCGGGGCGAGCTTCTATACGGGGAGCTGGTTCGCGCGGCCCGTGCAGTGGAACGGACTGGAGTGGGCGCGGGTGCTGCTGGATCTGGCGCGGTGCGACGACACGCTGCCCTGGCGGCACTTCGCGGAGATGGTGACCATCTCGGGGATCAACCAGCAGAGCACCCGCGAGGCCGACCGGGGCACCTACACCGACAACTGGGATGTCATCAAGGACATCGAGTGCACGGTGTGCATGCTGGCGCCCGGGCGGATCATGACCAACAGCCTCGATCTGCTGGGCGTGCCGACAGGGACGCGCACGGAAGTGGTGCTGTGCGAGGGCAAGCCGGTGAGCATCACCGCGGCCCAGCTTGTGTCCGACGCCCGCGTGAGCGGTGACAGGCTGGAGCTAAGCCTGCGCTACGATGCCGGGTACACGTCGTACACGGTGATCATGCCCATGGCCGAGCCGCGGGTCGTGCTGGTGGACGGGCAACCGCTGGCGCGCTGCGCCGAGCCCGTGGAGGAGGACGAGGGGTGGTCGTACGACGAGGGGCCCGGGTGCGTGACGCTGAAGCTGAGGTACGGGGCCGAGGCGCGGCGGGTGAGCCTGTCGCCGGTGAGGCCGATCAAGTCGGAGCTTCGGCCGCCGGGCTGGGAGTTCGACGCTGAGGGGAACGCCGAGGGGTGGACGCCGGCCCACGACGTGGACCCGCTGGAGGTACGCGAGGGGAAGCTGATCGTGACGGTGACGGGGCCCGACCCCTACATCGCGTCACCGAGGATGAGCGCGCCGGCGGCGGAGTACCCCGAGGTCGTGTTCCGCGTACGGGTCACCAAGCCGGGGGGCCAGCTCTTCTTCGCGAACGCGCGCGGCGGCTTCGCGCCCGAGCGGAGCCGGAGCTTCGAGGTCCCGGCGGATGGCCAGTTCCACGAGGTGCGCCTGGACATGAGCGACCACGCGGAATGGACCGGCCTGGTCAACCAGATACGGCTGGACTTCGGGTCCGCGCCCTGCACGGCCGAGCTAGAGTGGGTGCGGCTCGTGAAGCCTGGGGAGTAGGTCCCGGCGCCGGCGCGCGGACCAGCGGTGGACGCGGACCGTCCGGCACAGGAGGGGGCAGGGAGCCATGCGGATTGAGCTCTTCTGGCAGATGCTGCTGCTCGCGCCGCTGGTGCTGGCGGTGTCGCACGCCGCGTCGCGCGCCGACGGCGGCGACCTGGGCTTCCGGCTGGACCGGCGCTTCACGCCGGTCTCGCAGGGGACGCCGGCGGGCGCGCTCATCGGGCTGGACGACGGCGGGCTGATGGGCCTGTCGAGTGTGGACGGCGGAAGGGTGCGCGTGAGCGAGGACGACGGCAGGACCTGGCGGGAAGTGGGGCGGATGTACGAGGGCCCTGGGCCGGGCGCCCTGACGAAGGACCTGGAGTGCGGGCTGGCGCTGAGGACGCGGGGCGGTGTAATCCTCTGGGTCTACCGGGATTTCGAGGACTGGGTCTGGCGCTGGGACGAAGAGAAGGGCGAGGCGACCCAGGCGCGCCTGGACGTGTGGGCGATCCGTAGCCTCGATG
>CAZSOQ010000204.1:0-2513 GCA_964608495.1 uncultured Armatimonadia bacterium | reverse complement strand
GAGGGGAAGACGTGGCACCGGAGCAACATCCTGGACCTGGGCGGGCACGGGCACCATGACGGCATCATGGAGGGGAGCGTCGTCGAGCTGCGGGACGGACGGCTGTACATGCTGATGCGGACGGGGCTGGACCGCTTGTGGGAAGCCTACTCGTGGGACGACGGGCTGACGTGGCGGGAGCTGCGGCCCAGCGGGATCGCGGCGAGCAGCTCCCCAGCGTACATCGGGCGGCTGGCGAGCGGGCGGCTGGCACTGGTGTGGAACCAGCTAACGCCGGGCAAGCAGCCACGGCCGCTGAGCGTCCTGCGGGCCGACCCCACCGCGGCCCATAGCCCCTCGGCCGCCCTGCCCGCGGACTGGTTCCGGGACGCGCTGTCCATCGCCTTATCGGAGGACGAGGGGCAGACGTGGGGCGAGCCGATCGTGTTCGCGCGGGGTGAGCGGCTCTGCTACCCGCAGATGCACGAGCGCCGGCCGGGGGAGGTCTGGATCAGCTTCGTGGCGGGCAAGTCGTGGACGATCAACCTCGTGACGGCGAGGGAAGCGGACCTGGTCGGTGGTGAGGATGCCGCGGGGGCGACGACGGGCGTGAAGCCCTTCACGGTGGTGGCCTTCGGTGACTCGACGACGGCGCCGCGAGGGTCACTGGTCGTGTACGCGGACCTGCTGAGCGAGGAGCTGGGCGCCGGGGGCGGCGATCGGCCGGTGCGGGTGGTCAACGCGGGCCTCGGGTCGGACACGACGGAGACGGCGCGGGCTCGTGTCGAGGCGGACGTGCTCGCGCGGGAGCCGGACGTGGTGATCGTGCAGTTCGGGATCAACGACGCGGCCGTGGACGTGTGGCGAGGGGCTAGCGAGCCGCGCGTGGCGAGGGAGCGATACCGCGAGAACCTGGCGTACCTGGCGCGCGAGGTGAAGGCGCGTGGGGCGCGCGTGGTGCTGATGACGCCGAACCCGCTGAGCTGGACGGACGAGCTGCGGAAGCTGTACGGCAAGCCGCCCTATGAGCCCGAGGCGCCGGACGGGCTGAACGTGGTGCTGCGAGACTACGCGGCCTGCGCGCGGGAAGTGGCGGAGGCCGAGGGCGTGGCGCTGGTTGACGTCTATCGGGCCTTCGAGGAACATGGCGCGGCGGAGGGGCGGTCGGTGGGTGAACTGCTGCTGGACGGGATGCACCCGAACGCCGCGGGGCACGAGCTGGTGGCCCGGCTGCTGGTGGGCGAACTGGAAGGCCTGGGGCCGCCCGGACACGAGCGATGACCGGGCCGCGCCGGGGAAGTGGGCGGCCAGGCCTCGAGCCCGCGAGAAGGAGCAATGGGAGATGGGCCTGCCTATGTCGTCAACCTGCGTGATTGCTCTCGCCTCGATTCTGCTGCTCGCGGCGACGTCTGCTGACGCGGCGCTGGCGCCCCTGGACCCCGCGCGGATCAAGGACGTGGCCGGTCTGCTGCCCGAGCAGCCCGGTGGCCCGGGCAGGCCGGCAAGCGACAGGGCCGCGTGGGAAGCCCTGGCGGCCGAGGCCGCGTACCAGGGGATCCTGCGGCGCGCCGAGCAGCTCCTGAACGAGCCGCTGCCCGAGCAGCCCGATGATCTGTACCTGGACTTCTCGCGCACGGGCAATCGGACGCGCTGGCAGCGGGTGTCGGGCCAGCGGCGAGGCCGCCTGGCGCCGCTGGTGCTGGCCGAGTGCCTCGAGGACAAGGGCCGGTTCGTGCCGGCCATCGCGGCGCTCGTGGACGCTCTGGCCGCGGAGCGCACGTGGGTCATGCCCGCGCACGACGGGTCGCTGGCGAACTTCGAAGGGAAGACGGTGGACATTGACCTGGCGTCGTCGGCCCTGGCGTGGGAGCTGGCGCTGGCCAACTACCTCCTGGGCGAGCGGCTGCCCGAGGCGACGCGCGAGGCGATCCGCGAGAACGTGAGCCGCCGGGTGCTGGAGCCGTACCGGGCGATGATCCGGGGCGAGCGCGCGCCCAATTGGTGGGCGCTGACGACGAACAACTGGAACGCGGTGTGCCTGGCGGGCGTGACGGGCGCGGCGCTGGCCCAGCTTCCCTCCCGGGAGGAGCGGGCCGAAGTCGTCGTGGCCGCCGAGATGCACTCGCGCAACTTCCTGCGCGGCTTCACGGACGACGGCTACTGCAGCGAGGGGCTGGGGTACTGGAACTACGGCTTCGGGAACTACGTGTACCTGGGCGAGACGGTCCGGCAGGCCACGGGCGGCGGCGTGGACCTGATGGCTCTGCCGGAGGTGAAGGCGCCGGCAACCTTCGGAGCGCGGATAGGCATCATCGGCGGCGTGTACCCCGCCTTCGCCGACTGCAGCGTCAACGCCAGCCCGTCGTCGGTGACCATGTACTACGTGAACCGGCGCTTCGGGCTGGGGCTGCGGGAGTACGACAACCTGGACCTGGGGTCGGTGGTGGGCAGCCTGTCCACGGCGCTGCTGTTCAGCTTCCCCAACGCGGCCTCGGAGACGGCGCCGGCGGCGGACGCGGCCGAGGGGCCGGGGC
>CAZSOQ010000203.1:0-9622 GCA_964608495.1 uncultured Armatimonadia bacterium | reverse complement strand
CCCCCAGCCGCTGAGCGGCCACCGCGAAGTTCGTTGCCGCCCCGGAGGGCAGCGGCAGCAGCTCCTCGGCCTCGCCGATCCGCTGCCCCTCCTTCACGGGCGTTATCTCAACCATCACGCTGCCCATCACCAGCAAGTCCAGGTCCGGCATCGCTCGCCTCCCTCGGCCTCGTCTCTCCGCGCGGCTACCTCCACGCCAGCACCGTCACCGAGTACGGCCGGCACTCCACCACAAGCCCGCCCTGTGTGGGCTCCACACGACCGTCCCGGTACGGGGCATCGGCGGTCCTCTCGGTCGTGTACCTGTATAGCTCCGCCGCCGTGGGTTTCTTGGGCGCCACGACCGTCGCCCGGTACGTGCGGTCGCTTCGCTTGTTCACCAGCACGACCGCCAGCCCGTCCTCCGACCCCACGGCGAAGGCCTCGAGCCCGTAGTCCTTCGACTTGCCCTGCACCACCTGCGACACCTCGACGGGCTCCTCGCTGCTCCGCGTGTCCAGCATCTGCGCGCCGGGTTTGAGGCCCGCCGCGTTCCGAAGCATCGGCAGCACCCAATAGCAGGGCTGGGGAGCCCACTCCGGTGGCCAACGGATGATGCCCAGCCCCCCGAGGGTCGAGAAGTGGATCGCTTGGTCGCACCCGCCCAGGGCCGAGTGCAGGAGCGCCGACGCCATCCACACTCCGCCGAAGGCGCTGGTGTTCCTTGGGTCCTGGTAGGGCTTGCCGTCCTTGAAGCACACCGCCGATACATTGCACTCGGTCAGCAGAGCCTGGATCGGCCGCTCCGTCAGCGCCTTCAGCTTGCCCTTGATGTACGTGGGCGTATCCTCGAACCACCGCATCTTCGCGCAGATCGCCTGGTCGCTGTCATCCAGGTTGTGGCTCGTGTAGATGTGGTAGCTCACGAAGTCGAGCAGTGGCGCGGCCCGACCATCTTCGAGCGCGCGGCCTGCCCACTCGGCCGTCTCCCAGGCCGCCCACGACGCGGGTCCGCCGCACGTCGCGTCGGGGATCACCGCCTTGATCTCCTGCGCCGCCAGCCGGAAGAGCGCCACGCTGGTGTCCCAGCCCATGTAGTGATCCTGGTCGGGGTGGATGTGGTTGGGCTCGTTGAGGATCTCGAAGCGACCACACTTCCCCTTCAGTGCCTGGGCCAGCCGCCGCGAGGCGGCCCGCCATTCCTCCAACCCGCGCTGGTCCTTCCACCATGGCTCCTTCGCGTCCCCCACGAACCACTCGCCGCCGCGCTGGTTCAGGCAGGCCATAGGCTCCATGCCGGCAGCCCGGATATCCTCGACGATAGCCTCGGTGGGGCCCAGCTCCCACTGGCCCGGCTCGGGGTGCACAGCCTGGATGTCCACGAACAAGCGCGCCACCTGCACACCCGCCTCCGAGAGCCATCGGCGCCCCGATGGTGACGTGAAGGTGCTTTCCTGCGAGAGCACCTCCCGCCCGAGCAGGGCGTCCCAGAACTTGTGCCTCGGCCCGTCGTAGTGTGTGCCGAAGAACCGCTCCGGCACGCGCGCCACGGCCTCCCCCTGCACCGTGATAGCGACGTCCACGGGTTGGGCCAGCACCGCCAGCATGAGTGCCGCGACCATGTGCGATCACCCGCCCGGATTATACGGCCCCCTTGGTCCACGCCCAAGTCGCCGGCGCCGGCCCTTGCCGGCAGGGCCTCGCGCGGCCGCGGCGAAGCGGTACTTCACTACCTTGGGGGCGAGGGAATCCCGGCCGTCTGTGCCTGGCCCGACCGCCCCGCGCGAGAGGGTGATGCGCGTGACCGCCTTCCTCTGCCTCTCAGTCGTTGGTCTGGGCGCCTACCAGCCCGCCCACGTTCTGGCCCTTGACGGTGCCCGGTTCACCCTTGACGGCACGCCCGTCTTCCTCCTCGGCTGTTCGTACTACGGCGCTCTCTCGGCGAGCGACGAGTGGATCCGCGAGGACCTCACCCGCCTGCGCGACGCGGGCTTCAACTGGGTCCGCGTGTGGGTCACCTGGGCGGCCTACGACAACGACATCTCGGTGGTGGACACGACCGGCGCTCCCCGCGAGCTATGGCTCTCGCGCTTCAGGCAGCTCCTGGCCTTCGCGGACGGCCTGGGGATGGTGGTGGACGTGACCTTCAGCCGCGGCGCCAGTCTGCCCACCCACGAGGCCCACCTTGCCGCTGCCCGCGCCCTTGCCGCGGCCCTCAGACCCTACCGCAACGCCTACTTCGACCTGGGCAACGAGCGCAACATCGGCGACGCCCGGCACGTCTCTATGGCCGAGCTCGGCGAGCTGGTGAGCGCGGTGAAGCAAGTGGACCCCGACCGTCTCGTGACGGGCTCGAAGGCCGGGGACATCTCCGACGACGAGGTGCGCGACTACCTGCAGGTGGCCCACGTGGACTTCCTGGCGCCCCATCGCCCTCGGGACCCTGGCTCGCCAGCCCAGACCGAGGCCAAGACGAAACACTACCTGTCGCTGTGCGCCGAGCTGGGCCGGACTGTGCCCGTTCACTACCAGGAGCCCTTCCGCCGCGACTTCAACGCCCACCAGTTTCAGCCGACGGCCGACGACTTCTTCACCGACGCCCTGGGCGCGCTTCGCGGCGGGGCCGCCGGCTGGTGCCTGCACCTGGGGGACAACCGCGCCGCCGAGGACCGTCGCCCGCGCAGGGACTTCGACCTGCGGCCGGAGGAGGGGCGGTTCTTCGACCGGATAGACGATGTGGAGCGCCGCGTGATCGCCGAGGTGGCCGGGAAGCTGGGCCTGAGGTGAGACGGCCCCGCCCGGCTCACTGGGGTCCCTTGGCGCGGATCCGGAGGGCTATCGCGGCCGAGATGGCCATCAGCATGACGCCGGTTACGATGAAGGGGGCCCGCAGCCCCAGCCAGCACGCTATCAGACCACCCAGGAGCGGACCCAGCGCCGTGCCCACCGAGGACGCGCTGGTCGTCAACCCATAGGCCCGCCCGTAGGCGTGGTCGGGCGCGCTGCTCGCCACCAGCGCGTTCATCGTCGGCCCGGTCCCGCCGGCCACGAACCCGAAGAGCACACGGATGATGAAGAGCTGCGATAGGCTCGCGGCCATGGCCTGCCCGGTGCAGGAAAGGCCCGAGCACAGCGTGCACGCAAACAGCAAGGTCCTGTAGCCGATACGGTCGGCGAATCTACCCACGACCACGGCGCCGATGCCTGACACCACTCCCCCTGCCGCCAGCAGCAGCCCGGTCATGCTCGCCACCCGGTCGTGGTTGGGCAGCAGCTTCTCGACGAAGAGAGGGAATACGGGCGCGACGACCATCCCGGCGAAGCTCACCAGGAAGAAGACCGCCAGCAGCGTCGGGAACCCCTGCATGTGTAGCAGTTGGCTCAGTGTCGCCTGCGTTGCCTTGGCGTCCCCATTGCCGTTCCTCTGCCTGGGCTCCTGGACGCCGAACATGACCAGTGCCCCAGCCGCGAAGAGGAGCAGTCCCGTGATGGCGAAGGGCAGCCGATAGCCGAAGTGATCCGCCAGGCTTCCCCCGAGGTACGGTCCGATGGCCGCTCCCGCGAAGATGGACATCTGCATCAGGCCCAGCGTGTAGCCTCTGTGCTCCTTGGGCGTGATGCTCGAGACCAGGGCGAGCGCCGCGGTCACGGTGCCCGTGACGGCGCCCTGCAGCAGCCTGAGCGCGAGGAGCTGGTGGACGTTGGTCACCAGCCCCATCAGCGACAGTGTCACGGCCCCACCGAACATCGCCCGCTGCACCATAACCTTGCGCCCGTACCGGTCCGCCAGCGTTCCCCACAGGGGCGAGACGAGAGCCAGCGTCAGCCCGCTGCCGGTCACGAGCAGGCCCGACCAGATGGCCACGTGGTTCTCGCTCGTCACCCCCAGCTCCCGGATGAAGAAGGGGATGAAGGGCATTACGAAGGAGAAGGCCGTGATGGCCAGGAACTGGGCGAGCCAGATGATGTACACACCAGCGCGCCAGTGCTGCGTCTGCTCCGCTGTCTCGGAGGCCTGCCGCGCTGGCCGCGAAGGCTGTATCGCTTCTACTGCCGCTTCTGGCATGACTGGTCTATCCCAAGGCCGGGTGCTCTGCTACCATCGGCTCAGCCACCGTGCCGCCATGTAGAAAGCACGACGGCGGCGGCGCCGTCGTGCTTTCTACACCACGTGGCCCGTGGGCCTTGAGTTGCTTGCCCTAATACCGGACCCGACGCGCCTGGTTACGCGTCGGGCTTACCTGCCACACGGGCCCTGTCATCATCCAGGGGTTGTCGGGCAACGCTCGCCGGAGTATAGCACACGCCTCGTCGCGCCGCACCCCTCGGCCCTTGCCCTCCGCCGCGCCTCAGTGCACCTCGGTCCAGAAGGAGTAGAGCCGGGCCTTCCTCAGCCTGAACCGCAGCACCACGGGCCTGTCGCGCACGGCGTCCAGGTCCCCGCGCTCCTGCCATTCGACCACCTGCCGCGGCACGTCCCCCGTGATCGCCCGGCATGCCTCGCCCTCATACCCCGGGCTCGCCCGCCCGTCCGTGCCGACCACCTCGACCGTCATCTGCCCGCCCCTCGCATCCGCGTTCACGCACAGGCGAGTCCCCTTGAGCACCAGCGGCCGTGTCGTCAGCACCCCCTCCTCCTCTCCCGCATCCACGGACGCAAACCCGTCCACTCGCAGCTTCGCGATCCCCACTCCGCCCACGTAGGGTCGCTCCTTCTTCGTGTTGTTCGTGCTCCCGTAGTAGATCCACAGCTCGTCGCCCATACGCAGCGGCGGGTTGTTGGACATGGTGTGATACCCGCGATCCCACGCCCCCTCAGGCCCGTTCGGCAGGAACACCGGCCTCCCCGGCGTCCTGCTCCAGTCCACGCCGTTGCGGCTGTAGACAAGCTGGGTGTCCACGTTGTAGGTCGTCTTCGCGTGGAAGGTCCGCACGTACCCCAGCCACAGGCTCTCGTAGGGCCAGCCCTCCATCGAGTAGAGCTCCACATCCTCGGGATCCTGCTCGTCGGCGTGCAGGATGAGCTTCGGCTCGGGCCAGTTGACGAAGTCCTCACTCTCCGCCAGGGCTCGCGCCCGTTTGCCCTCGTGGCCCGTCTTCACGTAGGCCACGTACTTGCCCCGCTTGGCGTCCCAGCCCGCGATCGTTACGTCCCCCGCGCCCGGGATCACGCCCTTGGGCCCCTCGACCCAGTGGTGCAGCCCATCCGGCGACCAGTAGAGGCACACGCCCATGTGCGACGGCTTCGGCCCCTCCCACGTCCTCCCCTCGCGCGCGGCCGTGTCGTACTCCCACACCCGCGGGTCATACTGGAACACCGACAGCTTCCACAGGCGGCGGGAGTCGGGGTCATGGGGATCGTAGGTCACCTGCAACAGGTCGCAGCAGGGCCACTCGGTCACGATGTTGTTCTCGTCCGAGCCCTTGATCGTCACGTTGTGCAGGAAGGGCTTGTCCCAGTGGACCCCGTCCTGCGACTGCGCCAGGCAAACGAAGGAGACCCTGGGCAGTCCCAGGAAGGCGCCCGGCGTCTCGTAGGTGCAGTAGTACATCCGCAGCAGCCCCGTCTCGGGGTCGCGCAGAACGCTCCCGTTGAGGAACAGCGCGGTGCCCTCCCAGGGGTGACTCGGGGTCAGGACGGGGTTGCCCTCGTATTTGACTGGCTGGTGGAACCGGCGCGTCAGGCCCTCGGCCGAGGCGATCAGGAAGTCGTCCACGAGCAACTGCCGCTCCGACGTGACGGCGACCGGCTCCTCGCCGGCGGCCAGGGCTATTCCTGCGACCATCACGCTAAGCGTCACCAGCAGTAGAAGCCCTCCCTCCAGCATGGGCGACCCTCCTTGCCGGCCCAGGCCGCGCCCTTCCCCGGAGGGCCCCGCTTCCCTCTGTGCCCCACTGCGCTCCCTTCCTGCCCCGGTTGCCACCCGACACCGGGGGGGCAGTACCCTCCTCGGAGGGGCAGTGAGCCGGCGGCCCCGGGCGTCCCGGCGGCCTTCCCTGCAGTGTCTGCGGCTGGGTCCCGTGACCGGTTGTGCACGGCCCTCTGTGGGTCGGCTCCCCGAATCGGGCCGTCGTCGCTTTTCGGCTCGGGCGCGGACTCTGACCGCTCCCGGGCGCACCGCAATCTGCCGGTCCGCGCCTTACCGCCCTGCGCGCCGACCGAGGTAACGTCATGCTTGGCTTCGCCGATCCCTGGGCTGCGGCAGGCTACTGGCTGACGATTCTGTCGGCCCTCGCCTGCCTGGTGTACGGCATCCTCAACTGGAACCGGGGCCTGGAGCAGGAGGATCAGGACGATACAAGCTGACGTCGGCCTCCTGTCGGTGTGCGTCCTGCTCTACCTTGGCGCGACCGCCGTCCTCGGCTACCTCGGCTGGCGGCACACCAAGACCTCCCAGGACTTCCTGCTCGCCGGCCGCCGCATCCCACCGTGGATCATGGCCCTCAGCTAGGGCGCCACCTTCATCTCCACCGCCGCGATCGTAGGCTTCTCCGGCGCCGCGTCGCGCTCGCGCCTTTGGGGGACGGACCCTCGCCGACGTCCTCCTGACACCGGGGGCCAGGTGACCGGCCGGCTCCCCGCGCTCTCCCTGGTCTTCCCGTGTCCTGGGTGGTGTATACTCACCGACACTCGGCCCCAGCAGGGGGGACGACGGGATGTGGTACGGGGCGAGCCCTGCGGATGTCCGCGCCGGGAAGGTCACCGATGTCTGTCTCGACCGGGCCATTCAGGTCCTGCGCGAGCGCAATGCCGACAGGCCCGTGGTGGCCGAGATCACGGCCTCCGGCCTCCCGGACGGCTGCCGCTGGGCCGTGCTCGGCGGCGTGGAGGAGATGGTCGAGATCCTGGCAGGCCGCCCGATGGCCGTCTTCGCCATGCCGGAGGGCACGGTCTTCCGCCCCGGCGAGCCGGTCGTCCGCCTCTGCGGCAGCTACTGCGACCTTGGCGAGCCCGAGACCGCGGCCCTCGCGGCCGCCGAAACCCTGGGCGACAGGCTCCAGGCAGTGCGCCTGGACACCCCGAGCTCCCGCCCTTGCGGTGAGCAGATGGCGCGCCTGCTGCAGCCGCTGCTGCATCGGGGCGAGATCGTGGCCCCCCTGCCTGGGCCGTCGGCGATCCGCGACTACTGCATCGCCCAGGTGCGAGAGCACGTGCGCCTCGTCTCGGACGCGGACCTCCGCGTCGCGGCGCACTGAGCCCGGCTGTGACACGGCGGGGGCCCCGTAGTCGCGGTTCGGCCGCAGGCCGTGCCAGTGGCGGTGGAGGTGCTGTAGTCCCGACTACCGCGCACCGATCAAGGAGAATCCGGGACATGCCTGCCAATCTCGTCTCTAGACCCAACATCGTCTTCATCTTCTCCGACCAGCAGCGCTGGGACACGATGGGCTGCTATGGCCAGCCGCTGGACGTGACACCGAACCTGGACCGCATGGCCGCCGAGGGGGTGCGCTTCGAGCACGCCTTTACCTGTCAGCCCGTCTGCGGCCCGGCCCGGGCGTGCCTGCAGACTGGGCGGTACGCCACGGAGATCGGCTGCTTCACCAACGACATCGCGCTGCCCCTCGACGAGAAGACCATCGCCCACTGGTGCTCCGAGGCGGGCTATGAGGTCGGCTACATCGGCAAGTGGCACTTGGCCTCGACGGGCTCGGAGGAGGACTTCCGCGAGAAGCCCGTGCCGCCCGAGCGCCGTGGCGGCTGGTGTGACTACTGGCTCGCCTCCGACGTGCTGGAGTTCACCTCCCACGGCCGCGGCGGTGGGCACATGTTCGACGGCGACGGCGCCGGGGTCGAGTGGGAAGGCTACCGCGTGGACTGCCAGACGGACTTCGTTGTCGACTACCTGCGCACCCGCGATGGCCGGCGGCCCTTCTTCCTCTTCGTCTCCTACCTGGAGCCCCACCACCAAAACGACCATCAGCACTTCGAGGGCCCCGAGGGCTCGAAGGAGCGCTTCGCGGACTTCGTGGCACCCGGCGACCTGGTAGGCAACGACGGCGACTGGCCCGAGGAGTACCCCGACTACCTGGGCTGCTGCGCCAGCCTGGACCACAATGTCGGCCGTATTCGCGACACACTGCGGGACCTGGGCCTCGCCGACAACACCGTGGTCTTCTACACCGCCGACCACGGCTGCCACTTCAGGACCCGCAACAGCGAGTACAAGCGCTCCTGCCACGACTCCTGCCTGCGCATCCCGATGCTCGCCTACGGCCCCGGCTTCACGGGCGGACGAGTGGTAACCGACCTGGTGAGCCTGGTAGACGTCCCTCTGACCCTCATGGGGGTGGGCGGGATGGAGCCGCCGTGCACGATGCGCGGCCGTCCCCTCCAGGGCCTGGTGGACGGCACCGCCACGGACTGGCCCACCGACGTCTTCGCCCAGATCAGCGAGAGCCAGATTGGGCGGTGCGTCCGCACCGACCGGTGGAAGTACTCCGTGTCCTCGCCGGCCGACCACCAGGGCGCCGGTGGCCGCTATCCGGCCAGCTCGGTTTACGTCGAGGAGTTCTTCTACGATCTCGAGAGCGACCCGCACGAGCAGAACAACCTGGTGCGCGACCCGGCTCACGCGGAGGTCCGCGAGGAAATGAGGGTCCGACTGCGCCGGCGCATGGCCGAGGCGCGCGAGCAGCCTCGCGAGATCCGTCCGGCGACTCCCTGACCCTTTAGCTTGCGGTCAGGCCCGCCGCAGCGCCTCAAGGAACCTGCCCGCCACCGCATCCCACGTGAACTCCCTCATCGCACGCTCTCTGCCGCCTTCGCCCATGCGCCGGGCCTCGTCCCTGTCGCCCAGCAGCCTGACGATCGCCCGTGCGAGCCCGCCGACGTCCTCGGGGTCCACCAGCACGCCAGTCACCCCGTCCACCACCGCGTCCGCCGTCCCTCCCGTCCTGGCTCCGATTACCGGCTTGCCCGCCGCATTCGCCTCCAAGTAAACCAGCCCCAGACCCTCCGGCGGCTCAGCCGGTACGTCTCTGCTTGGCATCACGAACACGTCACACGCGGCGTACCACGCTTGTAGCTCCTCCTCCGGCACGCGCCCCGCGAAGATCACCCGTTCAGCCAGCCCCAGCTCTGCCGCCAGGGCCCGCAGCCTCCTTTCCTCCGGCCCGTCGCCGACTATCGCATACCGCGCCTCTGCGGTCGCCGGGCCCGCCGCCGCCAGCGCCCGCAGCACCAGATCGTGCCCCTTCCTGCGCACCAACCGCGAGACCGTCAGCAGCAGCGGCGCGTCCGCGAGGCCCAACTGATCGCGCACCGGCGCTCCCGCGCCCGGCGGCACCTGCAAGGCCTCCACATCCACGCCGCCGTAGATCACGCTCACCCTCTCATCGGGCACACCCGCGGCCCGGAGGTTCCCGGCCGTGTAGTCTGAGTTCGCCAGGCACCATCTGGCCGCGCCCAGCACCCGCCTCTGGATCCACCCCCGCCCCGGTCTGCCCGCCTGACGCATCCTGTGGGGATCCGGGAGGAACTCCCTGCCGTGCCCGATCAGTGCCAGCGGCGCCAGCCGCGCGCCCCCCGCCAGCAGGTACGCCGGCCCCTCGGGCATCCACTTGGTGGCCACCACCGCCGTGGGCGCGCGTCGCCTCACCGCCGACCGGATAGCCCCCACCATCGCCAACCCCAGCCCGGTGC
>CAZSOQ010000202.1:0-9632 GCA_964608495.1 uncultured Armatimonadia bacterium | reverse complement strand
GTCTCGATGAGCGCCATGATGTTCTCGGGCTTCGCGTCGCCGGGGATCGAGTGTGCGGGCGCGATGATGTAGCCCCCATTCCTGCCCACCTCGGCCATGAGCAGTCGCGCCTCGCGCCGCACGTCGTCGGGCGTGCCGTACGGCAGCAGGCGCTGGGTGCTGACGCCGCCCCAGAAGCTCAGCCTGTCGCCGTACTGGCGCTTCATCTCGAAGACGTCCATGACCTCGGGCTGGAAGGGGTTGAAGCAGTCCAGCCCTATCTCGATGAGCTGGGGAAAGACCTCCTGCACCTTGCCGCAGGAGTGGATGGTCACGAACTTCCCGGCGTCCTTGGCGGCGCCATACTGCCGGGCGAGGCGGGGCTTGAGGAAGGTCTGCCACATCCCCGGGCCCATCAGCAGGCCCCGCTGCGAGCCCCAGTCGTCCCCGAAGTGCACCGCGTCCACGTCGTACCGAACGGCCTGCTCGACCAGCGCCACGTTGTAATCGCAGATCGCGTCGAGCAGGGCGTGGACGAAGTCGGGCGCCTCGACCATGTCAATGAACAGGTTCTCCATCCCGCGCAGCGTCCAGGCCCGCTCGAAGAGCGAGAAGCCGATGGAGAACTGCACGAAGTAGCCCTGGGCCGCGGCGCAGCGCTCGGCCATGCCCTCGAACTTGCCCGGCGCCCGCGGGTCGGGCAGTTCCAGGTTGTCGAGGTCCCTCTCGGGGAGGACGCAGTTGCAGACGTTGCCTATGTCGCGGTCCACGCTGCGATCCCACTGCACGCCGAACTCGTCCTGCCAGGTGTTCTCGTCGAGCCACCGGTCCCTGGGGCCGGGGCTTGCCGCGACGCCCATAGTGCAGTTGTCCATCAGCGACAGGAAGTCCCTGTTGCCGTAGTGGGCCTCCATGGCCGCCAGGGCCTTCTGCGTGAACCCGATCTGGTAGGGCGTCCTATCCGGCTGCTCGTGGGCGAAGGCGGCGTATACGCGCTCTCTGCTGGTCATGACCGGCTACCCCCTGGCCTGAGGCGTGGTTACCTGCGGGGTCTATTCTCTGCCGTCGCGCCCTGTTCCTCCGGTCGGGTCCGCGAGCCGACAGATGTCCCGTGCCGCGCGGCCCGTCGCCCTTCGCCGGCTAGAGCGCGATCCGCGAGGGGAACTCCGGCACGCCTCGCAGGCCCAGGTTGACGCGGAAGAGCGCCCCGGCGCCCGGGCCCTCGGCGGCCTTGTCCCCTCCGCCGGCGGTGGTCACATACATGTCCGTGTAGTCCTCGCCGCCGAAGGTCACGCTGGATACCTTCCTCGCGGGGAACTGCACGCGCCGGTCCTCGGTCCCGTCGGGCGCGTAGCGGACCAGGCAGCCGCCGTCCCACTTGGCGCTCCACACGAACCCCTCGGCGTCCACGGTCATGCCGTCGGGCACGCCCTCCCCCTCCGGCGTTTCGACGAACACCCGCTGGTTGCCGATGTCGCCGGACGCCTCGTCGTAGTCGAAGAGGTAGATCCTGCGGACCGGCGAGTCGGTGTAGTACAGGCCTTTGCGGTCGGGCGTGAAGCCCAGCCCGTTCGAGCAGCCGATCCCGTCGAGGAGCCTGGTCAGGGCGAGGTCCGGGTCCAGCCGATACAGCCGCCCGAGGCGCTCGCCGCCGGCCATCGTGCCACAGAACACGCGCCCATGAGGGTCGGCGATGACGTCGTTGAATCGCGTCTCGCGCTCGTCGGGGATCTCCTCGACCAGCGTGGTGAGCGCGCCATCCTGCCAGACGCGCACGGCCCCGCGCGCCATGAACAGCAGCAGGGCGCCGTCGGCCTGGATAGTGAAGCCGCCGATGGGCTCCCCCTCCAGGCACTGCTCGTGACACCCGCCGGCGGGGTCGTAGCGGAACAGCCTGCCGGCCGGGATGTCCACCCAGTAGAGCTTCTTCTGGGTCGGGTGCCAGAGGGGCCCCTCGCCGCAGGCACATTCGTAGTCGGCGATCAGCTCTGGTTCCATGTTTCGCCTCGTGTTGAAGTGGCGTCGCCCGCGGACAGCGGGTCCACCACAGCGCGACGCTCCCTGCACTCGGGGGCCTGCGGGAAGCCCGCGCCCCAGCCGCCGCTGCGCGGTGTGCCCGGCTAGGCGCGCACCATCACCAGCAGCATCTTGAAGGCCGTGACGGCCCGCAAAGCGTGGGGCTGGTCGGCGGGCATGATGACCATCTCGCCAGCCCGCACCCTCATCGCCTCGCCCGCGATCGTCACCTCCGCCTCGCCGTCGAGCACGCACACCATCGCGTCATAGGGCGCCGTGTGCTCGCTCAGCCCCTGCTCCTCGGCGAAGGCGAAGAGCGTCACCGTGCCCACGTCCTTGTCCACGATGGTCCTGCTGACGATGGCCCCGTCCTGGTAGCCTACCAGCCCCGGCAGGGCCACCACGCGCCCCGCCAAGCCCTCATCGCGTGCCTGCCCTTCGCTCGCGCTCACTGCCCACTCCTCCTTGGCCGGTCCGGCCCTTCGCGTCCGCGTCCCGCCCCGTCGTCTCAGAACCTCAGGTCCAGGAACTGGCTTGTCCGGAGGTACCACGAGGGCTCCGAGCGGTTCAGCACGGCCAGGGTCGAGCCCCGGATCGTCTCCTGCCAGCCCACGCTCACCGCTATCTTGTCCGTGATGCGGTGGCTGTACTCTCCATAGAATCGTCGCGTTCTGTCGGCGCGGGGGCGGGTCTGCCGTGGGTAAGGGGCGTCGTAGTCGCTGGCGGTATAGGTGAAGCCGCCGCGCAGGGAGCGTCGCTTGCTCAGGGTCCTGTTCAGCGTCGTGGAGAGCGAGAACCCGGAGTAGGACAGGTAGTCCGCGGCGACGTTGCTGCTGGTGAGACTGGTCGCAAAGGACCCCCACAGCGAGCGCGAGAGGGGCTCGAAGTAGCTCAGCGACAGCGTCTCCTGCGTCCCGCTCGAGGCGGCGAAGTGGTAACGCAGTCGGCTCAGCCCCAGCCCCACGCTCAGGCGCCCATCCTCCGACACCGGCATCGCGTAGGAGCCATACAGGCCCCAGGTCTCCGAGTCGCTTGTCACCAGGTCCACGCGCTGGTTCGTCGAGTAGGTCAGGCCGTAGGAGAGCGACCGCGCGTTCCCCAGGTCGTGCGACACCGACAGCTGCGCCACGGTGCCTTCGCGAGCACTGAGGTCGCCTGTGAGGTAGCTCGTGCGGGTGCGGTAGGCGCTGGCGGACGCCCGGGTGCCGTCCAGCGGCTCCCAACGCAGCGAGAGGCCGAGGCGGCCGTTCGCGCCCAGACCCACGTCGGGTGAGCTGTTGAAGCGCGTGATCTCGGACGTGGACGCCACGCCCAGCCCCGCGATCCACTGCACGTCAACCTTGCGCGCGGCGCGCAGGCGCTCCTGGGCCGTCTGGAGCAGCTTCTCGGCCGACTTTGCCAGCGCGTGGTCGGGGTAGTCGCGCAGGAAGGCCTGCAGCAACGCCGCGGCCTGCTCGTAGTGCCTCTCGATGTAGTGCGTGTAGGCCACCTGGTAGGCACAGCTCGGCCTGAAGGCGTCATCGGCCCGGGCCTCGGCCCGCGCGAAGCACTCGCGCGCCGTCTTGTACCGACCCATGCGCACGTACGCCTGGCCCAGCCAGTACTCACCCTGCGCGGCCATCGGCGCGTCGTTCTCGATCACCTGCAGCAGGAGCTGCGCGGCGCCCCGGGGGTCCTTCTTCTCCAGGCGAGCCCGAGCCACCCAGAAGGTCGCCGGCCACCGCACCGCCGGGTCCTCGCTGGCCATCAACGGCTCCAGCGCCGCCAGCACCGCGTCGTACTCCTTCTTGCCCATCAGCGCGGGCGCGGAGGCCAGGGCCTTCTGCAGGTCCGCGGGCTCGGCCTGCTCCGCCGCCGGCGCCTCGCCTTCTGGGGCCTGGCTCACTTGCCCCGCCTTCTCAGCCGACGTCGCCGGTGGCCCGCCGTCGGCGCCGACCTGCGTACCGGTCAGTACCAGTAGTAGTGCAACAGCAACCATTGGCCTTCGTCCCTTGCGCAAGGCCCTGCTCGGCCGGGACCTCGTCTCGGTGCCGCGAGCGCCCTCGCCTCCCGCCCGACAGAGAAGGCAGGATACCTCCGCGCCGGCGCCAGCACAACCGCGCCGGCGCCACGGCGCGGCGCCGGCAGCGGCACAAGGTTCGCCCTCCCCGGCCGCGAACCCTCTCGCCCATCGGGCCGGCACCGATCCGGTGCACGCGGCGCCGGGCGTACCCGTCGGCAGGAGCACAGGCAATGCGAGCACGCACTTCACTCCGCGGGGTGATACTGATGTCCCTGTTCCTTGCCATGACCTCGGGGGCCGAGGCCTGGGAGCCCAACTACGACGAGGCGAAGGTCCCAGCCTACACGTTACCCAATCCGCTGGTCCTCGCCGACGGTCGGCCCGTGACTGACGCGGCCACCTGGCGGGACGTGCGCCGCCCCGAGGTGATCGAGCTCTTCCGCACCTGCATGTACGGCCGGTCGCCGGGTCGCCCTGCTCACCTCGGCTTCGACCTTACGTCCCTGGACACCCACGCCCTCGACGGCCTGGCCACGCGCAAGCAGGTGTCCATCTCCTTCACGGCCGACCCGGACGGCCCGACGCTCGAGCTGCTGATCTACCTGCCCAAGGGTGCCCCGCGCCCCGTGCCGGTGTTCCTGGGGATGAACTTCCTGGGCAACCAGTCCATCCATCCCGACCCCGGCATCGCCATCACGCGCCGATGGGTGCGCGAGCAGCCCGACATCGGCCTGGTGGATCACCGCGCCACGGAGCAGTCGCGAGGAGCCGCCTCGTCGCGGTGGCCCGTCGAGACGATCCTGCGGCGCGGCTATGCCCTGGCCACCTTCTACTACGGCGATCTGGACCCCGACTACGACGACGGCTTCCAGAACGGCGTCCAGCCGCTATTCTACGCGGAGGGCCAGACCCGCCCGGCAGCCGACGAGTGGGGCGCCATCGGCGCCTGGGCCTGGGGCTGCAGCCGAGCGATGGACTACCTCGAGACCGACGAGGAGCTGGACCATCACCGCGTCGCCGTCCTGGGGCACTCGCGGCTGGGCAAGACCGCGCTGTGGGCCGGCGCCCAGGACGAGCGCTTCGCCATCACGATCAGCAACGACTCCGGCTGCGGTGGGGCCGCCCTGTCGCGCAGGCGCTTCGGCGAGACGGTCTGGCGCATCAACACGGCCTTCCCCCACTGGTTCTGCGCCAACTTCCACGCCTTCAACGACCGCGAGGACGACCTACCCCTCGACCAGCACATGCTCATCGCCCTGATCGCGCCCCGGCCGGTGTACGTGGCCAGCGCCGCCGAGGACCTGTGGGCCGACCCGCGGGGCGAGTTCCTGGCCGCCAGGCATGCCGACCCTGTCTACCGCCTCCTGGGCACCGACGGGCTGCCGGCCGAGGACATGCCCGAGCTGAACCGGCCCGTCCACGGCACCATCGGCTACCACGTCCGCACCGGCAAGCACGACGTCACCGACTTCGACTGGCAGTGCTACCTGGACTTCGCGGACCGGCACTACGGCCGCGGCTAGCCTGGGTAGCTCAGACCTGCGCGGGGGAGACCCCTCTTTCAAACGCCAAGAGGGGCCTCCCCCGCACTCCTTCCACCAGAAAGCTCGGTCGCCGCTTGGCTTGCCGACTTCGTCGGCCGCACCAAGCGGCTCCCCGGTGTCAGTCTGGGACGAGCGCGAAGGTTGCCGGTATCAGCGATACCGAACCGATGAACAACCCGAGTTGGCGCGGGGCCCGAAGCACGAGGCGGACATCGAGGAGCACCGGGCCGGGCAACGAGAGGGACCCTCGTCTCCCCGTGCGCCCCACTTGCCGGAACGCCAAGGCCCGGGAAGGCGCCAGGGGCCGCCTTCGCTGCGCCTAGTTGTACGGAAGCTCCAGCGTCCGGGTCTGCATATCAGCCCACCTGGGATCATCGGTCACGTAGCCGGGCCACGTGATGCCATAGCCGTTGAGGTACGCGTTCCAGCTATCCCAGGCCGACTGCTCGGTCGGCGGGTTCCAGTTGAGGTAGCTGAAGGAGAAGTTGCCGGGCTCGAAGACGCTCTCCCCGAGCGAGCAGGCCGCCTCGTCGTCCGCCAGGTCCCAGGTGTTTTTCCCCCACGTGTCGAGAAGCCTCTGTTTGGTCCACACATAGGTTGAGTACACCAGCACACTCGCGTCGGCCCGTCCCGGCTTGCGCACGATCGCGCTGACACTCTCCCGGGGGCCCTTCCACACGGCGATGACATTGGCGCGGACCTGGAAGGTGGGGATGGTCTGGTCAGGCAGCTCCGCGATCCAGTACTCCGGGCCGAGGATCACGGCGCGGGTCGTGGCCTTCACTCCGCGCACGGTTATGTCCGTTCTGTCCTGGAACAGGACGATCTGCTCGCCGGATTCGAGCGTGCGGATGACCTTGACGCGCACGGTATCCACGCCGTTCTGGTCCCCCGACCTGTACTCGGCAACCGGGAGTCTGGTCTCGAAGGGCGCCGTCTCGTTCTGGTGGTCGGCCTCGGTGTTGTACAGCTTGCCCGCGCCTGGGGCACCGCCAGCACCCCGGGCTCCTTCCACGCCTGCGCGTCTCCGCCCGACACGATGGCCGCGCACGCCTCGCCGCCGCCGAGACCCCCCAGGGCTGTTCGCGCGAGGGAGGGAGACGCCTCAGCGCGTGGAAGCTCCCGCCTCACGTGCCCCCGCTTCGACCTGCGGCGTGCCATGGCTGACGGTGCGAGGGCCGGGGCACGGTACGGGTCATCGGGCTCGGCCGGGTGGTTCTCGCCCGGCCCGACACAGCGGTCAGATGGCGACACCGGGAGGCCGTCCGTCAGCGTACGGCCGGCAAGGTTGGCACTCTGGCGGAGACATGCCCCGCCTCTGACCGCGGGAGGAAGCGCGATGAGCCGAGGTAGTGCTCAGGTCCCGAAGTCGGCGACGGCAACCAAGCCCGCGCGCGCTCCAGTCGGGCCGCCGGCGGGCCCACAGGTCGCGCGCGTCCTGGCCCTGCTGCTCGCCTTGCTGCCCCTCGCCCCTGTTCGGTCGGCGCCTGTGGATGACCTGAAGGCCTTCCTGCTCGGCTGGCGGGAGTACCGCGCCACGGGCACCATCCTCCCAGGCACCGATCTCAACGAGGACGGCGTCGTGGATGCTCTGGATGCGGCGGCCGCCGTCTCACGCTACCTGGGCGCCCCGCTGCCCGTCGTCGCCACGATCCGTGGCACGGTCTACCAGCCCGACGGCGTGACCCCAGCGGCCTCCGCCACCGTGTACTGCCCCTCCACGGGCGACCCGCCCCTGGAGACCACGGCCGGCGAGGACGGCAAGTTCACCCTCACGGGCGTGCCGGCTCCCCACCCCGTGCAGGTGCTGATCGTCGCGAAGGTGACCAAGCCCGGCGGCGGCTTCTGGTACGCCTGGGCTTACGTGGACGTCAGGCCCAACGCCACGACCTCCGGCGTCAAGCTCGTGGCCTCGAATGAGCCGCCCCCCAAACCCTAGACGAGCCGCGCAAGCGGCGACGCCAGGAGAGAGGGTGCGAGGGCCGCGTCGTGTGAGCCCCACGCCTGGGGCCCGACTCACCGCACCTGTGTCGGCACTACCCGCGTCATCTGCGTGCCGTCCTGGCCCGCACACCTCACCTGGATGAGATACTGCCCCCGCGGGACACGACCGCCCGTCGCGCTCCGGCACGGCCAGACCGCCACGTGGCTTCCGGCCTCCTGCGTCCCCAGCGGGATCCCCGCCACCATCCGCCCCGCGATGTTCGTGACCCTCAACTCGACCTCGGCCTCGGCCGAGAGCGTGTAGACCACCCGCACGCCGGCCGCGCCCGGCTGGACCAAGGCGCTCGTCACCAGCGCCGGGCCCTGCTCCCGCGGCTTGATCTCCAGCCGCAGGTGGCGTACCCCACCGTGCTCGCCCGACGTGAAGCAGTAGGCCCGCTGGGTGCGCAGGTTGACCCTTCGCCCCGCGTCCAGGTCCTTGAGCACGACCGCCAGGTCGCAGGACACGGGCGACAGGTCCGGCAGGCTCACGCGCACCTCGGTCTTCGCCAGGTTCGTCTCGACGGCCAGGTCCCAGGCCGTCGCGCCGCCGGCCGCCGCCAGGTCCACGGCGTAGCGCTTGCTGTCCGCGCCCAGGGCATACAGGTCCACGTAGCTCTGGGGCATCCGCGGCGGCCCCTGGGCCCGCAGGCCCGTCCCCGCGGTCGTCACCCCGATGAAGTTGTCCCGGTCCGCCACGGACCCGGCCTCAGCGGCCACGCGCACCGCCCACCGTACCTGCGGGGCCGACGGCGGCGCGGCGTCGCTCGGCGCGGGCTCCACCTTCACCGGCGGCTCCGTGCCCTCGCTCAGGGTCACCGTGCACGCTTCCCGTGCCTCGAGCCAGAAGCCGCACCACGCCGGCACCTCCGATCGCCCGCCCAGCGCCGGGATGCTCGACACGATGGCGTAACCCTCGCCGCCGGCCTCCTGCACCCAGCCCAGGGGCGCCGCCTGCGTGCCGGTCTGCACCTGCGACCAGGGCAGCGCCGTCTCGTAGGGATTCGCCAGCAGGTTCCAGCCCTGGCGCAACTGCAGGGGCAGGCTGCCGCTGACCGTCCGCCCCATCGCGGAGATCGGGGGCGTGCTGCTACTCGCCACGTACCAGTAACCCTCGCCGGCCTTCACGTCGAAGGCGCCCTTGGCGAAGGACCAGTACTCCTGTGCGGCGGCGTCCCAGCGGCACACCTGCGAAGTCCCCAGGACCGCGTCGGCCCGGGCATCGCCCTCGGGCACCACCGGCACGCCCACCAGCCACAGCCCCGGCGTCGGCGGCCTGGCGGTCAGCGATCGCGGCCGTGGGGCATCGCCGGTCGTGAAGGACCACCCGAAGGGGAATCCGTTCAGGGGGCTCACCGCGTCGGGCGCAGTCACCGAGTGTCTCTCGTCCTTGCCCATCGGCTCGTCCGGCTTGAAGGCCACACTCCTGCGGTCTTGCGACCAGGTAAAGGTCCCTGACAGCTCCGGGCGGAACTCGAGCGGCATGGCTCCCTTGCTCTCGAACACCGGCTTGCTGAACTCCACGACGATAGTGCAGTCCCGTGCGGCGCCCTTCCCCTCGGGGCTGTAGGCCGTCACGGTGTTGAAGAAAGGCGCCACAGCCGGGTCGTAGACCGCCGTGACCGCCTCGGACCTGCCCGCGTCGGTTAGGGCGTACAGCTCGAAGTGGTAGACCGTGTCCAGCATGCAGGTCATCGGCAGGTCCAGGACGCGCCGGGCCTCGGGGTCGCCTGAGGCGGCCAGCGTCGCCTGCACACCCGAGCCGAGCTCGCGGCAGAGCAGCTCGTAGCCCGTCATGGCTCCCCCGGTGTCCGACGGCGATGATGTGAACTCCAACCTGACGAAAAGCCTCGGCAGGCCGAGGTCCTCGCTGGCGAGGTGCGCGGCGAGATCGCGCGGGGGCAGCAGCGATGGCGGGCCACCTGCCCAGCCGGCGTAGTCCACCATGTCCGGCGGCGATAGGCTGCTCCGGATCTCGGGCCCCTGGTGGTGCCCCAGTAGTTGCCCCGCGCCGAGACCATCTGCGGGTCCTCGCCCTGTAGGACGTTGAGGGCATTGCCGATGAAGACGTTGTTGCCGGGGTCGGCCGCGGTGCCCAGGTCCGGGCG
>CAZSOQ010000201.1:0-9830 GCA_964608495.1 uncultured Armatimonadia bacterium | reverse complement strand
GCGCCCGAGGACTAGGGGGCACAAGCGTGACCTGCCCCAGGACCGGGCGGCATCGGCCGGGAGGCCGCTGATAGAGCGGAAGGCCGAGCTCGAAGCACTGGGAGGCAACATCGATGGTACCACGGCTCAGAGCGAAAGGATTCACTCTCATCGAGCTGCTTGTGGTGATAGCCATTATCGCCATCCTAGCAGCGATACTGTTCCCGGTATTCGCCAGGGCCCGGGAGAAGGCTCGCCAGGCAAGCTGCTTGAGCAATGTCAAGCAATTCGCCTTGGCAATCTTGATGTACACCCAGGACTACGATGAGACTCTCCCCATGGGCAGTTGCCTGTGCGCCGACGGTGTCAGGACAATCGCGGACCTGGCTCAGCCCTACGTCAAGAACCGCAACATAATCTACTGCCCGACCGACAAGGTCGGACAGGTGGACGTGGCAGGGCTGATGACGATGTTCGGGATCCCCATGGCCCCGGGCGCCATCCCCAGGCTGAGCTATACCGTCAACCCCATCCTCATCGCATCCAAGGCCGACAACCCCGCCTGGCCCGTCTGGTCCCTGGCGCAGGTGGCCTACCCGTCCGAGTGCCCCATGAGCTTCGACGGCAAGTGGAACACGACGACGATCGTCACCTTCCCCGGCTCACTGCCCGACTACCGACATAACAAGGGCGCGAACGTCGGCTTCGTGGACGGCCACGGCAAGTGGGTCAACGAGGAGCAGCATCCCACGTCCTGGTTCTACCGCGATCCCACGACCTAGCGAGCACCCGACACCCACCCGGGTGGGCAGCAAGAGGAAGGGCGACGCCCTGAGGGGCGTCACTCCCAGCCTTTGCTTGTGCCGGAAGGGGACGCGGCTGCGGGCGCAGGGCCGCTGCTGGCTGTCAGTCCCGGGCCTCGTCGGCCAGTCGCGCGGCCTGACCCGCCAGCCCTATCATCCCCGAGATCGTACGGTCCGAGGGGTACAACTGCGAGGCCTCGACGAGGAACAGCCCCGAGGCAGGTCCCGCTATCGGTGGCACCCGTTGCGCGAAGCCCGGTCCGCACACCGGCTGGGCGTACCGGTCGCAGGTGACCACGGCGGCCGTGACCGCGTCCTGGAGCCCCGGCGACACCTGGCTCAGACCGTCGCGGAAGAAAGTCACCCACTGGTCGTCGGACCAGGCGAAGCGCGGGTCCTCGGCGGCCAGGTACAGGGGCACGTAGAGAATCTCGCCTCCCCAGGTCTCTCGCCGGCGGTTGAGGTTGCTGTACTCCACGAACCCGTTGATGGGCAGGCGGCTGTCGTTGATGTTGACCCAGAAGTAGGGCGTCACGGCGCTGTCGAGCCGGAAGAGGCCGCACACCACGGCGATGGCGGGCAGGTTCGCGAGGGCCTCGCTCCACTTGGGCAGGCTGTCCGCCACCAGGCGCGCCGCCTCCGACAGCGGTACCGCCACGATCACGGCATCCGCCTCGATCTCCCCGGCGGCCGTCGCGACGGACTTCACGCGCCCGTCCTCGGACCTCACGGCCTCGGCGGGACAGGACAGGGAGATCTCGCTCCCGGCGGCCTGGATTCGCTCCACCAGGGCGTCGAGGAGCACGGCGCTGCCGCCGTCGAAGTAGCCCATCAGGTCGGGCTTGAGAGGGCTGTGGCGCGACGTGCCCACCCGCCAGATCCGGTGCCACATCCACGCCGCCGACACCTGCTCGAAGTAGGGCCCGAACTTGACCTCCAGCAGCGGGCGCCACACCACGTCATAGGCCTGTTGGCCGGCCTCCGCCACCAGCCACTCCCTCGCCGTGCGCCGATCCAGCGGGAGCCAGTCCTTCAGCCGCCGCGCCCGCAGTGCATGCAGCCCCATGCGCACCCGACTCACCGGCGACAGGGGGCTGAAGCGCAGCAGGTCCAGGGCCGTCGAGAAGGGATACAGGCGCCCCTGGTACCAGTAGCCCACCGGCGCCGGGGACCAGTGGAGATGCCCGCCTATCCCCAGCTCGTCCGCCAGCCCTACGAGATCGCGATCGCTGCCACAGATGAAGTGGTAGTACCGTTCCACGCGAGCCTGGCCCATCGGGACGGACCGCGCCAGGCCTCCCAGCTCGTCGCGGGCCTCCAGGAGGCTGACGTGCCAGCCGGCCCGGCTCAGCCGATAGGCCGCGGCCAGGCCCGAGACCCCTCCGCCGAGGACGACTGCATGGCGGCTCACTGCTGCGGGGTCTCCTCTCTGCGTCGGCTGAGGTCAAAGATGGTGAAGTCCGGGCCCCGCTGGGCGGCCACGAAGCTGCGTCGCAGATACCGCCTTACCCCGGGGTTGTCCTCGTTGGCGGGCGCGGAGAAGTACACGGCCCAGCGCGCCCCGCGACGGATCCGGTCCTCGATGTACTCGGGCCCGGGCACGTCCGCCGGCGAGCTCACCCACTCCGGCGGCTTGCCCATCGCCTCGCGCCCTACCCACCCGGGCCGGTGGAAGTAGTGCAGGCACCCGTACCCCGGCGGCATCACTATCACGGGGTGCTTGCCCGGGTCCAGACGGTCCAGCGCAGCGGCCGCCTTGAGGATGGGCGTGTACTCCTCGTAGAAGGGCTGGGCGCCCCAGACCGCGAGCACCAGGAACACGGCTACCAGGGCCGTGATCGCCGGCCTCAGCCGCGCGGCCCGGGAGAGCGTGGCCCATCCCAGGCCTATCAGGCCCGCCGCCGCCGGCAGCAGGGGAAGCTGGTAGTAGTTCTGCCTCAGATTCCCCCCCGACACCACCACCATGTACAGAGCCACGGCGAGGAACCACCAGTGGAAGAGCGTCAACCGGAAGCGACCGCGCCGGCGGTATAGAAGCCCCAGGACCAGCATCACCGCCCCCACGGCCGTCAGGTGGTCTTTCAGAAGCCGGTTGAGCATGAGCGAGTAGCCGGCCGGGTGCAGGAAGTGGTCAGGCGAGAACCACATCTGCCCCCCGAACCCCACGCCCACCGAGAAGTACTCGGGCCCGATGTTGTGGTGCGCGTGCCAGTAGTACAGCGCCGCCGGCAGCGGCGCCAGCAGCGCGAAGGCCCACAGCTCCGGCCGCGCGAACATCCCCCACCGGTACCGCCGGTGGGCCAAGTACATCAGCGGTATCGCCAGGTGCAGCGTGGGCAGCTTCACCAGGAAGGCCAGGGCCGCGGCCGCCAGTGCGCCCAGCCAGTACCCCGCGCGCGGCCCCTCGATATACCGGCTGAACAGATACACCAGCGCGATCGAGAAGCACAGCATCGCCGGCTCGGACATGAGCACGCGGCTGAAGTAGACGCTGGACGGCGCGAAGGCGTAGAAGAGCAACGCGTAGGTCCCGGCGCGGACGCCCAGATGGCGGCGCGCCAGCAGGTACAGCAGCACCATACCTACCATGCTGAAGGCAATCGCCACGAGCCGCCCTACCCACTCGTGGACCCCGAAGACGCGGTACAGAACGGCCGTCAGCCAGGTGACAAGCTGGAACTCGATCTCGATGTACCCCGGCCTGTCGGCGCTGTAGTCCGTCTCGGGCCAGAGGATGTTGTAGCCGTCCTCATAGAAGTGCAGAGCGATGGGGGCGATCTGGAGCTGCTTGATCCAGTGGGCGGAGATGTAGGGCCGCGTGAGGCCCACCAGCCGCACGGCCAGGGCCAGCGCGAAGAGCACGGCCAGCTCCTGGCGGCGGGTGAGGCGGCTGCAGATCACGCCTGGTCGCTGTCCGGACACGAGCCCAACTCCTCGAGGAATCGCCGCCGCGCGGGCCCGTAGCGGCTGGTCCATCCCAGCCGGAGGGCCAGCAGGAAGGCCTCCAGGATGATGCTCCGCGACAGCTTCGAGTGTCCCCGCGTGCGGTCATGGAAGACGATGGGCACCTCGGCGATCCTGGCCCCGACGATCCAGCAGCGGAAGATCGTCTCCATGAGGAACCCGTAGCCCTCCGCGCGGGTGGACCACAGGGATATGCGGTCGAGGACCTCGCGCCGGTAGGCCCGGAAGCCCCCGGTCGGGTCGCGCACGGGCATCCCGGTCACCAGGCGCGCGAAGGCCCCGCCCAGGCGGCTCAGCAGGATCCGGTGGGGCGGCCAGTTGCGCACACCCCCGCCGGCCACGTACCGCGACCCGATGACCACGTCCGCCTCCTCGAGGGCGGCCAACATGGCCGGGATCACCGCCGGGTCGTGGGAGTGGTCGGCGTCCATGGTCATGAGCACCGGGATGCCGAGGCTGTGCCCGTAGGCCAGGCCCCGGCGCACGGCCGAGGCGTAGCCCGACCTGCCCTGGCGGTGGATGACGGCCATGTGGCCGGGGAGCCCGCGGGCGCGCTCGTCGGCCATGTCGCCCGTGCCGTCCGGGGAGCGATCGTCAACGACGATCACGCCGGGCGCCGGGTCGAGCGAACACAGGCCGTCCAGCAGCGACGGCAGGTTCTCGGCCTCGTTGTAGGTAGCGATGGTGACCGCCACCGGGAGCGAAGGGTCCAGTCCGCCTACGACGACTCCCTCGTCCGGCATGGTCACCTGGTCACGGGGCATTGGGCTCCTCCCCTGTGCCCACGGAACTCGGTCAAGGAACTATAGAGGCGCGCCCGGCGACAGTCAACGGCCGCCCGCCGGCCACGGCGCCGCGCGGTGACCCCTTCTCCTCGCGGCCGTCGTCTTCACCCGAAGGACACGTCGAGGGCGGGGCGAATGGTCTGTGTGGTGGTCCGCCTTCACGGCCCGCGAGGCGGGGGCCGGTGGGCGAAGCGCAGGGGGCGTCCCGGAAGAGCGGATGGCGCGCGGGCGCGCGCTGGTCGTCCGGCGAGGCGGGCCCAGGCCTGCGGAAGAGACGGGCCACCGGCGAGGGGAGCCGTGGCGTGGGAACAGTGCGGCCCGGCAGCGGAGCCGTGGGGGTCGGTCCTGCCGCCTCGCGCAGTGGCTCCTTCGCTTCGGGCGGAGGGAGGTCCCTTGGCCAAGGCCCTTGGTACAGCTCTGGCAGCGTTGGCGCTGGTCGTGCGGCCCTGCTTCGCCACCGATCTCGGCGGCACCGTGACGGGTCAGGTCACGCTTCCCGCCGGCGACCACCACGTCACCTCGGCGCTCACCGTCGCCGCCTCCGGCAGCCTGGTCCTGCAGCCCGGCGCCCGCCTGCTGGTGGACGGCAACTACGGCATCAGTGTCTATGGTCTCCTGCGCGCCGACGGCACGGCCGCATCGCCCTGCGCCGTCAAGGCCGCCAGCGACACGACGGGTGCCTGGCCCGGCTTCTACGCCCTCGCCGCCGGTCGCGTACTCCTCACGCGCACCACCGTGTCGCACGCCCAGACGGGCATCACGGCCAACGCCGCCGAAGTAAGCCTGACGGACAGCCGCGTCGAGAAGTGCTCCCTGGACGGCCTTGCCGCCTACAATGCCTCCTCGGTGCAGGTGCAGTCGGGCGAGTTTGCCTACATCGGCCGTCGGGGCCTATTCCTCGAGACGACGGGGATCACGGGATCGGTCGGCGCCTGTGCCTTCCAGCAGATCGGCGAGTACCCCATCGTCGTCAAGGCCACGCTGGTCGAGCTCCTGCAGGGGCCCTTCACGGTCTCGGGGGCGGCGCTGCCCTACGTCGGCGTGAGCTGCAGCGCCGACGAGGACGTCAAGGACACCGACACCTGGCCGTGGCTGGGTCTGGACTACGACCTGGCCGCCGGCTCGAGCGACGAGCTGCTGGTGGCGCCGAGCGGCCGGCTCATCCTGGCCGCGGGCGTGCGCCTGCGCTGTGACAGGGTGCGCGTCGAGGGGAAGCTGGAGGCCGACGGCACAGGCGCGGTGGTGTATCTGTACGGCCCCGGCGGCCAGGGCGGTGCGGCCGGCGACTGGCACGGCATCGAGGTGGCGGGCGGCACGCTCACCCTCAAGGCCACGAGCATCGCCAACGCCGACACGGCCGTGACGGCCGACGGCGGCACCGTGACCCTGACGGGCTGCTGGCTGGACTACAGCCGCTGGGACGGCCTGTGGGCCACGGGCTCGACGCGCCTGGAGATGGACGGAACGCAGGTCCGCGGCGCCGGGCGCAGCGGGCTGCGCCTCGTATCGAGCGGCCTGCAGGGACAGGTCACGAACTGCGCCCTGCGCGACTGCGCCGAGTGGCCGGTGTACGCGGTGCCCAACGCGGTCCGGCTTCTGGGCGCGGGCCTGACCTTCGACAACGTGGGCATCCCGGCCATCGGCGTCAACTGCGCCCTCGCCACCGACATCGTCACCGACCAGACCTGGCAGCCCCAGCCGCTGCCCTACGACCTGGCCGCCGACCCCGCGGCCCTGGTGGTCGCCGTGCCCGTGAACCGCACGCTGCGCCTGGCCCCGGGCGTGCAGGTCGTGAACGGCGGCCTGAGCGTCCGCGGCCGGCTCGAAGCGGAGGGCACCGCCGAGGCTCCCGTAGTCTTCTCATCGTCCCGTACGCCGCCCACGCCCGGCGAATGCCCGGGCCTGGCCTTCTACCCCGGCGCCACCGGGTACGTGAAGAACGCCACGGTCGAGTACGCGGCGACGGGCATCAGCGTCACCGACTGCTCCCCGCGCCTAGAGAGCGTCCGCCTGCACCGCAACAGCGCGGACGGGCTCCTCGTCAGCGGCGCCGGCGCCACTCCGGTCGTCTACCGGTGCTTCCTCCGGGACAACGGGCGCTACGGCGTCAACATCACGAAGGGCGCCAACCCGCGCCTGGGCAACGTGGGCAACGCGGCGAGCGATGACGACGGCCTCAACGAGCTCTGGGGCAACGCGGGCCCCTACGACCTGTACAACGACTCCGCCAGTGCCATCAAGGCCGAGAGCAACTGGTGGGGCACCGCCGTCGAGGCGGCCCTAGCGGCCAGGATCCGCGACCGGAACGACTACGCGGCGGCCGGGCCCGTTGACTACGTGCCCTTCCGCACGGGCCCCGCCAACACCGCCCCCGAACTGCTGTGGGTGGGCACGACCGGCTACGTCAACTGCGGCGTCGCGCCCCTCGTCGGCACGCCCGCCACGAGTCTCGTCTTCAGGGTCCGATACCGCGACGCCGAGGGCAACCCACCGGCCTACGTGTACGTGCACATCCTGCGCGGCGGCGAGGAGATACCCGGCAGCCCCCTGGCTCTGTCGGTCCAGGGCACATCGCCGGACTACCGCACCGGCGCCACCTTCACCCGCTCGACGACGCTGCCCAGCGGGCGCGACTACTCCTACCGCTTCGAGGCCGGGGACTGGCAGCTCCCGGCCACGGGTGAGCCCACGGAGGAGCGGGCCGGCCCGATGGTCACCACGGCCCCCGAGCTTTTCTGGACCGGCGAGGTCGGTTACGAGAACGATGGTCTGGAGCCCGCGGCCGGCTTCGCCGACGATACGGTCTTCGAGTACCGCGTGGCCTATCGTGATGCGGATGGGGACCTGCCGACGGCGGTCTTCGTGCAGGTCACGCTCGACGGCAAGCCCGTGGCCGGCAGTCCCTTCGAGATGGAGCGCGTGTCCGGCAGCCCGACGGCTGGGCTGATCTACCGACGCCGCCAGGTCCTCGACCAGGCCTCGACCGACGGCTACCGGTACTCCTTCACGGCGAGCGACGGCCTGCTGGCCGCCACCGGCGCGCCGACGAGCAAGCGCGTGGGGCCCGAGGTCAGCTACCGGCCGAGCCTTCGCTACGCCGGTGAAGTGGGCTACGAGGCCGACGGGGTCGAGCCGCAGGCCGCCGAGGCGGGCAGCGACTTCCGCTTCCGTGTGGTCTACCAGCACAGGGGTGGCAAGGCGCCCGCCCCGATCCGCGTACGTGTGGCCGATTCGGGGGCGGAGATCGCGGGCAGCCCCTTCGCCATGACCGCGGCCGACGCGGCCCCCATCACCGAGGGCCGCACCTACCGGGCCACGGTCGCGCTCCAGCAAGGCCGGAACTACACCCACTGGTTCACGGCCACGGACGGCAGCTTCGACGCCTTCGGCCAGCCTACCCAGCCGGCGGCCGGGCCTTTCGCCGACCGCGCTCCGCGCCTGACCTACCCCACCTCGGAGCCGTGCCAGAGCGACGGGCTCGACCCGAACAGCGGCGGCAGCGGCGCCACGGAGTTCCTGTGGCGCGTCGTCTACCGCGATGAGGACGGCGACCCACCGGCCTTCGTGATGCTGCGCCTGTGCCGCGACGGCGCCGAGGTGCCCGGCAGCCCCTTCCCCATGCAGCCCCTGGTCGGGGGCGACTACTCCGGGGGCTCGGTATCCGCCAGCGCCGGCAAGACCTACGAGATCCGCAAGCGCCTCACCGTCCTGGGGCGTTGGAAGTACAGCTTCGTCGCCAGTGACGGCTGCCTGCCCGCCACGGGAGCCGCGACGCAGCAGCGTGCGGGCCCAGACCTGGCCGGGGCCTTCGAGCTGACCTACCCCGATCTGGGCGGCCTGGAGGACGACGGCCTCTATCCCAACCAGGGCCGTCCGGGCCAGACGCCCTTCACCTTCGCGATCGTCTACCGCCACGCGGAGGGCAAGCCGCCCAAGCGCCTGCAGCTCAAGCTCAGACGCGAGCACGCGACCGACGACGTCCTCCAGTACAACCTGCAGGCCATGGACGCCGTCGCCTTCGAGCAGGGCCGCACCTACGAGCGCACGCTCGGCCTCGAGCAGGGCAACTACAGCTACTGGTTCGAGGCCACCGACGGCACCTACGTAGCGCGCACCGACGAGCTGGACGGCCCGGCCCTCAACCACCGCCCCGTGCTCGCCTGGGTGGGTGAGGGCGGCTGGACGACAGACGGCGTGGACCCCGACTCGGGCCAGGCCGGCAAGACCCTGTTCTCCTTCCGCGTGGGGTACTCGGACGCCGACGGCGACCGCCCGACCAAGGCCAGGCTCTACCTGTACACGACCTCCGAGGTCTACCCCTTCTGGGTCCGCGATATGGTCCCGGAGGCCGATGGCGACGTCCGCGAGGGCGTCGTGTACGCCTTCCAGACGGGCCTGCCCTACTCCGACCAGGGCTATGACTACCGTTTCGTCTTCGACGACGGCTGGGGCGAGGCGGAAGGTGCCCCGGTGGGTGTTCGAGAAGGGCCCACTGTACAGCCGGCGGCGCCGAGCGCCCTGGTGCTCTCGGCCGTGATGGCCCGGGCGGGCAGGTCCCTGGCCACGGTCGAGTGTCGCGTTACCAGCCCGAACTGCACGCTGTCTGGGTGGGTGCTCAACTTGGCCGGACGACGGATCGCCCGCCTCGCAGCCGGCTCCGTCAACCCCAGCACCGGGCGCGCCGCTCTGTGCTGGAACTACACCAATCTGCACGGCGCGGCCGTGCCGGCCGGGAACTACCTGGTGGTGGTCGAAGCCCGGGCGCCGTCCGGCGACCAGTGTCGCCGCGTGGTGCCCCTCGCCGTCCGACGGTAGCTGCCAGGCCGCCCGCGGGGCCGCCCAGGGGGGTCCGCCTTGCCCGTCCACAGCATCGAGCTAGCCCGACAGGAGCTCACCCAACTGCGCGAGGAGGGTCGCGAGACCTGCCGGCTCGAAGCCCTCCTCGAGCAGGCCGCCGCGGGAGACGAGGCCGCTCTGGCCCGCTTCTTTGAGGCCGCCGAGGCCGCGCCGACGCGCCCCGACTGGCCCTATGACGAGCCCTCGGCTCTGGACGAGATCCGCGCGGCCCGGCCCGACGGTCCGCGCCGCCTGCCCGCTCCCGATCCAGCCCTTCTCGAGGACTGGATGCTCGGGGCCTGGCTGGGCCGCTGCGCCGGCTGCATGCTCGGCAAGCCCGTCGAGGGCCGCACCCGCGAGCAGATCGAGGCGCTGCTGCGCGCCGGCGACGCCTGGGAGCTGGACGACTACTTTCCGCCCCTCGCCCAGCCGCCGGACGGCATCCCCTATCGCCCGCCCCACG
>CAZSOQ010000200.1:0-9891 GCA_964608495.1 uncultured Armatimonadia bacterium | reverse complement strand
GTACAGGAGCACGCAGGTCACCGAGCCCAGCGTGCACTGGATGACCCGCACGAGGACGTAATTGGGCCCGAAGACGCTGTAGATGACGCCGAGGAAGTAAGGGTATAGCGGCGCGCGGAAGAACACCTCGTGGCCCACCCAGTCCCCTGCGGCGATGCGCCGAGCCCACGAGTCGTGGTAGGCGGCGTCCATGATGGGCGAGGCGAAGGCCGGGCTCGCGCTCGCCTGCGCCAGGTACGCCAGCCGAAGGCCCAGCGCGAGAACGGAGATTCCCGCAGCGATAAGCAGTTGGGGCTTTCCCGGGCGAGTAGCGTCGGTCACAATTCGGACCCCGGCTCACAGGCTACGTGCGGGCGAGAGGCCGTGCCGGCCCGTCGCTCGCCGCGACGATGGTACCCCGCGCGCTGGCGATTCTCAAGGCCGGCCGCGGCTCCCGGGGAGCCCGTGGCCTAGGCGGCAGTCCCCGGTGGCGCCCTCACCGCGGAGGGTCGGACCGGGCGGTCGCGAAGCATGTCCCCACTCGTGAGAGGAGCGATGGCCGTGTCGCAGACGCGAGCGGGAGTCTTGCCGCCTGTTCTTCTCCTGGTGATGACAATGGCCTCATCGGTGATCGGCGCCGAGCCGGGCTCGGTCCGGCAGTACAACGTGGTCTGGGACTCGCCCAGCGCCGACTCGTCCGGCTCCATGCCCCTCGGCAACGGCGAGATCGGCCTGAACGTCTGGGTCGAGCAGGGCGGCGACCTGCTGCTCTACATCGCCCGCACGGACGCCTGGAGCGAGAACGCCCGCTTGCTCAAGCTGGGGCGCATGCGCGTAACGCTCGACCCGAATCCCTTCGCCGGCCCGGGCCCCTTCAGGCAGGAGCTGCGCCTCGGCGAGGGCGAGATCGAAGTCCGGGCCGGTCCCGACGACGTGGCCGTGCTGCTCCGCGTGTGGGTGGATGCGAACCATCCGGTTGTCCGCATCGAGTGCCAGGGCCGCCGCGACTTCCGTCTCCAGGTGGGCTTAGAGACCTGGCGCACGGCTGAGAGGAAGCTCGAGGGCGGCGAGATGTTCAGCGCCTACGGCCTCAGCGGCGCGCCGCACCCGGTCATCGTCTACCCCGACACGGTGCTGCCTGCCTCGGGCGACCGCATCCTCTGGTTCCACCGCAACCGCGCGTCCCTCTGGCCCGAGACCCTGGCCCTTCAGGGCATGGGCGACTGGGCGAAGCAGGCTCACGACCCGCTGCTCAACCGGACCTTCGGCGGCCTCATCCGCGGCGAGGGCCTGGTCTCCGCCGGTCCGGCCGTGCTGCGTTCAGCGGCTCCCAGGAAGAGCTACGCCGTGTCCGTCCACACCCTCACGGCCCAGACCGCCACGCCGGACGAGTGGGTGCGCCGGATCGAGCAGCAGGCGGCTGAGGTGGAGGCGGTGCCACTGGAGCAGGCCCGGCAGGCCCATGGCCGGTGGTGGCAGGCCTTCTGGGACCGAAGCTGGATCAGAGTGCGGGGCTCATCGAGCACCACCGGCATCACCACCAATGACCTGCCGCTACGCATCGGGGCCTGCAGCGATGGGGCCAATCAGTTCCGGGGCCTCGTGGCGCAGCCGAGGGTATACAGCAGGGCCCTCACCCCCGAGGAGGTCCGCGCCCTGGCGTCCGGGCCGACCGCGGCGCCTGCTGGCGAGACCGGCCTGCTCGGTCACTGGACCTTCGAGACCGAGCGCGACGGCCTCTTCCCGAACGCCGTGCCGGGAGGCCCGGCGGCGAGGGCCGTCGGGGAGGTGGAGGTGACCGACGCGCCCGGCGGCAGGGCCCTGCGGCTCACGGGCAAGGGCTGGGTCGAGGTAGCCGACGATCCGGCCTTCGATCTCACCCAGGCCGTGACGCTGGCGGCCTGGGTGCAGCCCGAGCAGTTGCCCGACGCTGGGGGCAGGATCCTCGACAAGTCCCGGGCCGGTACCTCGAACGGCTATCTCCTCGACACCTACCCGGGCAATTCGCTGCGGATGATCGTCGAGCCCTCCACGCTCAGCTACGACGCCCGGCTGCCCGCGGGCCGGTGGTCGCACGTCGCGGCCACCTTCGACGCCGCGACAGGCCCGCAGAGGCTGTACCACAACGGTGAGGTGGTGGCCCAGCGAAGCCTGGGAGCCACCGGCGACCAGGTCTCCCAGGCCTACGCCCTCCAGCGCTTCATCGCCGCCTGCGCGGGACGCGGCGCCTACCCGATCAAGTTCAACGGTTCGCTGTTCACCGTGGACGCCCGCGAGGGTGAGGCCAGGTACGACGCCGACTACCGGCGCTGGGGCGGGCCCTACTGGTTCCAGAATACACGGCTGCCCTATTGGCCCATGCTCGCGTCGGGCGACTTTGACGCCCTGCTTCCCCTTCTCCGCATGTACCTGCAGGCTCTGCCGCTGGCCCTTGAGCGCACGAGGCTGTACTTCGGGCACGACGGCGCCTTCTTCCCCGAGACCATGTACTTCTGGGGGTCCTACGCCAACGAGAACTACGGCTGGAACCGCGAGGGCAAGCCCGTCTCGCAGGTGGACAACACCTACATCCGGCACTACTTCTCCGGCGCGCTCGAGCTCCTGGCCATGATGCTCGACTACCGTGCCTATACGCAGGACGACGATTTCGCTCGCACGATGCTGCTGCCCCTGGCCGACGCCGTGGTCACCTTCTACGACCGACACTACGCCCGCGATGAGGCCGGCAAGGTGCTCTTTGAGCCCGCGCAGGCCCTCGAGACCTGGCAGAAGGCGATCAACCCCCTTCCCCCCATCGCCGGGCTCAGGTTTACGCTGCAGGGCCTGCTCTCCCTGCCCCAGGGCCTAGCGACACCCCAGATGCGAGCCCACTGGGAACGCCTGCTGGCCGAGCTGCCGGACCTCCCGACGGCCGAGGCCGACGGCGAGCAAATCCTGGCGCCGGCCCGCGACATCCTCGAGCCCGCGAAGAACGCCGAGAACCCGGAGCTGTACGCCGTCTTCCCCTACCGCCTGTGCGGAGTCGACAAGCCCGACCTGGAGCTGGCCCGGCGCACCTTCGCCCAGCGCAGGATCAAGGGCAGCCGCGGCTGGCAGCAGGATGACACCCAGGCCGCCTTCCTGGGCCTGGCCCAGCAGGCGCGCACGCTGCTCACCCGGCGCTTCGCGGACACCAATCCCGGCAGTCGCTTCCCGGTCTTCTGGGGCCCCAACTTCGACTGGATACCCGACCAGGACCACGGCTCCAACGGCCTGATGGCCCTGCAGACCATGATCCTCCAGGCCCACGGGCAGCGGATCCTGCTCTTCCCTGCCTGGCCGGCTCAGTGGGACGTGGAGTTCAGGCTGTGTGCGCCCCTGAGGACCACCGTCGAGGGCTCCTACCGCGACGGGAAGCTCGAGTGGCTGAAGGTTGACCCGCCCGCCCGCGCCCGCGACGTGGTGGTCCTCGACCCGCAGCCTGAGAGCGACGGCCCGGTCGAGCCCTAGGGAGCAAGGACGCCAGGCACGCCCGCGGGGCTGTCCGCTTGGCGCAGGATGCGCCGCCAACCAAGGCTCTCGAAGGGCGGACCCGCGTGGCCCTGGTGTAGGAGCCGGCCGTGCCGGCGACCCGCAGTGGCGTGAGGTTGCGGAGCAAGCTCGCCGTGTCGCCAGCAATAGCTGGCTCCTACGGAACGGCCGCCGCCCTGCCCTACGGGTACCCCCTGGCGGTCGGGGTATCCGCGTTACCCGCCTGTCCCCGTGGCAGGTCCGTCCTTGCGCAACGGCACACGCCCGCCTTGCTCTCTCCCGTGCAGCGCGCGCCCGCGCGATGGTACAATGGCCCTCGGCCTGAGGCTGCCTCTGGGTCACGGCGGAGAGTGTCTGGGGAAGGGAGACTCGTCGGCGCCGGCCACTCGGACCATCGAGGACTCGTCCCACTTCCTCCGCCGCCGAGCAGGCTCCCTGCAGCCCTGCGGGGGACTCATCGTGCCGGACCGGCCCCCGTGCCGCCTCGAGATCCCGGCTGCGACGGCCCGATCCGTTGATCGGGAAGGAGTCAGGCGTTGATAGATAGGCCGCGCACATCCGATGACGACGCGAGCAGACCGCCCCTCACCGGGCGCCAGAAAGCGCTGCTGGCTGCCGTGCTCGCGGCAGCCCTGGTCGTCCGCGTCGCCTTTGCCGTGGCCCTGCCCCAGCTCGACAGTCACCCCGACGCCGCCTCCTACGACCGCATGGCCCTGCAGCTCGTCCAGGGCCAGGGCTACGACTACAACGACAAGCGGTTCCTGGTGCTTCCCGTGCTGCCGCTCAGCCTCGCCGCGACCTTCGGCCTGCTGGGCCACGTCCACGTGGCCTTCCACATCCTCGAGGCCGTCCTCGGAGTCCTGGCCTGCCTCGTCACTTTCCTCATCGGGCTACGGCTGTGGCGCTTCCGGGTGGCAACCCTGGCCGCTGCAGCCGTCGCCGTCCACCCCGTCCTCGGCTACATCTGCGGCTACATCAACACCGAGGCCTTTCTCGTCCTCCTGGTACCCCTGGCGGCCCTGGCCGCCCTGCCGGCCCTTACCCGACGCGGGATCGCGGCGCCCGCCATCGCCGGCCTGGTCCTGGGCGTGGCTGCCCTGACCAAGGCCGTCGCCCTCCTTGGGGCGCCCCTTCTCCCCCTCTTCTACCTGGCCCGGCACGACCTGCCCGTCGCCCGGCGCTTGGCCGGCGCGCTCCTCTATGGTGTCTGCATCGCCCTCGTGCTAAGCCCCTGGGTCCTGCGCAACTACCTCCTCACCGGCCACGTCTTCCTCAGTTGCCAGACCGGCTACATCCTGTACCACGGCAACGACCTTCCCACCGCCGGTTCGCTGGGCAAGACGGCCCGGCAGGAGAGCTGGGAGCGCCTGCGCCAGGTGCTCCTGGACGCCGGGGTCACCCGCGGCGACGAGCTGGGGGTGAACCGGGCCCTGACCCGCGCGGCCCTCCGCGGCTTCCGCGAGCAGCCCCTGTCCCATCTCGCCCTCGTAGCGCGCAAGTGGGGCAGGCTATGGTACAAGACCGAGGAGGGCAGGGGTGTGGAGCCCTTCCTCTTCGCCCTGCACTACACCGCCATCCTGCTGGCCTGCGTGGGTTGTTGGGACGCCTGGCGGCGCAGGGCCCCCGGCCCTCTCCTGCTGGGCGTCTGGATTCTCGTCTTCTGGTTCGCTCACGGCTTCTTCGTCGCCATCGCCAGGCTTAGCGTCCCCATGCTGCCTCTGCTCGCCCTGCTGGCCTCGGCCGGGCTCTTCGCGCTCCTGCCAGACGAGCAGCCCAAGCCGGCGCCCTGAGATGGCTTCCCGCGCGTCCCCGCGATTCTCAGGCCGGCACCCCCCGTGGTATCATCCCCCCGGCAACGGCGGCCCCCGGCTGTCGTCGCTTAGGGGGGAACCAGGATGGGCGACGGCGACTTCTACGTCCACGAGACGGCCGTCATAGACGAGGGCGCCCAGATAGGCCCGGGCACCAAGATCTGGCACTTCTCCCACGTCAGGGAGACCGCCCGCATCGGCCGCGACTGCGTCATCGGCCAGGGCGTCTACGTGGACCAGGGCGTCGTGATGGGCGACCGCGTCAAGGTCCAGAACGGCGTCTCCATCTACAAGGGCGTCGCCCTCGAGGATGACGTCCTCGTCGCCCCCAACGCCACCTTCACCAACGACCTGTTCCCCCGCGCCTTCAACACCGACTGGCAGATCCTCCCGACCCTGGTCAAGACGGGCGCGTCCATCGGCGCCAACGCCACCGTCGTCTGCGGCGTCACCGTCGGCGAGTACGCCATGGTCGCCGCGGGCGCCGTGGTCACCACCGACGTGCCCCCCTACTGCCTGGTGGTCGGCAGCCCCGCGCGGGTCACCGCCCGCGTCTGCCGCTGCGGCAAGAGGCTCGAGGTCGTCGGGCGCGAGGGCGACGTGGAGCAGCTACGCTGTGCCGCCTGCGGAACCACGCTGAGGATGTCCACTCGCATCCTCGTCGAGCACGTCCCTATCCTAGACCGCCGCTTGTCGGGCGAGTGAAGCCCGGGCGCCCGGCCCACCGCCGGCCCGCGAGGTGCTCATGAGCGACCGTGTCCTGGCCGTTGCGCCGGCCTACAACGAGGAGGGCAAGATAGCCCGCACCTTCGAGGACCTCCCTCGCGACGTGGTCACCACGGCCCTGCTTGTGGACGACGGCTCCACGGACGGCACGGCCGACGAGGCCCGCGCCGTGGGCGTCGAGGTCATCAGCCACCCCCATAACAGGGGTGTGGGCGCTGCCCTTCGCACCGGCGTGGACTTTGCCCGCCACAACGGCTTCGACATCGTGGTCATCATGTCCGGCAGTGGCAAGACGCGGGCCGCCGAGATCGAGCGGCTCGTCGCGCCCGTCGCCGCGGGCGAGTGCGATCTGGCCAAGGGGTCGCGCTACCTGCCCGGCGGCGCCTGCGGCAACATGCCCCTCCAGCGCCGGCTCGGAACCCGCGGCTACTCCTTCGTCTTCTCCTGCCTGGCCCGACGCTGGATCACCGACGCGTCCAACGGCTTCCGGGCCTTCCGGACAGCCCTCTTCGACGACCAGCGCCTTAACCTCTGGCAGGATTGGCTGGACGGCTATGGCCTGGAGCCGTACCTTCTCTTCCAGGTCGTGCGCCTGGGGTATCGCCTTCTCGAGGTGCCCGTGACCATCGAGTACCCCGTGGTGCCCGGCAAGCCCTACACGAAGATGCGGATGCTTACAGACTGGTGGCGCGTCACGTCGCCCGCGCTCCTGCTCGCCCTTGGCTTGCGCCGATGAAGCCCGCGGGGCGAGGGCCCGCGGCGCGCCCGATCGCCGACGGTGGAGGCAAGTGCCCGTGCTGAGACCTTACCTTCTCGTCCTGTGCTGCGTGTGTCTGCTCGTCACCGGCCAGTCCCTGTGGAAGCACGCCCTCGGGTCCGGGGAGTCGCGCTTCCAGGTCGGCCGCGGCGCCGTCAGCGCGCTCCTGCGCCTGGCGACCAACGGCTACATCCTCGCCGGCGTCGGCACCTACCTCCTCGCCACCGTCCTGTGGTTCGAGGTCCTCAGCACGCTCGAGCTCAGCCAGGCCTTCCCCCTCATGAGCCTCTCCTACGTTCTTGCCCTGGCGGTAGGCCATCTCTTCTTCGGCGAGGGCCTCGGTTGGGAGAAGGTGTCCGGGGTGGTTCTCATCTGCGCCGGCGTCACCCTGGTCGGCCGCGGCTGATCCCATCCGCGGCCGCCGGCGATGGCCCGTCTTCGAGGAGGGACTCGCATGAGACGCGGCAGCGCTCGTGTCATCTGGGTCCCGGTCCTGGGGCTGGTGTCTATCCTGGCGGCGCTCACGGTCCCCGGCTGCCGCGAGCGCGGCGAGCCGCCACCTCCTCCGACCGGTCCCCTGACGGGCGGCCCCATCATGCCCGCGACCGGCCTCTCGGGCCCCGAGGCGGACGTGGCCCGGACCTTCGTCGCGCGCATCCAGGCACGCTCCTTCGACGCCGCCTACGAGCTGCTCTCCCCCACCTCGCGCCGCACCCTCACGGCGGGCCAGTGGCAGCGCTGGGCCAACGCAGGGCCCTCGTCCCTCTCCCTACCCCTCAGCGCTCTGGCGACGCAGACGACCCGCTACGAGGTGACCCAGGTGTCGATCACCAGGGACACCGCCTCGGCGACCGTGCGGTTCAGCGGCGCCAAGGCCTTTCCCCTGCCCGTGGTCCAGGAGAAAGGGCGTTGGTGGGTTGACCTCTCCGACGGGGCCCAGCTCCGCCTCGAGTTGGGCGGGGTGCTGGCTGCCCTGCCGGGCCGCTACCATGGGGCCATGGGCCAGGCGCCGGCCTGGCTGTTGGCGCTCGCCTCGCCGCTCGTGGGTGAGCCCCGGGCCATCGAGCTGTCCCAGAACGGCCCCCAGACTGTGGTTTCCCTGGACGGCACCGGCTCGGTCGAGGCCCGAGTGCCCCTCGAGCGCGGCTCCGACGGCCGTTGGCGGGCGGACCTCGACAGGGGCGAGATCCTCGCCGTCGCCACTGGTGGCGGCACGTCTTTCCTGCCGGGGGCGCCGCCTGCACCGCCAAGGCCCGAGGCGCCACCGCCCGGACCCACTGGGCCCAGGCCCGCCCTCAGTCCCGCCGCCGGCCGGGCCCCGCACCATCCGAGTGCGCCGCCGGCCACTCACCCCGCCACTCCCCAGACCGCTCAGGAGTCCGCTTGCCTGAGCAACCTCAGGCAACTGTCCCTAGGGATGCTCATGTACGCCCAGGACTACGACGAGCGGCTCCCGCGCTCCCGAGGCTGGTCGGATGTCGTCTACCCGTACATCAAGAGCAAGGGGATCTTCCTGTGCCCTGCCGTCCGCGGCGACCGGCCCGGGTACGCCGTCAACGCGCCGCTGGACGTGCTGTCGCTCTCGCGCTTCGAGAGCTGCGCGCACACGGTGATGCTGTTCGACTCCGACGCCTTGGTGAGGAACGCCGCTGACCGAGGCGGGAGCTGGCCTGTGCCGCCGCGCCACTCGGGAGGCAACAACGCCGCCTACGTTGACGGCCACGTCAAGTGGCTGAGGGACAAGCCCGACTTCGCCGTCTCCCTGCAGCCACGATAGACGCGCCTTTCCTACCGGCCCCGGCCGGGGGCCCACTGGGCCGAGGATGCCGCCGCAGGGACGGGCCCAAGCGGGCTTCGGCCCAGCGCGCAGGAGGAGGAGTGGATGGCCGTGCAGTGGCCGGAACTGGCGCTGCTGAGCTGGCTGCTGACCGGTGGCCTGGCGGCGTACTCCGCGCTGCTGGGACCGCGCCGCGCCTTCCTCAGGGGCGCGATGGTCGGCGGCGGGGCCGGGGCCGTCCTCGGGCTGGTCGTGAGCTTCGTCGCGGTCTTGATCGAGGCGCAACGAAGCGACGCCGGCGAGCTGGTCTGGGCCTTTCTCCCCATCGCGCTGATCCTCTGGGGTGCCGTGGGGACGATTGCCGGCTTCACCCTGGGAGCCTACCTGGCGATGGCCGCGGCCGCGCTGGCCGTGGAGCCGAGGAGTGGGCAGACCGGGGCGCTGGTCGGTGGACTGGCCGGCCTGACCGGTGGCGCGCTCGTCGTCACGCTGGCGCCGCAGGCATGGCTGCCCCCGTCGCACGGCGGGATCGCCGGGGCGGCACTTATGGCTGAGCTGGCTCTGATGGGCATCCTCGCCGGCAGGCCGCTGGGGGCTTCGCACGAGGCCTGGCATCCTCGCAGCCAGAGGCTTTCGGCCCTCGTGGCCGCCGTGTGCGCTCTGGTGGCTCTGATGGCTTCGGCCCCGAGCTTCGAGCGGGCTTCGTGGGATAGCAAGAGCAGCTACCGGCTCGCCGGCAACGTGCAGGCCCTGCTGTACAAGCTCGGCAGTGCGGATCCCACCGTCCGGCGGGATGCGGCCTGGGCGCTCGGCGACTGGCTGCAGGCCCGGCGGCGCTACTCCGCGCCTGGGGCGAGCCCCACCAGCCCGGACTACGAGCGCATCTTCGCGGCTCTGCTGCAGGCCTTGGCGGACGGTGACCCGGCGGTGAGAGGCGCGGCGACCAGGTCCCTGGGCGAGACGCGGGACAGGCGCGCCGTGGCGCCACTTGCGCGGGCCCTGGCGGACCCGGCCACGGATGATTACGCCGCGCGAGCGCTGGGACACACCGGCGACCCGAGCGCGGCACCCGCGCTGGGCAAGGCCCTCAGCACACCCGACACGGGGCTTCGGGTGACGGTGGTGTTGGCCCTGGGACAGCTAGGTGGGCCGGAGGCCGAGGCCCTGCTGCGCCAGGCGGCCCAGGACCCGGACCCGGCCGTAGCGAGGGCCGCGGCGGGCGAGTTGAGCACCAGGCAGTGAGCAGCGACCAACCACCAACCCTGGCGCCCGGCTTTGCCGGCCACGGCTCTGCTGCTGGGCCATGATCCGCTTGCTCCGTGGCTCTGGCC
>CAZSOQ010000199.1:0-9934 GCA_964608495.1 uncultured Armatimonadia bacterium | reverse complement strand
CGGCGGCGCCGCCGTCGTCTTCCGCGTGTCCACGGGCAAGGGCCACTCGCTGTGGGAAGTGACCAGTGTGGACGGCGTGGACCTCGGCCGTGTGGAGGCCCTGCGGCTGTGCGACCTGAACCTGGACGGCCTGAACGCCCTCGGCGGCTCGGTGAACGCCTACTACAGCGACGACTTCGGCACGGCGGTCATGGGCACGCGCGTCAACGTCCACGGCTTCCCGGTAGGGGCTTCCGCCATCGGCGGCGACGCCAAGGGCGTGAGTCACACCTTCGAGCCCGAGACCGAGCAGGTCAAGCAGGGCCGCCGGGCGGCGCGGTTCTCGGCCAAGTCCGAGCTGAGCGACGCGAGCGGCTGGTCGGTGCGCGGGCGGCTCTTCTCACCGCCCGTCAACCTCACGGGCCTGGCCGCCGTCAAGGCCTGGGTCTACGGCGACGGCAAGGGCGAGCAGCTGAAGGTCCAGCTCCACGACGGACGCGGCGGCTACCGGGACGACTACGTGGCGATTGACTTCACGGGCTGGCGTGAGGTGACGTGCACCGCCCCGGCGCTCGAGAACGTCGCCCTCAGTCATGTGACCCACCTGAGCTTCTACTACAACGGGCTGCCGGCGAACAGCTCGGTGGCGTGCCTTGTCGACGACGTGCGCGCGGTGCTCCAGACGCCGCAGGGGCCGCGCGAAGTGAGCCTGGAGGACTTCGAGGACGAGGACAGCGAACTGTGGGGCTCGCGCGGCGTGTACCTGCGGGCCGAGACCTACAGTCGCTACGGGGTCATACCGGCTGGCTTTGGGCTGGTGGCGTGTCCGCGCAAGGCCTTCGAGACGTCCATAGACGCCCTGGAGAAGGCCGCGGGCCTGCCCAACCCTCACCCCCGTGGGGCCTGGGGCAAGGGATCCCGGCTGGCCCGGCGCAGCTACCTTTTCATCACGGGCTTCGGCGAGAAGGACACCGACGAGGTCATCGAGTGGGCCCGCCGCGGCGGCTTCGCCATGATCCTCATCGGCGGCGGAAGCTGGAACCGCACCCACGGCCACCACGAGGTCAACACGACGTTCTTCCCGGACGGGCTGCCGTCGCTGCAGCGCACGGCCGACAGGCTGCGCCGGGCGGGCTTCGGCGTGGGCCTGCACTTCCTCGCGCCCGCCGTGTACCTCAACGACGCCTACGTGACGCCGAAGCCTGACCCCCGCCTGGTCAAGAACGCCTGGGCCGAGCTGGCGGCGGACCTGGACGAGAAGGCCGACTTCGTCCCGACGGTCCAAGCCCCCGCGGGCTTCCCCGAGGAAGACGGGGGCTACATGGGCGACGGCACATACCTGCAGATCGGCGATGAACTCATCCACTACGCGGCGCTGAGCTCGCAGGAACCCTTCGGTTTCTCGGGCTGCCAGCGCGGGGCCGCGGGCACCACAGCCGCGCCCCACGCCAGGGGCGAGCGCGTGGCCCACGTCCAGCGCTCCTACGGCTACTTCCTCTTCGACCTGGACAGCACCCTTGCCGACGAGGTGGTCGGCAACGTCTGCCGGGTCGCCAATGCTATCAAGGCCGACATGCTCTACTTCGACGGCTCGGAGCGTCTGCAGGACGACCACTGGTACTACAACGCCAGGCTGCAAAGCCTGTACTACGAGGGCCTGCGCAACAAGGACGCCTTCCTGCAGGGGTCGAGCTACAGCCACTACTCCTGGCACCTCATCTCGCGCATGGCCTCGGCCGACGGCCACGGCGATGTGAAGGGCTACCTGGACGAGCGCCTGCCCTGGTTCGCCAGCTACGACAAGAACCTGATGCCCCTGGACGTCGGGTGGTACTACGTCTACGACCCCGAGGTGACCCTGGACCAGTTCGACTACATCCTGCAGAAGTGCCTCGGCTTCGGGGCGTCCATCTCGGTCCAGACCAGCCCGGCGCGCCTGCGCGACCACCCGGAGATGGGGCCCATCTTCGACCTGGTGAGCACCTACGAGCGCCTGCGCGTCTCGGGCAAGGTGCCCGAGACCACGCGCGACCTCCTGCGCCAGCCCGGGCGCGAGTACCGACTGCTGCGCGATCCGCTGCGCCTGCGCCGCACGGCCTTCGAGCAGTGGCGCGAGATCACCGACCTGCACGGCCAGCAGAACCAATGGACCGTCGAGCCCGCGGCCGAGGGCGCCCGACTCGGTGTGCAGATACGCTGCGGCAGCCTGCGCAGACCGGGCCCGGCTTACCGTTCGCCCGAGGCCCTCACGCTGGAGACCTTCGACGATCTGGCGCCCTACCTGAGCGACCCGAATAACCAGTTCGACGTGTTCGTGATCGGCCCCGGCAAGGCGGGCTCGGTGCGCGAGGGCGTCACCCAGGAGTTCGCGTCCGTCGAGGAGGGAGCGGTCGAGGGCCGCCGCTGCGGGCGATACACGGCCACCAGCTCCCTGCCGGACACCTCGGGCTGGAGCTCCATAGGCAAGCGCTTCGACCCGCCCCTGGACCTGTCGGCCCACAGGGGCATCGGCTTCTGGCTGCGCGGTGACGGCAGGGGCGGTCAGTTCAAGCTGCAGTTGCGCCAGGGCCCCAATGCCACCGACTACTACATCACGAACGACTTCACGGACTGGCGCTACTTCCAGCTCCTACGGCCCACCAAGCCCCAGCCGTTGCCGATAGACTACTCGCGGGTCGAGTACCTGATCTTCTACTACAACGGCCTGCCCTCGCGGACCACGGTGACCTGCTGGATAGACGACGTGAAGGTGCTGGACGAGCTGGACGACGCGGGGCTCGTGGAGCCCGAGCTGCGCGTGGGGGAAAGGCGGGTGGTGTTCCCGGTGACCCTGCGCGAGGGCGAGAGGCTGGTGTACTTCCCGGGCGAGGCGCCCGAGGTCCTTCCGGCGACCCGCGGCGAGGGCCCCGAGGGTGAGCGGCGCAGGCTGCCGCCGGTAGAGGACTTGCCCCTGGCCGGCGAGCAGCCGGTGGTCTTCACCTGCCGGGAGCCGATGATGGTGCTGGCCAGGGTGCGCACGGTCCAGGACTGCCCGGAGGAGCTGCCCCTGCCCGAGGAGGCCCTGCGGGCGAAGCTGGACTGAGCCGAGCGCCCGGGCAGTGAACTAGCGACGGTAGTTGATCGTCCAGACCTTACCACCCTTCACCAACGGGGAAGGCCGCCCTATTCCGCACCCGTCCGTCCGGGCGCCCTGCCGCGGGTCCTGCCGCATCCGGCGCCAGTCTTCTTCCTCCTGCCCCGGGCCCGGTGCTATACTCCCCGCGAAGGTGGGGGCCAGGAGGTGCTGGTCAAGTGCGCGCGATCCTGCTTTGCCTCGTCAGCCTGAGCCTTCTCGGCCTCTCGGCGCTGGCCCAGGCCAACCGCGTGGACATCTTCACGGCCCTCAACCAGGGCTCCATCCGCGCGGACTTCCGCGGCAACGGCGACTCCTCCGTCGTGGGCCTTATCGAGCGCATGCCGGGCGGGCCGACCGAGGTGGTGATCCCGGCGGGGTCCGTCTTCCGCGCGACCGGCTCGACCGGCGGCGCCTGGGCGCAGTATGGCGGTCCCGGTGCGTATGGCGGCGGCGGTGCCTATGGCGGCTCCGAGGGCGGACGGCGTCCGCGCTTCGGCCAGGGCGCCGGGGGAGGCGGCCGTCAGGGCATGTTCGGCAGCACGTCCACCACCACGCGCCTCGGCCTCGCCAACGCCGTCCGCGTCACCATCCCCGCCCTGTGCATGGACCTCGGCAAGCCCGCCCCGACCCACTACGACGCCCTGGTCCTTCTGCCGCCCCTCAACCCCACGCTCATCCGCTTCGCCCAGGTGCTCGACACGCAGCATCCGGCCCATCCGGCCGCTCAGGTAGCCTTGTGGGCCCTGACCGACGACCCCCCGATCGCGGGGGCCCAGCGCTACCTGCTAGACATAATCCCGGGCACGGGCACGGCCTTGGCCCAGCAGCGGCAGGAGCTGATGGCGGCGGCGAGGGACGTGCTCTCGGCCGCGGGCTTGCAGCCCACCGCCTTCAGCATGTTCAAGTAGCCTGCACGGGCGGACCGGGCAGGAGGGCCCGACGCGGCGGCTTTGCCGCTGCCGTGAGCTGCGTTAGCGCCTGCCTCGCGGTCAGCCCTCACATGCGCACCCGGAACAGGCGCACCTCGTTCGTGTCGTCGGGGCAGGCGACCTCCGCGTAGGCCCACAGCTCCCCGTCGCGCCACAGCCAGTGCGAGTAGCGCCAGGTGTGGTACGTGCCCGGCGTGGTGCTCTTCAGCAGCGGCTCGTCGGGCGTGAGGTCAACCACGTGGCGCAGATCGGGCGTCCAGGCCAGCCCCGTCGCGATGTTGTACGGCGGGTCGTACCAGGTCGGGTGCGAGCCCTCGTAGACCACCAGCCACCCGGCGCCCAGGGACAACACGCACGCGGGCCTCGTGAAGAACGTGTGCCAGCCGCCGTGGTCCATCCACGGCCCATCGCCAGCCTGCCGCCACTCGTCGCCGTCGGCCGACACGAAGTGGTAAGTGCGCTCGGGGCCGTAGCCGATGACCACCATGTGATACTCGTCGCCCTCGATCCACACGAAGGGGTCCTTGTAGCCGCGCACGCCGAAGTCGCGCTCGTTCTTCGGCGGCGGCGCGGCCAGGACGGGCCGGGCCGTCGAGGGATCGAGATCGCGGGGGTCGCGCACGTCCTCCAGACGCAGGATGCACCAGTGTTCGACCCCCTCGTGGGGCCAGGGCCCGCAGAGGTAGAGCCGGAAGGCCGCGCGCGCGGCGTCGTACACCAGCGCGGGCCGCTCGAAGCCGCCGATGGGCACGTCCTCGCGCCTCAAGTGGGCGATGGGCTCGAAGTGGACACCGTCGTCGCCGACGAGCAGTCGCACCTCGTAGCCGCGCCGACCGCGAGGGGACACGGCCTCGCGCATGCGGACGGCCAGGTAGGTGCGCCCGTCTGGGCCGATGGCGATAGACGGCGCGCCGCCCCACCAGTCCGCCTCGTCCCTGTCGGGCCGCAGGATGGTCGTGTAGCCGGCGAATCGGTCTCGCAGCAGATCGTAGTCCATCAGGGCGCCTCCCGGGATTCCGCGCGTGTTGGGCGTGTCACGTATGCCAGCCCGGGGCGGCACTGTCAAGGCCCAGGCCCCGGCGGGTTGCGCCGCGACCATCACCCCTCCACGCCCGCTTGGCAAGGTGGTCCGCCCGTCACGGCGAAATCACCCTCGCCGACTCGGCGCCGCGCGCACCGCCTCCCGCGCCGAGCAGCCCGCCACAGGGCCGCTCGCCCGCCGCGACCGCCGTCCGGGCGCACCGCGCTGCTCAGCCATGCTGTTTCCCTACGGCACTGAGCGTGAGACCGAGCACTTCCCGTGGGCCACGGTGGCTCTCATCGCGGTTAACTGCCTGGTTTTCATGCTCGAAGTTGCTCTGGGATGGCACCCCGAGCTGAACCCGCTGGTCCTCAACCCCGACAGCTTCGCTCTGTGGCAGCCCATCACGGCCCTCTTCGCCCACGCCGATCTCTTCCACCTCGCCGGCAATATGGTCTTCCTGTGGGTCTTCGGCTCCCACGCCGAGGACGCCCTGGGCGTCAAGCGCTATCTCGCCATCTACCTCGGCGCCGGCCTGGCCGCCTCGGCCCTGCAGACCGTGGTGGGTCTCGTCGCCACTCACGAGGCCGTCGGCAGCCTCGGGGCCTCGGGCGCCATCATGGGCCTCCTGGCCCTCTTCGTCCTCCGCTTCCCCCGCGTCCAGGTACGCATCTTCTACTGGCTTTACTTCATCTACTACGGCACGTGGCTGGTCGAGGCGCGGTGGGTGGCGCTCTTCTACGTCGGCATGGACCTGTTGTCGGGCATCTGGCAGGTGCTGATGGGCGAGTTGGGGGGCGTGGGGCACTGGGCGCACCTCGGCGGCTTCGCGGCCGGCGCGGCCATGGCCCTGAAACTCAACCTGCCCCAGGCCGCGGCCACCGACGTCGCCCGCGACGAGATCGGCCGCCTGGCCGCCAGTGGGGCGCTGAAGCTGGCCGCCGCGGCGGCCATCGAGCAGGCCGACGCGGCCCCCACCGACGCGGCCCTGCAGGAGCTCGCGGCGGCCCACTGCTCCGCCAGCCCGGAGTTCGCCGGCAGGGCCGTCGAGTACTGGCTGCGCGCCCTGTCCCTGCACCTGGCGGCGGAGAGGTACGACGAGGCGCTGCACTGCTACGACAGGGCCAGGTCCGGGGTGGGCGACGTAGGCCTGCCGGTGCCCCTGCGGCTCTCGCTGGCCGAGGTGTACGTGCGGCAGGGAGCCCCGGCCCAGGCCGTCGCTGTGCTGCGCGCGGTACTGACGCAGGACGCGCCGGCGGACGCGAGGGCCGAGGCCGCGCTGCGGGCGGGCGAGATCGCGGCCCTACGGCTCAGCGACCCCGGCCTGGCCGCCCAGTACTTCCAGTATATCCTCCAACAGCTCCCCGATAGCCGCCAGGCCCTGGAGGCGCACGACTGGCTGCGGCGGCTGTCGGCCCAGCCTTGAGGGCGTCCCGATTCCGCCCACTGCAGGCCCCGCCCCGGTCCTGCTACAATAGGCACGAGGCGCCCTGGCGCTGCAACCGCGGACCAGGGGTCTGGGGGGTGACTATGGACGCGCCGCTGCGGACGAGGCTCCTGCTGGCTCTGGTGGGCGTAGCGCTCCTGGGCGGGCTGCTCGCCGTGTCGGCGGGCACTGTGCTCATACGCCGCTTGGTCGTCGGCGAGGCCGAGCGGCGCGTGGCGCTGGCGCTGAAGACGGCCCGCGCGGTGCTGCACGGTCGCCTGGACGACGTCCGCAAGATGGCGGTCGTGACCGCCCTGAACCTGGAGCGCGGCGGCGCCTCCGCGCCCGATCGCCTCCCCTCGTCTTTCCTCGAAGGCCTGCGCACCGACTGCGCCTGCGACTTCCTACAGATCGTTGACGCCGACGGCACGATCCGCCGGTCCGCCCGCGCGAGGGTCCCCAGTCCCGTGCCCGCCGGGAGCGCAGTGGTGTTCGAGGCGCTGAAGACGGGGCGGGCCGCCAGCGCCGTGTCTCTGCTACCCCTCGAGGCCCTGGAGGAGGAGAGCCCCGTGCTCGCCGCGCGGTCGACCATTGACATCCTGCCCACGCCGCGGGCCAAGCCGGGGCAGGCCAAGAGCATGACCGACGCCATGGTCCTCGAGGCCGCGGCGCCCATCCACGGCGAGGACGCGCGGGTCATCGGCGCGGTGCGCGTGGGGGTGGTGCTCAACCGCAACTCCGACCTGGTGGACTTCATCCGCGACAGCATCTTCACTCACGTGCTGTACGAGGGCAAGAGCCTGGGCACGGTGACGATCTTCCAGCGCGACGTGCGCGTGGCAACGAACGTCACCGACGCGCGGGGCCGGCGGGCGGTGGGCACTCGTGTCTCGGCCGAGGTCTTCGATCGCGTGCTGGGCGAGGGCAAGACGTGGCGAGGCCCGGCCTTCGTCGTGGATAGCTGGTACATCTCGGCCTACGAGCCGATCCGCGACCGTAGCTACCGGATCATCGGGATGCTGTACGTGGGGGTCCTGCAGCAGCGGTACGACGACATGCAGCGCGAGGCGTTGGGGGTATTCCTGATGGTAAGCTGGCTGGCGGTGGGGGGCGCCGTACTGCTGTCCTCGTGGCTGGCGGCGCAGCTCGCGCAGCCGATCACGCGGCTGACGGCGGCGGCGGCAGCGGTGGCCCGGGGTGACCTGGGCCAGCACTTGCCCGCGCCCGAGGGGACCACGGTGCGGGACGACATCCGCCGCTTGACGATGGCCTTCAACCAGATGGTCGCTGCGCTGCGGGGCCGGGATGACCAGCTCCGCCAGAGCCACCAGGAGTTGAGCCGCACCGCGGAAGAGCTCAAGCGCTGGAACGAGAACTACCTGGACACGCTCGAGTTCATCACCCACGAGCTCAAGAACCAGGTGGCGGCGATGAAGATCAACCTCATGGCACTGCGCGACGGGTACGTCGGGGACCTTGAGGACGACCAGCGTGAGGCCCTGGACGATGTGCTGGGGGCCGTGAACCGGGCCGAGAACATGATCCTCAACTACCTGAACCTGTCGCGGATCGAGCGCGGCGAGCTGCAGGTGCGGGCGCGGCCCCTGATGGTAGAACAGGACGTGGTGCGGCCCGTGCTGCGCGACCTGCGGGCGCGGCTCGAGGCCAGGGGGATGCGGGTGCAGAGCGAGCTGACGCCCGACCTGCCCGTGCACGCCGACCCGTCGCTGCTGCAGATCGTCTACGAGAACCTGCTGAGCAACGCGGTCAAGTACGGGCGCGAGGGCGGGCTGGTGCGGCTCTGGGGCAGGCTCACCGACGGGTACGTCGAGCTGCACGTGTGGAACGAGGGCCAGGGCGTGCCGCCGCACCAGATGCCGCGCCTGTTCGAGAAGTTCTCGCGCCTTCATGAGTCCGGGGAAGCGGAGCGCGGCACGGGCCTGGGGCTGTACATAGCGCGGGAGATCGTGCACAAGCACGGCGGAGAGATCTGGGCGGAGGGCGAAGAAGGGAAGTGGATTGACCTGATCGTGACGCTCCCGCGGGCCGACGTGCCGCTGGAGGAGGGCGGGGCAGGCGGGTCGTAAGGCGCCCGGCCGAGGTTGTAGACTGCTTCCGGCGAAACGCCGCGCGGAGGTGCCCGGAAGTGGCAGAGGCTCTAGCCGACGGCCAAGCCGAGGACCAGGCCGGTCACGCAATACTGGTCATAGACGACGAAGTGGGGATCCGCAAGGGCTGCGAGCGCGTGCTTCGGGCCGAGGGCCATGAGGTGCTGGTGGCGGCGACGGCGGAGGAGGGGCTGGAGGTCCTGCAGCGCCGCCCGGAGCTGGACCTGGTGCTCGTGGACCTGAAGATGCCGGGTATGGGGGGCCTGGAGTTCCTCGGCCGCGCGCGGGCGGCGGCCCCCGAGACGGTCTGCGTCGTCATCACCGCCTACGCCACGCTCGAGACGGCCATCGAGGCCACGCGGCAGGGCGCCTACGACTTCCTCGCCAAGCCCTTCTCGCCCGACGAGCTCACCAGGGTGGTCAACAAGGCCCTCGAGCGTGTGAGGCTGATCCGCGAGCGCAACCGCCTGCAGGCCGAGCGCGAGTGGCGGATGCTGGAGCTGGCGACGGAGAAGAGCCGGCTGCGGCATATCATCAACTCCATGACCGACGGCGTGCTGGTGTGCAACGCTGAGCAGCAGCTTGTGCTCTTCAACCCCGCGGCCTTGCGCGTCCTGCCCGGCCTGGAGCTGGGCGAGGGACCCTACCCGCTGGCGGAGGTGCTGCAGCCGGCGGAGCTGTACGACATGATCCAGGAGGCGTCGGCGCGGCACGTGCGGCTGTCGCAGGAGGTAAGGCTGACCCACCTGGACGATCGGTCCTGGGTGCTGGCGGACGTGTCGCCCGTGGTGGACCAGGAGTCAGGGCGGTTCCTGGGCACCGTGACGGTGCTGCGGGACATCACGCAGCTCAAGCACGTCGAGGAGCTGAAGGCCCAGTTCGTGAACATGGTGGCCCACGAGCTGCGGGCGCCCCTGGCCGCCGTGGACGGGTTTCTCTCCGTGCTCCTTGAGGGGCTGGTGCACGACCCCGAGCAGGAGAAGCACATGCTGAAGCGCTCGCGGGAGCGCATCAAGGCCCTGGCGGACCTGGTGTCCGACCTGCTGGACGTGGCGCGGATGGAGGCCGGCACGGTGCGCCGCGAGATCACGCCGCAGGACCTGGGGGAGCTGGTGCGCGAGGTCGTCGAGCTGATGCAGCCCGTGGCTGCGCAGCACACAGTGACCCTCGAGGCCCAGATCCCCGAGCGCCTGAGACCCGTCGAGGCCGACCGCGAGGAGCTCATCCGCCTCTTCAGCAACCTGGTCGGCAATGCCATCAAGTACAATCGGCCGGGGGGGAGGGTGGCGGTGACGGCGGCGGCCGAGGGGCCGTACATCAAGGTCGCCGTGGCGGACACGGGCGTCGGGATCAGCC
>CAZSOQ010000198.1:0-9962 GCA_964608495.1 uncultured Armatimonadia bacterium | reverse complement strand
CTCGATCAGGGCCAGCTCGAGGGCGTCGTAGGCCACCGCGCCCTTCACCTGCCACTGCCCCATCCGCAGCCACGAATTGTCCGCCGTGATCGTGCGCGGCGTCATGAAGATGGACTCGTAGGTCGCCCACGCCGCCGGGATCGTCCCCAGGTCCCGGTTGCAGAAGATCGGCCCCGTCACGGGCGTGCCGCCCTGCCCACCCAGGTTGCGCGCGCGGAATCGCAGCCGGTACACCGTGGACGGCGTGAGGTCCAGCGGCGCGGACCGCCAGTAGTTGTCCTGCTCGCCATCGCCGGTCACCGCCACGGCACGCTCCCCGTCGGCCGCATCGCCCCGCAGCCATTCCCCCTGGCCACCGGACAGCGTCCAGTCGAGGGGGCGATCCGCGCCCCCCTCGAAGGACCAGTTCGGCACCGTGATGGGAGCGCCCCACACCGCGGCGCCGGCAAGCAGCAGCATCACTACCCAAGCGGCTCTGGTCATGTCCCTGCCTCCCTCGGCAAGGCCGTGTGTTCGGGATCGCCGGCGCTCGGTCACTGCCCCTTCCTGACCGGGCCGGGTCGAGCAAGCGCCCTCGCGCCTCCCTGTTACTGTTCGCCTTAGGTCGCCGGCGCCCTCGTTGCCGCGCGTCCTCCGCCCGCCTTGCGCCGCCTGACCTGACGGAGTACCTTCCTCGGGCGGGAGGTATGGGCATGTCGTCATCGCCGCTGGAGGGCTTCCAGGCCACCTACGCCCGTGCGCTGTACCGCGCCGCGGGGTACACGGAGCGCGACTTCGCCAGCCCGCTGATCGGTGTCATCAACTCCTACTCCTCGGCCACTCCCGGCCATGCCCACCTCCGCCGGGTCGCCGACCTGCTGCGCGGCACGATCCAGCTCGCCGGCGGGATGCCCATCGAGTTCAACGTCCCCGCGCCCTGCGACGGCATAGCTCAGGGGCGCGGCATGCACTACATCCTCCCCCTGCGCGAGGTCGTGGCCGCGGGCGCCGAGCTGGCCCTCAAGTCCCACGGCTGCCAGGCGGCCGTCATGATCGCCTCCTGCGACAAGATCCTTCCCGGCCTGCTCATGGCGGCCGCCCGCTGCGACATACCCACGGTGTTCGTGCCCGGCGGCGTGATGCCCGTGGGCGGCTGCGCGGCCTGTGGCGGCTGCGAGGGCTCGATGCCGCTGGTGGCCTCGGACGTGAAGGAGGCCATGGGGCGGGCGGTCCGTGGCGAGATCAGCGCCGAGCTGCTCGAGGCCATCGAGGCCACGGCCTGCCCGGCGCCCGGCGCCTGCAACATGATGGGCACCGCCGTGACCATGGCCTGTATCGCCGAGGCCCTGGGCCTCGCCCTGCCCGGCGCGGCCACGGTCGAGGCGCTGTCCGAGGAGCAGGGCGCGCTGATAGAGGCCGCGGCGCGGCTGGTGGTTGAGCTGGCCGATGGCGGCCCGGGCGCGCGGGCCTTCCTGGGCGCGTCCAGCTTCGAGAACGCCATCCGCCTGGGCCTGGCCTTCGGCGGCTCGACCAATATGGTCCTGCACCTGCTCGCCCTCGCCGCCGAGGTAGACGTGCCCCTCAAGCTTGCCAACTTCGACCACCTGAGCCGCGAGACGCCCCTGCTGGCCAGGCTCAAGCCCGCCAGCGACCACACGGTTACGGATTTCCACGCCGCCGGCGGCGTGCGAGCGCTCATGGCCGAGCTGGCCGTGGCCGGGCTCATGCACACCGGGGCCCTCGAGATCAGCGAGGGCACGCTGGCCGATCGCCTGGACGGCCGGCCTGGCGCCGATGGCGAGATCATCCGGCCCATCGCCGCCCCCCTGGCCCCCGAGGGCGGCCTGGCCGTCCTCTACGGCAACCTGGCCCCACGCGGCGCGGTTGTCAAGCAGGCCGCCGTGGTGCCCGAAATGCTCCAGCACTCGGGCCCGGCCCGCATCTTCGAGAGCGAGGAGGCTGTCCGCGACGGTCTCCTCGGCAGCCGCGTGGGCCACGGCGATGTCCTCGTCATCCGCCACGAGGGCCCGCGCGGCGGCCCCGGCATGCGAGAGCTCTCCATACCGGCGGCCCTGCTCGTCGGCATGGGCCTGGGCAACTCCGTGGCCATGGTCACCGACGGGCGCTACTCGGGGGCCACTCGCGGCCCCTGCATCGGCCACGTCTGCCCCGAGGCCGCGGCTGGCGGCCCCCTTGCGGCCCTCCAAGCCGGCGATACCGTCGTCCTCGACATTCCCGGCCGCCGCCTCGACGTCGAGCTCTCCGAGGCCAAGATCATCAGACGCCTGGAGGAGTACACGCCCCTGCCGCCGAAGGCCTCGGGCGGCTTCCTGGATATCTACCGCGCCCTGGCGACCGGCGCGGACGAGGGCGCAAGGATAAAGACAGAGGGGAGCCTGGGCGAAACCCTTTAAAAAGGGTTCTCCCCCAGACCCCCTTCCCAAATTCTTCCTAGTGCCAGCTATCGGCTCACCGGCGCCCCAGGGCAAAGGAGCGGGATACAGATGAAGGCGCAGTGGCACATGTACATCAACGGCGAGTTCTGCGACGCCGAGAGCGGGAGGACGGCCGAGGTCCTCAACCCGGCCACCGAGGAAGTCATCGCCGAAGTGCCCTACGGCGACACGCGCGACGCGAGCCGCGCGCTCTCGGCGGCGGCGGGGGCCTTCGATGCCTGGCGCCGCATGAACGCCTGGGACCGGGCCAAGATTCTGCGTCGGGCCGCCGACCTCATGCGCGAGCGCGCCGAGGACATGGCCCGCACCATGTCCGCCGAGGTAGGCAAGCCCGTGCCTGAATCCCTCGGCGAGATTCTGGCCTCGGCCAACTACTTCGAGTGGTTCGCCGAGGAGGGCAAGCGCGTGTATGGCCGCTGGGTCCCGGCGTCGAAGGACGGCGTGAGGCGCTGGGTGCTGCGCCAGCCCGTGGGCGTGTGCGCCGCCATCTCCGCCTGGAACTTCCCCGTCCTCCTGCCCGTGCGCAAGATCGCCGCGGCCGTGGGCGCCGGCTGCACCATCGTCGCCCGTCCGTCGGTCCACGCGCCCCTGGCCAGCCTCGAGATGATCGCCTGCCTGCACGACGCCGGCTTCCCGCCCGGCGTGGTCAACTGCGTCCTGGGGCCCGGCCGCGAGATGGCCGTCGAGTTCCTGGGCAACCCCCTCTGCCGCAAGCTCAGCTTCACGGGCTCCACCGAGGTGGGCAAGGAGCTCATCCGCGGCTCGGCCGAGCACGTGACCAAACTCTCCCTGGAGCTCGGCGGCAGCGCGCCCGTGCTCGTCTTCCCCGACGTGGACGTGGCCCAGGTCGCCGAGGCCAACACGCGGGGCAAGTTCCGCAACAACGGCCAGGTGTGCATCGCCGCCACGCGATTCTACGTGCACGAGTCCATCTACGAGGAGTACGTGGCGAGGGTCGTCGAGGTGGCGAGCGGCCTGCGGATGGGCAATCCGCTGGACGCCGACGGCGAGCCCGTGCCGGGTGTGGACTGCGGGCCACTGTACTCGGCCTCGGCGGTCGAGAACGCCGAGGATTTCGTGGAGGACGCGGTGGAAGGCGGCGCCGAGGTCCTGGTGGGCGGCGGGCGTCCCGACGGGCCCGAGTTCCGGCGCGGCTACTGGTTCCTGCCCACCGTCCTCGTGGACGTGCCCGCCGGCGCCAGGCTCACCTGCGAGGAGGTCTTCGGCCCGATCATGCCCATCTTCCCCTTCTCGACCACCGAGGAGGCCATCCGCCTCGCCAACAACACCGTCTACGGCCTGGCGGGCTATGTCTTCACCCGCGACCTCCACCGCGCCATCGAGGTCGCCGAGGAGCTCGAGTTCGGCATCATCGGCCTCAACGACATGGTCCCCGCCACGGCCGAGGCACCCTTCGGCGGCGTCAAGCAGTCGGGCCTGGGCCGCGAGGGCGCCGCCGAGGGCATCGAGGCCTACGTCGAGGTGAAGTACGTGTCGGTCGGGGGCGGCTAAGCGGCGCCTGACCCCGCGCGTGTCCCCCAAGCCGCCTACCCGGCACCCAGGGAGAGCCTGCCGTGACCAATCGAGAGCGTTTCCGGCGCGTCATGTCCTTCCAGCCTGTGGACCGCCTGCCCATCATCGAGTGGGCGACCTGGTGGGACCAGACGGTGAACCGCTGGCACCGGGAGGGCCTGCCGCCCGACCTTACCGACGCCTTCGCGATCCGCTGCCACTTCGGCCTGGACCCCTTCCAGCAGGCCTGGCTGCGCGGAGTAGGCCCGGGCGCGCCGGCCCCGGCGTCCCACGGCGCCGGGCTCCTCGGCGGCAGGGACTACCGCGACCTCCGGCCCTTCCTCTACCCGGACGACATGTTCGATCCCCGGGTGGCGGGAGCCTGGGGCGAGCAACAGGGGGCCGGTGACCTGGTGGTCTGGATCACCCTCGAGGGATTCTTCTGGTTCCCGCGCACGCTGATGGGCATCGAGCGCCACCTGTACTCCTTCTACGACGAGCCCGAGCTGCTGCACGAGATCAACCGCGACCTGCTCGACTACAACCTGCGCTGCCTGGAGCGCTTCTGCGCCTTCTGCGTGCCCGATTTCATGACCCTTGCCGAGGACATGTCCTACAACCACGGCCCCATGCTCTCCGAGGAGCACTTCGAGGAGTTCGTGGCCCCCTACTACCGGCAGATCGTCCCGGCCCTTGAGGCACGCGGCACGCTGCCCTTGGTGGACACCGACGGCGACATCACGGCCCTGGTGCCCTGGATGCAGCGCGTGGGCGTTCGCGGCTTCCTGCCGCTGGAGCGCATGGCGGGGGTGGACGTGAATCAGTTGCGCCGCGACCACCGCGACCTGCTCATGATCGGGGCTTTCGACAAGACGGTGATGCACCTGGGAGAGGCCCGAATCCGCCAGGAGTTCGAGCGCCTCCTGCCGGTCATGCGGTCAGGGGGCTACATCCCGTCGGTGGACCACCAGACCCCGCCGGAGGTCTCGCTGGAGGACTACCTGCTATACCTGCGCCTGCTGCGCGAGTACACGGAAGCAGCGTGCTGAGCCTTCCCCGAGCCCGCTCTCCTGTGGGAGGATAGGAGCGGACCACAGCACGTGCCACCACCGCCGCCGTCCCTTCGGCCTCCCGCCCCCATCTACTCCCGCACAACCACCTGGTATATGGCATCCTCCGCCAGGTCCACCACCAGCGGCGCCTGCACGCCGTCGCCCTTCACGGCCACCTTCCTGTCCGTCGCGTAGCCATTCTCGTCAAGCGCGATGGCCCGGGCCTTGTCGGCGCCCTCCAGCCTCAGCGTCACGCGCGCCTGGATCTTCTTCACCTGGTAGGGTGGGCCGCCCAGGTCCGTGATCGTGCCGTTCTCTGCCTTGAACCCGTAAGGCTGCTCATCGGTGACTACCTGGATCAGTATCCTCCTCGCCGTGGCCAGAGGCAGGTCATCCATCGCCACCACCAGCACGGACGCGAACTCGTTGCCGCACTCAATGGCCACGTTCGCCAGCTCGATCTTCCCTGCCTTAGCGAGGAAGCCCGCCGCGCCCTGGCTCCGGGGTGTGTCCACCGTCGCCACGCCCCTGCCGTAGTCCCAGAGCAGCTCGCCGGTCACGCTCTTGACCGTCTTGGCCTTCCGGTCAATATACGCCGTCAGGTCGCGCTGTCGGGACTGGCTGGGGTCGTCGCCGAAGGTCCGCACCACTTGCCCCACATAGAAGGTCAGCGGGTCGAGCATGTTCACCTCGCCCATCGCCTCGCCGCCCTCCGGCACGTCCCTCTTGCGCAGCTCATCCAGGGCCTGCTCTGTCGAGGCGCCCGACCCCTTCATCGCGTACAGATCCTCCAGGCTGAGGATCTGGTACACGACGTCCTGGCCTTCCGCCACCTTCCCGGTGCGGTACTGCAGCGCCGCCGCCGGGAAGGCCCCGGCCACCAGCGGGCAGCTCAGCGCGAACTTGGCCATGCTCTTGTCGGCCAGGAAGTTGCTGCCCACGGCGAACCAGTAGATCCCGTCCACGCCCTGCAGCGAGCAGTAAGCCGAGGCCAGGAAGCAGCAGTCGGCACGGTAGCGGTTGGGGTTCGGCCAGCCGATCTCGGAGATGATGTGTGGGTAACCGTCAATCTGGAGGAACTGGAGGGGGATTCGCTCGGGCACGGTCACCGCCGCCAGGCTCTCGAAGCTGTGCCCGACCCGCACCGAGTACCCCGCGCCGTCTCCTTCGTGCTTGCTGCTGAAGTAGCCGTGGCGGTCTATCACGTCGCCCGCCGTGTAGGTGTAGCGCTCGAGGGCGTCCAGCATCACCCCGTCGCTCACGTGCCAGTTGCTGGGCGACACCAGGTTCCCACAGCCCAGACCCTCCTTCAGGTAGCTCACAAAGGCCGTGTAGAACCCGCGCTGCAATTCCGTCAGAAAGCGCACCTGGTCGCCGATGCGCTTCACCTTACCCGGGCCGCCGGCCTTCTGCAGGCCGTCGCCGGTCATGTGCCACGCCTCGAACAGGCCCGCCCGCCCCTCGGGGAAGTCGTCCTGAGGCCCCGCGGCATCCTCCGGCAGGCGCGCGGCGCCCCAGGCCGCGAAGGCCTTGTCCAGCGACCCGTAGCGCTTGGCCAGCCACGCCGCGAAGAGTCTCTCCAGGTGGGCCCAGTGCACCGGCGGGACATTGCTCTTGGCGAAGGTCCAGAAGAAGAAGCTGTCCTCGTTGATGATCTCGACTATCGCCACCGCCGGGTCCTTCCCCAGCGGCGCCCCCGTGTACGGATTCGGCGTCGTCAGCATCTGCCTGGCCCAGCTCCTGTGGATCTCCTGCATCCGCTCGTCGAAGTACAGCAGGGCGAAGGGCCGCTTGTTCTCAGTCGTGTCGTAGCCCGGGATCCCGTAGTGGGGCTTGATGTCAAACCACAGCGGGAAGTAGAAGCTGAGCATGGTGTAGATGCCCTGGCGCTTCAGGGCCGCCACCAGGTAGAAGAGGTCGTCCAGGCGCTGCTGATTCACCGCCGCCGGGTCCTGCGAGTCGTCGAAGATCGGCCCGTGGCAGCGCACCATGTTGACCCCGCGCTTGGCCAGGGCCCGTGCCAGGTAGTCTATCGAGGCCCGGTCCTGCCCGATGTTGTTCGGCCCCACGTTGGTCGCCCAGAACCGGACCGGCTGCCCGTTGCCCAGCACGAAGTTCCGCCCGTCCCTCCGCACAAAGCCCTTCTCCCCGGCCTGCTTCTCGTTGAGGTACCGCAGGTCCAGCACGGCATCGTCGCTGAAGCCGTCGGGTGAGGGCTCGAAGGCGAAGTAGCCCTCATCCGCCAGCCCCGACCGCTCGCCCGGCTTGTATCTACCGTTGGGCACGAAGACCCCGCGCGTCAGGATGAAGCAGTCGAAGGCCGCGGTGAACTGCTCGCCTGGCTTCGCCAGGAGCCGCAGCTCGAGGGTCTGGGGACCCTTCTCCAGGGTCACCTTACCCAGCGACACCCAGTTCGCGCCGACGTGCACCTTCAGGTAAGCGTCGTCCGCCAGGGAGATGTCCGCGCCGCAGACGCGCCATTCCCCGTCCCCGAATCGCCACCGGAAGGGCCCGTGTTTCCAGAACTTGCGCGTCCAGAAGCTGTACTCCCCGCTTGCGGGCACCTCGATCTCATACCGGGCGAAGGCCTCCTCGCCGGTGCGCTCGCCACTGTTGCTCAGCCAATCGCCGCCGGAGAGCAGGTCTCGGTTCTCCTCGAAGGTGGACGGGGAGAACCAGGACTGGGCCGGGAAGTTGGTCTCCACCGGGTCCTCGCCCTCCCACCACACGTACTCCTGCACGCCCGCTGTTGGCTGGGGCACTCCGCGACAGGAGCAGACCAGCGCCAGAGCGACCAAGGAGATCCGGCTGCCCACGAGCGACCATGACCGTCCCGCCATGCCTGACACCCCCTCCCTGTGATACGCAATCGGCGACCTTGCCGCGGATCGCCTCTTCGCCCCTCAGCCGGCCCAGGCCTCCACGCCCTGCCGCTGGCTCTTCCGAGAGCGCCCCGCCATCGGGGCGGTAGCGGCGCCCTCGCCGCCACCGCGCGCCAAGGTCAACGCGGCCCCCGCGCCGAACTACGCCCGGGGCAGGGACTGCCCCAGGGCAAGCACTGCCCCCACGCCCGGGAGCGGATCGAGACTATGCGCCTTGCTCACCTGTTGCCGGCCCTGGCAGCGGCCACGGGGGCCCTGGCGGCCCCGCCTGAGTGGCTCTGGCCGGGGACCTTACGGCTGCTTCGGGCGCCCGCCGGCCCCGAGGGAGGCAAGACCGCCGTGCTTTCCAGTGACATCCACATGCGCGACCCCTGGATCATGCCGTACCAAGGCACCTACTACCTGGTCGGCACCACCGGCGATACCTGGGGCAAGGAAGGCGGCGGCTTCGAGGGCTACACCTCGACCGACCTGATCCACTGGACCTCCCAGGGCCCGATCCTGCAGTTCGACGACCCGCCCACCTGGGCCGCCTACCAGTTCTGGGCGCCGGAGCTGTGCGAGCGCGATGGCAGGTTCTACCTGTTCTACTCGGGCAACACCGACAACACGCGCCGCGGCACCGGCGTGGCGGTCGCCGAGGCGCCGATGGGCTCCTTCCGCAACCTCTCCGACAGGGCCCTGACCCCGCCCGAATGGGAATGTCTGGACGGCCATCTCTTCCGCGACGCCGGCGGCGGCGAGTGGCTGATCTTCGTGCACGAGTGGGTGCAGTGCAAGATAGGGGAGATGTGGGCTCAGCGCATCGCGCCGGACTACACGCACCTGGTGGGCGAGCGCCACCTGCTGTTCCGCGGCCAGGAGGCGTCCTGGTCCAATCACGTCATAGACGGCCCGATGATGGTCCGGCACGAGGGCAAGTACCACCTCTTCTGGTCGAGCTTCAACCCGCGCGACGGCTACTGCTGCGGCGTGGCCGTGGCCGATGCCCTGCTGGGGCCCTATACCCAGTACCAGGAGCCCGTGATCGCCCGGGACGGGGGGCATAACTGCGTCTTCCAGGGCTTCGACGGGGCCTTCTACACCAGCTTCCACCGCCCCAATAGGACGCCCGGCGAGCGGGTGAAGGTGTATCGCCTGGAGTTCTCCGACGGCCTGTGGCGCCTGGGGGCGGAGGTAGGCCCGGGAGCTTGACGAGCGGCGCTGTTCGTTATAAGGTACATATGTTCCTTATCAGGAACAGGTGGACCTATGCTCACACGCCTGGACAACGTCCTCGACACCCCCACCAAGGTGGCCGTTCTCCGGCTCCTATGCACGAACCGCAAGCAGTTCACGGGACGTGACATAGCCCGCCGCGTGGGCAGGGGCGTGGTGAACGTGCACCGCGCGCTCCAGGCCCTGGCGGAGGCGGGTGTGGTGGAGGCGGAGAGCCAGGCGCCCGTCAAGCTTTTCAGGATCGCCGACGACAACCCGCTGGTGCGCGATGTGTTGGTGCCGCTCTTCGTGGCCGAAGCGAGGGTGGACCGTCGCCTATGGCGGGAGTTGGTGCGCGCCGGCGGCGAGGACCTGGTCAGCCTGATCCTCTTCGGCAGCCAGGCAAGAGGTGACGCCAAGCCCGGCAGTGACACCGACCTGCTGGTGGTGCTCAAAGGCGGTGGCGCGGCCGAGCGGATCAGGGCCGCGGCCGTCGAGTTGAGCCTGCGCCAGGGCCTGAGCCTGCAGCCGCTCTTCGTGACCCTCGAGGACCTTCCCCGGTGGGCGACGGACTCGCCGGACCTATGGCGCGGCATCCTGGCCGACGGCGTCGTGATCCACGGCGCGAGCCTCTACAGGCTGGAGCGTTATGTCAGCCAAGGTCTGCCTGTCTCTGGCTGAGGAGACTCTCCGCCCGGTTCGTGGCCTGGGCGCGAGACGTAGTAGGCTCGGCCTGACGCGCGGGCCCGCCCTTCGCCGGCAGGAGTAGGCGCATGACAGGGCTTTTCAGTAGCCTGTGGCTCGCCGTCGCGGTGGTCTTGCTCATCGCCGCGCCGGCCGGCGCGCAGCAACAGGAGCGATCAGCGATGAACGAAGCCCCAGAC
>CAZSOQ010000197.1:3541-9980 GCA_964608495.1 uncultured Armatimonadia bacterium | reverse complement strand
CTGGCCGAGCGGCCCCCGCTGCTGGCCGAGCGGCCCCCGCTGCTGGCCGAGCGGCCCCCGCTGCTGGCCGAGCGGCTTCGGCTGAGGGGCCCGGGGCGCCGCAAGCAAGGAGGATGTGGGAATGAGGATCGGGCCGTTGTACGGCGGACCAACGAGAACGGGAGAGGTACAGGAGAAGGGTCAGTCGGGTGAGAGCAGGACCGACGCCCGAGGCCAGACCGATGACGCCTGTCGCGTGGACTGCTCGGCACGCGGGCAGGTGGCGAACGCGGTGCGGCTGGCGCTGGAGCAGGCGTTCGCGGGCGGGGCACCGCAGTCAGCGGTGCGCACGGACAGGGTGGAGAGCCTGCGACGGCTTGTGCAGGAGGGTGGCCTGAGCGTCCAGCAGGGCCTGATAGCTGAGCGTATGGTGGCGGGAACGGCATGACAAGAGCCTCTCCCAGCGCGCCTCCCGGTGGCCGGGCTGCTAAGGAAGGGGCTCCGTGGCGGGACACATCAGCAACGGTGCGGGGAGCCGGGCAGCCCCCGTCGCCGGGTCAGCCGCCTCTGGGCCAGTTGCTGGAGCAGGAGGCGGCCAGCCACGAGCGAGTCCTCGGGCTGCTTAGGCATCAGCGCGAGCTGCTGATCGGTGGCCGCTGCGAGGAGCTGGGGGTGGTGAACCGGGAGCTGCTGGAGGCCATGGAGGAAGCGACGGCATTGAGCCAGGCGCGAGCGCGTGCGCAGAGGCATGGGTTGGCGAGAGTTGGCCAAGGCCGACTCTCACCAACTCCCGGCGATCGTGGCCCTGACGACCCCAGCCGAGAGCCTGGCGACCCCGAAGCAGGCCGGGCGGCGCCCGACGCGGGCGGTCCGGACGGTGGGGGCCGCGCCCTGTGGGGCCGCCTGCGGCACACGTCGAGGCTGCTGCGCAGGGAAGCGGAGCTGAATCACAGCCTGGCGGCTGAGATGCTGGCGCAAACGGAGTTTTCCCTGGACCTGCTGACCGGCACGTCGTCCTACGGAGCCGACGGCCTGCGCCGCATCAGCGGCAAGGGCAAGGGACCAGACCGCCGACAGGGCCTGCTGGATCAGGCAGCCTGAAGCTGGCCCTTGTGACGAGCCCGCTTCGGGCGGGCCACGGGGTGTGACCGATGCCTCTGGGTGAACTGCGGATCGTCAAGACGTGCATGGTCGCCCAGCGGGCGGCGATCGAGGTGGTGGCGCAGAACATCGCCAACGCAGCGACGCCGTGCTACACGCGGCAGCGGCCGGTGCTGACGCCCATTGCGGCGACGCAGATGGTGGACCCCACCAAGGCGGGGCAGGGGGTAAGCCTGGACTACGTGCAGCGGCTGACGGACACGCGGCTGCAGGCTCGGATCAACCTGCAGCGGGGGATGTACCAACAGGCGCAGACGCTGTCCTTCGGCCTGGAGCGGATCGAGGGGGTGGTGGGAGACATGGACGAGGGCATGCAGAGCGCGTTGACGGACTTCTTCAATGCCTGGGATGACCTGGGGGCCGACGGCAACAATCTGGGAGCCCGAGCGAGGGTCGTCAGCACGGGACAGGCCCTGGCGGACGCGCTGCACGCGCACCGCGCCACTCTGCAGAGCCTGGCGGGCGACATAGAGGGGCAATTCAACGACCTGGTGGCACGGGCCAACGCCCTGCTGGAGAGGGTGGCGGAGCTGAACAAACAGGCGATGGGGAATGAGGGGCGCATGGGAGGCAACATGGCGGCGGTTCAGCGCGACCAAGCCTGTCAGGAGCTGGCTGAGCTGCTGGGGGCTACCACTCTCGCACAGCCCGACGGGTCGCTGTCGGTGCTGATCAGTGGGCTGCAGGTGGTGGATGTGGGCACGGCCTCCAGGGTAGAGCTGGTGGCGGATCCGGCCGACCCGTCCATTCACCATCTGAGCATCCAGGGCCACGTGGACCCGGGAGTCAGCGAGAGTTGGCTTTCGCCGACTCTGGGCCAAGTCCAGGGGATAACGGGGCAGGCACTGGCTCTGCTGCAGATTCGGGACCAGTACATGCCTGCCTACCTGCAGAGACTGGACGAATTCGCGGGCGTTCTGGCCGAGGCGGTGAACACCCGGCACCAACTCGGCTTCGACCTGAACGGCGACCCCGGCGGCGTGTTCTTCGAGTACGACCCGACGGGGCCGGCCGGCAGCCTGCAGGTCTCGGCCACCATCGCCGCCGATTCGCGGCTTACCGCGGCCTCCGGCGTCGCCAACACCAGCGGGGACGGGCAGGCGGCCTTCGCCATCGGCGCGATCAGGTACGAGCGGCTCTTCGGCATCGCCACGGCCGAGCAGTATGTGGCCGACCTGATGGCGCAGGCCGGAGCCGACGTGGTCGCGGCTCAGGACGCCGCCGTGACGCGGGAGAATCTCCTGCAGGCGCTCGAGGACAGGTTCCAGGAGCGATACGGGGTGTCGGTGGACGAGGAGTCCGTGGAGCTGATGAAGTACCAGAAGGCCTTTATCGCGGCCACGCGGGTGGCCGAGGTGGTCAACGAGATGATGGAGAGCGTGCTGGACCTGGTGTGAGAGGAAGCGGGCGGGACGGCCGGGCGGCGCCCCACAGACTCCGGGAGTTGGCCCGGGGCTGCCCACGCTAGCTTCGGGCCAACTCAGGGGAGATGGCGTGCCACCTGAGGTCGGCCAAGCCACCCTCGAGGAGCCGGCCTTGCCGGCGACCGAAGGTGGTGGGGTCGCCCAGCAGCCTCCAGGGACTGATGGCTCATGATGAGGATATCCACCGGATGGAGCTACCTTCGGCTGGCTCAGCAGATGGCCCGGCAGGAGCGCGAGCTGTATTCGCTACAGATCCAGATCTCGACGGGCAAGCGAGTGAACCGGCCCTCCGACGATCCGGTGGCGACGGGGCAGATCCTGGGAGCGCGGGCGACTAAGGCGGACCTCGCCCAGCAGCAGAAGATCATCCTGGGGGGCCACATGCTCCTGCGGGGGGCGGACTCGGCCCTGGGGGAGATCTGCAGCTCGATGGAAAGGACCCGCGACCTGCTGCTGCGGGCCTCGACGGACAGCCTGAGCCCCCAGGCTCTGGAGGGGGTCGCCGTCGAGATCGAGGGGATCAGGGCAGGCGTCTTCGCGCTGGGGAATGAGAACGTCGGGGGACGGTACATCTTCGGTGGCCGGCTGGACCAGGGCCCGCCCCTCGAGGCCACTGGCGACACGGCTCATCCCGTGGCGTATGGGGGTGACAGCGCGGAGTGCCGGTACCGAGTGGGCAAGGACGCGACCGTACGGGTGACAACGCCCGGGGATCGCATCTTCAACTTCGAGGACGCGACGGGCGAGAGGGCGGTGGATGGGGTGGACGAGGACCTGTTCACCTGCCTGGCCGGGGCAGAGCAGGCGGCGCGGGCCGGGGACAAGCAGGCCCTTGGGAAGTGCCTGGCGGACGTGGACGCCTTCCTGAACCACTTGCTGCTGGCGCGGGGAAGCGTGGGGGCCGACGACCAGAGGCTCGGTGTGCTGGAGGGGCTGGCGCAGGACGGCGAGGTACGGCTGACGGAGGCCCTGAGCGCGCTGGAGGATTGCGACCTGGCGGTGGCGGTGACGCGTTTGACACTGCTGCAGGTCATCTACGAAGCGACTCTGGGCGTGGCCGCCAAGGCGGCGGCCCTGCCATCACTTGCGGAACTAGGCTGGTGAGGCCATGCGGATTCTCACCCTGCACTTCGGAGTGCTGGAGATCGAGCCCGAGCAGGTGCTCGAGTTCGAGCAGGGACCGATACCTTTCGTGGCCCTGAGGCGCTACATCCTGCTGTCGCGCGAGGACGAGGAGCCCTTCCAGTGGCTGCAGAGCGTTGAGGTGCCCCATCTGGCGCTGGTGACGCTGCCGGTGACCATGGGGCCGGCGGAGTTCCGTCCGCGCCTGGGACCCGGGGACCAGGAGTGGCTGGGCCTGAGGGACGGGGGGGAGCCGGTCTGGCTGATGACGGTTGCTTTCGGGGGGGGCGGCGAAGCCGACCTCACACCCAGCGCCGCGCACGAGGGCGGGGAAGACTGCGACGCGTGGGGGATCACGGCCAACCTGCTGGGGCCCATCGCCCTGAACCTGGCGACACGCAGAGGCAAGCAGGTGATTCAGGACCTGGACACGAGCTGGGCGCGCACGCCGGTGCCGGAGGTTGCGCAGCAACCTTAAGGCTCGCAGCTCCCCGCGTAAGGTTTGCGAAGCCAACCTCGCTGGGCGGGGAGCCGCCGGAGAGGAAGCGAGCTGTGGCAGTCCCGGGTAGCTTTGTGGCGCGGTCGCGGGCCTCAGCGGATCGGGATGAGGCTTGGCTGGGCCGCGACAGCGGCCGTGGACTGAATCACCTCCGTGCCACGGCCAACGGCACCAGAGTTGCAGCACCCCAAAGGTTGCACAGCAACCTTGGTCGGGGAAGCTGGCCTCGCTCTGGGCCGCCCTGCGGGCCTGGCGGCCCCAGTCGCGGGCCTAGCGGCCCCAGTCGCGGGCCTAGCGGCCCCAGCTTCAGTCAGGGAGTTGGCCCAAAGCTGGCCCGGGGGCAACTCCGGGCCAACTCACGTTACACGGACGTAGGCCGCAGAAGGCGAGAGGTTGGCCTGGCCAACCTCACTAATCCACGCAGCGGACTGGGCCGCGCCAGCGGCCACGAGGTGGGCGGAGCCAATCTCAGGCGGAGAGCTGCGGGCGGCGGACGCTCCGCCGCAAGGACAGGCAACAGATGCTGGTGCTGGCTCGTCAGGTGGGTCAGGAGATAATCGTCGAGGGGGGCATTCGGATCAAGGTGCTGCAGATTCAGGGGGGACAGGTGCGGCTGGGGATCGAGGCGCCGAGGGAGATAGGCGTCTACCGCAGGGAGATCTACGATCAGATAGCCGAGGCGAATCAGGAAGCGGCGGCGGCCAGGCCGGAGATGGTGGAAAAGGCGCTGCTGGTCAGCGAGCCCAGAAGACGTGGCAGGTCAGGGTCTTTGTAGTCGCAGGTCACGCCGCCAGCCGCGGGTCGCCGGCACAGCCGGCTCCTACCAGGGAGCGCCTCTCTCTCCGCGGCCTTGTGGGCATCCGGCGGCCCCCCGGGCGTGGGCTTCGCCCGAGCCGCGACCACAATGGCTCAAGAGCGCACCGAACGGGCGACTCAACACCGACGACAGCGGTTCCGCCAGCGCGGACGGGTGGCCTGCAGCCGGGACCTGACGGCGGCGCTGGCGCTGCTGGGAGCCTTCGCGGCCCTACGCCTTCTGGGCCCGTGGATGTACCGGGTCCTGGCGGGCGACACGACCAGGATCATCCTCTCGGCCGGCAGCCCTAGCGTCAACCAGGCCGAGCTGGCCGCCTATGCGCGCGTGGGATTCTGGATGACGGCCAAGATCGCGGGGCCGGTGCTGGCCGGGGCCGCGATCGGGGCGCTGGCGGGAAGCTGGCTGCAGACGGGATTCCTCGTATCGCTGTATCCCCTCGTGCCGAGCGCCGAGAAGATCAACCCCCTCAACGGCCTCAAGCGGCTCTTTTCCTGGGAGGGCCTGTTCGACACGGTGAAAAGCCTCGTGAAGATGGGGCTGATGCTGCTTGTCGCGTGGTGGACGCTGGCGCCAAGGACGGGTGTGCTGTTGAGCCTGGGGCTGGAGGCGCCGGCCGGGGCCGTGAGCGGGCTCGTGGACCTCGCGACGCTCGTCACGCTACGCTGCGGGCTGGCGATGCTGGTGCTGGGGGCGGCCGACTACGCCTTCCAGTGGTGGCTGACGGAGCGCCAGATGATGATGACCCGCCAGGAGATGAGGGAGGAGTGGAAGGAGACTGAGGGTGACCCGGTGACGCGGATGCGCAGGCGGCAGAGGAGGCGAGAGCTGCTGGAGCAGCGGATCCTGTCGGAGATGCGCGAGGCGACGGTGGTGCTGACCAACCCGACGCATGTGGCCGTGGCTCTGGAGTACGGGCGAGGTTACACGGCGATCCTGGGATGGCGGAGGGGACTGGGCCGCGATAGCGGCCACCTGAGGTCGGCGGCCCTGGCCCCCAGGCGGGCGCCTCGGGTCGTGGCGAAGGGGCGCGGGCATGTGGCGGAGAGGATCGCGGCCCTCGCGCGAACGTACAACGTGCCGATCGTGGAGAACGTGGCGCTGGCCCGGGCGATCTACAGGGCCGTGAGGGTAGGGGACGATATCCCCCGCGCGTTGTACCAGGCCGTGGCCGAGATCCTGGCCCTCATCTACCGGCGAGAGGCGGCGCGGCAGGAGCGGATCAGGCGTGGGCGGGGCGGCGACACCGGTCTCGGACTGGGCCGCGACGGCGGCCTCGGGCGAAGCGGCCTTCCCCGGCTGTAGCGTGAGGTTGGCTTGGCCAACCTCGCTCTCCGCGTGGACCGGACCCCGGCGATAGGTGCCTCAGGGACTGGCAAAGAACAGCAGGCTGGGCAGCCCCTGCCGCAGGCTGGGCAGCCCCTGTCACAGGCTGGGCAG